>JANQFE010000044.1 GCA_028278025.1 Thermodesulfobacteriota bacterium | reverse complement strand
AAGCACCGAAGGTGCTATGAAAAAATATACCCCTCGTGAGAATTTCAGAGGTATTGTGTTTTTCCTTTAGCCGACTTTAGTCGGGAACCAATCCACCAGTTTTTAGCTGGTGGTAGTTCAATTAAAAACTGTGTCCCTTAACAATGATTTCGAATCTGCCGGCCCTTCTGGCAATAACACGAGCATTTCCTACTTTAATACGTCGGCCATGACTATCCAATTCCCTGGTTCGTTTAGCATGCCATTCCGCAAGGGTGGTATGCTCGTTAACGTGCCCCAAATCAACATTGATTACCTTACACAGGTCATCTACCTCTGCACGACCATGGACTGCATACCGGCCTTGACTGATTTCACGTATGAGCTCGCCTTCATCGTCATCAAATTCATCCTGAATATCTCCGACTATCTCCTCCAGGATATCTTCCATGGTCACAATGCCTACCATTTGGCCTGCCGTATCTTCCACGACTGCCATATGAGTACACTGGATCTGCATATCACGCAAAAGCTCATCCGCCTCGAGACTCGAAAGGCACCGCATAACCGGACGGACATACTTTCTCCAGTTTTCCTGAGCTCCCTCGCGATGCACCAAAATATCCTTGACCAATAATAAACCTATGGGCTCCTTCAGATTGTTGCGATAAACAGGATAACGGGTATTGCCGGTTTTGGCGACTTCCATTATGATTTCGTCAAAAGAAGCAGACTCTCTGATTGCGTTAACATCCTTAACAGGAATCATTAGTCGCCATACGGGAGTATCTTTCAACGAAAGTATCTCCCGGGTCATCCGGGTTTCAGCCGGTTCAAGCTCTCCATCCCGCCCTCCTAATCGAATGGCCACCAGCAATTCCTGCCGTGAGAGCTTATGTTTGCGTTTGCGGGCTCCGCCCAGAACCGGCCAGAGCAAAAGATCGGTCAGCCCGGTTGTTATCCAGACTATCGGCTTGAAAAACAGTCCAAAAAAGTACACCGGGCCTGCAACCTTGCAGGCGTAACGCTCCGGATCATAGGCCGCCAGGGTCTTGGGGGTTATCTCGGCAAATATCAAGAGCAGGAGCGTCACCAGCAACGTAGCATAAATCGGTCCCAGCAGGACTGTCGCAACTGCAGCTGCCATGACGTTGACCAGATTGTTGCCCACCAGAATGGTTGCCAGTACATCTGCCGGATTCTTTATCAAAAACATAGCCAGTTTGGCGCCCCGCAATTTTTTATCTGCAAGCAGATTCAACTTTATCCGCCCGCTGCTAATCAGGGCAGTTTCCGAACCGGAAAAAAAGGCAGAAAAGACTATCAGCACCCCGAGGGTTACAACTAACCACACCCCATTCGCATCCATAGCTTTATTCTCCCCTATATCTTAGAAAATATTAGATTTTGCCTCAAAAAAAACCAATAAGTTATTAAGGGAATAACTATGCTGTTTACGGTTCAAAAAGGACTTTTTCAATTGTAAACCTTCTAACTCTGTCCAATATTTTAAAGTGAATTATGTCCCCAGCTTGCTGGCCTATTACGGCTGAACCGATTGGTGCCAACACAGATATTTTGTGTGAAGAAATATCGGCATCTGAAGGAAACACGAGAGTAAATACAACCTTGATGTCTGAATCAGTTTCCCGCAGATGGACAGTTGAATGCATCCTGACAAAGTCAGTTGAAATGTCCTCCGGGACAACTATTGTTGCCAAATACAGTTTTTCCTCCAGCCGTTCAAAATTTACCAGGTCATGTTTGTTGCTGGGCCTGGCAAAATCAAGCAGACTCTGTAATTGCTCCATATCGGAGGCGGTAATGTGAATTGATTTCTTTTTATTATCTGTTTTATTATCTGCCATAACACCGATAACCTGTGAGTACTAAGTAAGCTGTTTCATAAATGTACGATAAATTCGCCTGCGTCGAGCCAGATACCATCACATTGCGAGCATTTATCAATCTTACCCCCCTTATACTCAATTTCTTTCAAACTCATGCCGCATTTGTCACGATATTTTTGATGGTAGCTGTCGCACTATCTTTTTCCAACGAATCCTAACAGCGGGACAGCATTGCAATACTTCCTTTCAGTGTTCAACAAAAACTATTCCCTCAAGCACCAACCCAGATTCATTTCCTTTCTCATCAACAAATGACCCTATTACTTCATAAACATACTTGCCTTCGCGCATAAAACAAAGGCTGGCTGTACCCCCTTGCGGGATCATGTTTGATTCATATTGTCCGGAGCCACTACCATAGAAATTAACAGGTGCTTTTGTAGCAAGCATTCCCTTGGTCAGGAACTTTATTTTTATTGGGGCCGGATCATTGTTGTACCATACTACTGTTTCTTGCGGTTTGACTGTAACTGAGCTAGGAGAAAGTCCGTTTGGTTTGTTGCGGCAAATAACCTTAAACAAATGGTCTTCCACTTCTTTATCTTTTGCTACAGCTTTTTCCGGAGAAAAATACATCATTGTTCCCAACATCAAAAAGATTATAAACACTGACGTCTGGTCATGTTTTATCGCTCTAATCATGGTCTACTCCTTTCGCAACAAAATAAAGTTGTCCTTAATTTATTTTATATATAAGGCCGCTTGCGGGGATTGCGGCTGCCGGGTGTATCCATTTCACAGCCGGTAACGCAGCAGACAGCCTACCCCCCCGAGTTTCGTCAAGGATTCGCTTTCGTTAACAATTTCGATTAAACAGCCTTGCCCTTCTGCGAGTCGAACCATTTCTTCCTTGAGATCAGAGATTTTCAACGAGGTGCTGCCGCATTGAGGACATGAATCAAGTTTTTTGTTCTTGATGTTTGTAAACCCGCACGCAACACATACCCGGAACAGCCCTGGCGAATAGCCGGCCAGAAGCACGACGGTATCTACATGTCCACGTTGTAGAGCCTGGAAACTGGCTTCCGCTCCGGCAACAGCAAGACCGCCGGTGTGAACCTTCTGTGAAAGAACCCTCGCTATATTCTGCGACTCTATTTCCTCAGCTTCCACGAAAGAGGCAATGGTTGCTTCTACAACATCCGTGGTCTTCGCTTGCCCTGATACAGTAACCTCATCAACAAGTTTTTCCAGCAAATACTTGGGAAGCTCATTTCTAATCCGACTGGTCATCGTGGGGTGACCGGCAAGGATCAGATGGGAGTGTCCGCCGGCGGACATGAGTTTGTTCAGGAGCTTGATCTTCTCCTTGATGAATTTCTTTCCCCGTTCCATGCTGTGCTTTTGATAGTGTTCTTTAGTCCATTCTCGACCTACGCGTTCGCGAAGCTCCGGCCTCTCCTTCCAAAGCTTTGCCGTCACTTCGCCCAGATTGACCTCCACTATGCGAGCACTTTTTTTTGTGCTGATCATTACAACGTAGCGGTGATAGGTGTCTTTCATCTCCACCAAGTGGTAGATGTTGGGTACCGAGCCCAAGGAAATCCAATTAGGCAGCGAAACCCGAAATTGGAGTGGAAGAAAAAAAGGATCTTTGCCGACTCGGGAGAAAATCGCGGTCCCTTTTGCATCCGGTTGAAGTGCGTTCGCCAGATACGCATTAACCGGCTCAAGTGTTTCCTTAATGATATACCGTTCATGTTCACTCAGGCCAATCATTACAGTCCTCGCAAGCTCCCTGTAGGTTTCGCGGTCCTTGATGTTACCATTCAAAAGTTCCAGGTAACAACTGATCACGGGTGCATCAGCTTCCGGCAACGTTGCCAATGTTCTAATATGTTTCTTCAGTTCTGTCAGTTCCATTTTCACAATCCCCTTTCCGCTCAGTGCTCCTTTATGCTTCGTTTTAGATACTTAGATACCAATTCATTTAGATTTCCCTGTTATTAACGAAAGGCCGCAAAGAATTTGTCAATTACCGATTTATCAAGCTGCGCTACCATCTCAAGCTCACCGGCATCAAGCCATATCCCGTCACATGCAGTGCATTTATCAATTTTAATTCCCCGGTAATCGATTTCCACCAACTGCATGCCGCATTTAGGACATCGCATATAGTGCAGTTCTCTGAGCTTCAACCGCTCTTCTGTTTCTATTGCATTCTGTCGTTCCTGTTCGACTTTTTTGGCCTGGTCAAATTTTTGTCGTGCGAAATATTCCTCTTCTTTTTCTGTGGGTTTTATAGGCATAATTTGACTCCGTGTATTTTAGAAATAATTCTTATGTAAGCCGCAGTATCCGCCATACATTTTATTAGAATAATTTATTCCTAAAAACAAAACGCATCTCAAACAAACATATTTTCAAGACTTTGTTTTTAGTGACACATTATTTTTTTACATGATTAATAAAATCATCTGCCATATCTCCGGAAAGACTAAGTACCTTCACAAGGCTTTCATCATCTATCCAGATTCCTTTACACTGTACACATATAACAATGGTTATATCTGTGATGGTCTTCTCTTTGAGCGCTCGACTGCAGCGCGGACAGCGCATGAAATGCATATCCGGCATTCTTTGCAGGACAGATGTTAAATGCCTTTTACGTTCCGCTTCTATATGCTGGAGTTTTTTAACATCAAGCTCAATGAATTGATCTTGGTCTGTCTTTTCCTTTTTCATTTTTGCTGAGGTTCCTTCATGCTTATTGCCTTGGTATTAAAAGCAGTTATAGTTTCATCAAACGTGCAGCAAGGAACGTTTTGCAGCAATAGAAAACGCTTCGGAGTAGCTTTTAAAGGCCCGCTGAACAATCCTGTTGTACTTAGCAAAGACCTGCCGTATGCATACGAATTTTCCGGCAACAGCTGTGCAGACAAATAACTTTAACCCGTTTATAAGAATCATCATTACAATACCTCCTTATGTATCAATCTGTCTTATATTGAAAAAGGGGTACTATGCCGGAGGACACGGAGGGGGGAGGTATCGTCATACATAGCCTTTAGCCCTTTTTTACCTCTAAGTCTAAGTATACCCAACAAGCATTACAAAATGATTGCAGGATCATTACATTTGTGTAATCAAATGGGGAACTTTTAACAAAACGGAAGGCTATACATAAGCCAAAAGAGTGGTTATGAGAGCACGTTGGATACCAGTTGCCCTTCTTAAATAATGTCTTTTTCTGCAAGCACATCAAGCAATGCTTTAGCTGTAGCTGTTTCTTCTGTGATTATGATATCTGCGCCAAATTTTTTTAATTCTTCTGCGGTCAGACGGTACCGGCAGCGGACGAGGACAGTGCAGCTGGGATTAGATGAGCGAATTGATTTAACAATATCTACTGCCATTAGATCATCAGGCACACAGACTATTACAAGCTGGACAGCCCCTACACGTGCACGCTCAAGCGTGGCATGATCGCGGGCATCTCCTGTAACGCTTGCTATCCCCTGAAGGGATAAAGGATGGAGGTTGACGGGGCTCAAGTCAACTGCAGAGACAAACATACCGCGTGTCTCAAGGTGTAGTGAAATTTGTTTACCGATATGGCCAATTCCTATAACGAGAGCACTGGTAACGTCTTCCAATTGTAGTGCGACGCTTTCGCTTAAAGTACCTAAGCCGGTTTTGTCCGTCATCAGCCTCAATCCTATTTTCAGTAAGAGCGGAGTTACTATTAATGATCCGAGAGCAAAAACCAGCAAAAAATCATAGTGGGATTTTAAAATAACTCCGGCCTGCAGGCCTGCAAAAGCCAGGATGAACGAAAATTCACCGATCTGCGATAATGCAAGCCCAATGCCGAATGACGGAGGCCATGCCGGACCCGTCAGCCGTGCCGCAACGCATCCCGCAGCCGATTTGAGTATCAGAATGCCGACAAAAGCACTTGCGGCCAACAACGGTGCCTGCGTAATGATTTTGGGGTTAAAAAGCATGCCAAGGCTTACAAAAAATATAGCGGCAAACGCTTCTCGAAACGGAAGTACAAGAGCATCTATCTGCCCGGTAAGGCGGTTTCCGTTGAGCACCAACCCGCAGGCAAAGGCACCTAACGCCGGTGGGAGTCCGGCTTTATAGGTAATCGAGGTCAGTGCGCCCAGAAGAGACAAAACAAACAGGACTATCAGCTCAGGGCTGCGGCGGCTTGATAGAAACGGAGCTATCCATACCTGCAGTATTTTTCGCAGCAGCGGAATCGCCGTTATAAAAACCGTTGAATTAACGGCCAGGTACATATAATCGACAATAGTTCTGTCCGAACCCTGGCCGGTGAGAAAGGGCACCAGTAGCAGGATAGGTACGATTGCGATATCCTGGAACAGTAAAATGGCAAGTGAACGCCTTCCGCCCGGGCTTGACGTCTGGCCATACTCTGCCAGAGATTTAAAGACCAGCACTGTGGAACTCAAAGCAATCGACAGACCCAAAAACATGGAGGATCGCCATGACAACCCGGCCACTCCCCCGACGCAGGCCACAGGAAAGGCTACCAGCGTCATCTGGACGGCACCGCCAAGTATAATATGACGCCCGAGACGGGTCAGCTCTTTCAGTGAGAACTCAAGCCCGATTGAAAACAGCAGCAGGAGAGCACCTGCCTCAGCAAGATATTCAATTTCATGGTGCTGATCGCCGACCCAGCTAAAACCACCACTTCCTACCAGTGCTCCAACCGCAATATAACCAACCAACATAGGGATTTTTAAAAACCTACAAACAAGCCCTGCCAAAAATCCCGATATCAAAATTGTTAAAAGATCGAAAATGATTAATTGACTCATCCGGCTTTGTCGGACCTTCCTTGCTGCTCTGTAACATCAACGGTCTGTTTATCAGATCGCATATACGCCTTGAGGTTTTTTTTTAATTGTTTTGCCTTGGGTGACACCGGGTCAATTTTAAGTGCCAGATTACAATCCGTCATTGCTTTTTTGTAGTCTTTCATTTGGGTGTATAGCTGTGCACGTCTGTAAAACGGCTCGAACTGATAAGGATTTATTTCTATACAGGCATCGAAATCTTCCAGAGCACTCAGATGGTTCTGCTCTGCTTCATGTGTCAGACCACGGTAAAAAAAAGCTCTGTGGTTGTCAGGGCTGAGCCCCAAGGATACCGTGAAGTCCTTCAAAGCCTGCTTGTATTGAGATTGAGCAAAAAAAGCCATACCCCTGTGAATATGAATAATAGATTTAATGTGTCCCGGAAAATCACGCTCCAGAATAGAGGAATAAATAACAATCGCCTGCTTGAATTGTCCTGCATTGTGTGCGACAAGTGCATCGACCAAAAGGTCATCAATACTTCTGCCCATTGGATCATACTCTTTTGCTCCTTGGTTTTTTTTGGCGTTTGAGTCTGAAAAAGCTGGACCCTGTCCTATAGTTAAGCCGGCATCTGCTGCAGGTTTATGAACTTCACGTATAAAACTTTCCCGGCGTTTATTCAGTTCCATTTGGAGCTTTCGCTGGTAATCCCGTATCTCTTGAAAAAGCGTATCTGAGAGAGTTAGGTTAGCGTTGAGTGCCGCCAGTTTGCGCTTCATTGGTTCATCAAAAGGACTAAAGTCTGTTTTGTAAATCAACTCATGCTCGACCTCTGACCAGGCGTCCTGCAGGATAGTGCGAAGCTGTATCTCACAGAGCAGCGGTTCTTCAATTTTGCATTGTCCCAGCATCCTTTTCGGTACATTTATCAAAAAGTGGGTCGACTTGTAGCCGAATTCTCTGAAGGAGTGTTCACTTCCTTTACATTCGATCTGAACCACATCGTACTTTTGATTAATATGCTTTTCTGCTATCTGTAGATCATCAAGAAACGGGCACACGATACGCAAGCCGATCACATCATAAATATGAAAGGCCTCCTTATGGTTTTCAAGTTTTGACAGCAACCGCAGGATTTTTTCATAATAACTGTCAAAGGCTTTGACCCTTGATTTTATCGTTGGATGTATCTCCATTTGTTCGAATTCGCGCTTGAGTGTCTCTTGAAGCTTATTGAGAATAAGCTCATAGGCGGGAGTTTTCTCCGAGTAGTTTTTTTCCAATTCCTTGCGGTTTGGAATATTTGATTGTTTTGTCGGCATAATCAATTACTTCCGTACAGAGAATCAGAGAAAATTATAGTCTCACTGGTTACATAACGATTGATTACAGTGCTACAATAAAAAAGGGAGCAGTATCAACTAATAAGCAGGGAATTTGAGCTGAACCATGGTGCCCTGAGATGGCTCACTATGGACGTCAATTGTTCCGCCGTGCAGATCCATAATTGATTTAGCGATTGACAATCCCAATCCGCTCCCCCGGGTGTCATAACCCTTGGCACCGGGTGTTCTGTAAAATCTGTCAAAGATGTTCTGCAATTCCGCGGCTTCAATGCCAATACCGTTGTCTTTGATGGTAATCGAAAACGAATGATTTTCAGCTTCCTGAGCTTCTATATGAATGGTGCTGCCGGATTGAGAATATCTGAATGCATTTGAAACAATGTTAGTCACGGCCCTGCGGAACAGGAGCGGATCGGCACAAACGTTGCCGGAACCGCTGCACTGGATGGTAATGGCTTTTTCTTTTGCCAGTACCTCATAATACTCCAGAACCTCGTGAATTTCTTGTAGAGGATCAAAACTGGACCGGTCAAGCTTGATATCGGTGTTTTCCGCGCGGGCCAGAAAGAGCAGACCTTCGATCATATGCGAAAGGCGAGTGAATTCTTCCAGGCTTGATTCAAGTATTTGCTGATACTCCTCGACTGTTCTTGTTTTGGATAAAGCAACCTCGGTTTCACCCATGAGATTGTTAAGGGGCGTCCGTAGTTCGTGGGCAATATCTGTTGAAAAACGAGAAAGCCGGGCAAAAGAATCTTCAAGCCTATCAAGCATTTCGTCAAAAGAAGTTGCAAGAACAGTAAGCTCTTGCGGCCATTGGGACGGTGCAAGCCTTTCTTGGAGCTGTGAAGCCCGGATACGCTGAATAACAGCTGCAATGCGCTGCAATGGATTTAACCCGCGCCTGGCAATCAGCATACCGATAAACGCTGCAAAAAAAAGTCCTGTGATTAACACTAAATATATCTGTTTTCGATATTGTTGCAGAACGGCCTCTTCAACCGTAACATTAAGGGCGGTATTAATGAGTACCTTGTGGTCAGAACAGTCAGGACAATCGGCCCAGGCCGACATCATGATAAAAACTTCATCCGAAGTTGACTTAAATCTTACCATATTCCATGGTTCTTCATTAACTTCATGTGGTTGAGGGAAGGGAATCGTATCCATAGTATCGCTTGTTTCCGACGTCATAATTGTTTTGCCGTGAACATCTACAATTTTCACCAAATATTTGTGAAATTGATATCCGCCACCTTCTTTTACCTCCTGTTCAAGCTCATGAACATCATAATAAGATGATTTCATAATATTGCGAAAGTGTATTATTTTGTCAATCAGAAAACGTTCGTCTTTACTATGGAGAGTAATAGTAAGAGCATAGTACAAAAAGCCCGCTGTCAGCGTCAGCATTCCAAAAGCTGTGAGAGTGTAGATAATGGTCAGGCGCGTAACAATTGAGTATGTGCCGAAAGACGGCTTTTTTTGGGGGGGAATGTTATTACCTTGCCTCAAGGACATAGCCTACCCCGCGCACGGTGTGTATGAGCTTTTGAGCGAACGGATCATCAACCTTTGAACGCAGGCGGCGAATAGCAACATCAACGACATTTGTATCGCTATCAAAATTCATATCCCAGACCCTTTCAGCAATCACTGTCCTGGAAAGAGCATCCCCTGAACGCTGTGCCAGCAAGGTCAGCAGAACAAATTCCTTTTGCGTAAGACCTATCTGCTGTCCGCCCCTCTTGACCTTGCGTTTCAAAAGATCAATCTGCAGGTCAGCTATCTTTATTTCTGTTGATTGTTGTGCCTGGGGTCTGCGTAGCACAACCCGAACGCGGGCAAGCAGTTCGGAAAAAGCAAACGGTTTAACCAAATAGTCGTCTGCTCCAAGCTCAAGTCCTTTAACGCGGTCTTCAACACAGTCACGAGCAGTCAAAAAAAGTACGGGCGTATGGCGGCCGCCCTTGCGCATTTCCTCAAAGACAACCCATCCGTTTTTGTCAGGCAACATAACATCAAGAATAACAAGGTCGTAGTCTGAAGCATGTACTTGAAACAGCCCGTCCTCAGCGGTATGCGCCACGTCAACTACAAACCCGTTTTCTGTAAGCCCTTTTTTTAAAAAGCCGGCTGTTTTTTTCTCATCTTCGATGATTAGAATATGCATTTTTTCTGTATATCCTAATCAATTTTGCAATGAATATGTATATGACATTGTAATCCTACTCGTGAAAGCTGTCTGAAAAATTACAATATTACTACATCTTCAATTGTAATGCTATTATATGTTTGCATATAAATAATTCATAGTGCATATGCTGTTTGATCGACCTTAACCAAGCAATCCGAACAGCAATAACGCAGTTCCAGACTTTCACAGCGGAGTGGATTACCAGTTGAACACGAAGGGGTCTCTCGGGTGGTACGCTTTAGTTCTCGCGCTCTCCCAGCGCCACGTAATGCCGCCGCGCCGCCACGCTCTTGTATGCCGGACGGATGATCTTGCCTCCGTTCGCCAGCTCTTCGATCCGGTGCGCACTCCACCCTACAATCCGTGCTATCGCGAACAGCGGTGTAAATAATTGCGGCGGAATCTCAAGCAGGCGGTACAGAAACCCCGAGTAGAAATCCACATTGGCACTGACACCCTTGTACATCTTGCGCTGCGTGCCGATCACTTCGGGGGCCAGCCGCTCCACCTTCTCATACAGTCGGTACTCGTCACCCAGCCCTTTCTGCCGTGCTAACTTCTGTACTTGGTCCCGGAGAATCAGTGTTCGCGGATCCGAAACCGAATACACCGCATGACCGATGCCATAAATCAGACCGCTACGGTCAAACGCCTCCTTGTTCAACAGCTTCACCAGATAATCCTCTATCTGGACATTGTCATCCCAGTCCTTGACCTCCCGCTTCAGCTCCTCAAACATTTGAACTACCTTGATATTCGCTCCCCCGTGACGCGGTCCCTTCAGAGAACCGAGCGCCGCCGCAATCGTCGAATAGGTGTCCGTACCACTTGATGAAACTAAATGTGTCGTAAACGACGAGTTATTACCCCCTCCGTGTTCCGCGTGAAGGACCAGCGCCAAATCCAGAAGTTGCGCTTCTAACGGTGTGTACTGGCTGTTGTCCCGCAGCATGTGCAGGAAATTCGCCGCCGTACCCAAATCCGGTTGCGCACTGTGGATCACCAGGCTCTTCTTGGCATAGTGGTACGCATGGGCCTGATAGTTGTACGCCGCCAGCAGAGGAAAGGTGGCGATCAGTCTGAGGCATTGCTGCAATACATTCGAAATGTCCGTGTCGTCTGCGCGGTTGTCGAATACGTACAATGCCAATACACTCTGCGCCAGGCCATTCATCACGTCGCGGCTGCACAGTTTCAGAATCGAGTCATGGACAAAATCGGTTGGCATGCTCCGGTTTGAAACCAGAAGCCGTTCAAATCGTTCGAGTTCCGTACGATTCGGCAGTTCTCCGAAAAGCAGCAAATAACATGTCTCCTCGAACCCCATCCGTCCTTCCGTCAAAAAGCCTTGAACGATCTCCGTGATATCGATACCTCGGTAAATCAAGCGTCCTGGCCCTGGGGTCGACTCATCCGCTCCCAGCGTATGCGCTTGTACCTCCCCAATCTGTGTCAGCCCCGCTAACACGCCCTTGCCCGACAGGTCGCGGAGCCCTCGCTTCACGTCATACTTCTCATAGAGCGAGGAGTTCACCAGGCTGCTGGATTCGGCCTTCATGCTCAATTGTTCTAGCCATGTATTCTCATTGTTTGCCATGCCACTTCTCCTGGGTCTGTTCGGTCTCGGAAAAAAAATAAAATGTTAGGCATCTCGCTCCAGTCAAGGACAGAGTACCGATCAGAAAAAATAAAATGTCCTGTTCCGGCCTGGTATTCATCAGGCTTTTTCAGGACAACTAAATCCTCTACACTACCTGTTCTGTATTACCTCCGGATCTTTTGGGTAACAATAAATCGACAAGTTATATCTGAATAAGATATTATAGAACATTATAAAGTGTTGTGCAGTTTAGTACAGCGTCACACTTTAATTTGTCAGTTGATCGGTGAAGGTCTTTGGTTTTGAGCAGCAAGGGCGGTGTGAGCAATTGCCTATACTATAAGACACA
>JANQFE010000043.1 GCA_028278025.1 Thermodesulfobacteriota bacterium | reverse complement strand
TGGGATAGATAAGCTGGGAAAAGTGATTGAGGGAGTCAAATTTGTTGATGGCATGGAGAGGATTGCCGCCTAACCGTACACAACATTTGACAATAGCTCAGTACATAAGCCAAGTAATCAACATACTTGTTTGACTGGGATCCCAACTCCAGTAGCTGCCCCAGATCACCTTCGTTCGGTATAATCCGGTTGCAATACAGACACTAAACAAAATAAATCCGAGAGCTATACTTTTGTAACTTATATCATCAAGTATCATCGGGCGGGGCAGCTTGCTCATAATAGTATCCTGCGCTGTGCTCACTTTCCCTTTCCCTGTCATCATAAGGATAATAACGCTTGCTATTACCGACAAACAAAACCCGGCGTAACTGATTGCGCCGCTTACCACATGCAACATAAAATAATTCCCTTGTAAAACATCAGGCAGTTCTTGAATTTCAGATGTGATACTGTCTGAAAATGAAGCATATAATATCATGAGCGTTATAAAGGGCATTACTAGACACCCCAGTGCTCTAATACGATATTTGTACTCAAAGACTAAGTACAAACTTACCAAACAAAAAGAAATAAAAATCAGGACTTCATAAATGGTAAAGGCTTCTAAAGGAGTATGATCGAAACCTTGTTGAGAAGCTTCCATCCATCTGAAAAGATAGCCGACAATTTGAAAAATAAAACCGCCTACGGTGAGAGTAGTCGATAGTATCCCAAACTTTCTTGTTTGCTTAATAAAATAAATTGAATATAAAACGGAGGCTGCAAAAAAAATTAAGCCGGAAAGAATGAATAGATTTTCAGACATGTATGCCCCTCCTTTAGGAATACATGGATGCCCAACCGTAGCAGTGGACTAGGATCAGTCAGCAGTTACAATACGATCAATTAATAGCCAAATCCCCGTTAAAGCGACAGTATGCGTAAACTTACTTTCTGTACTTACTTGGGCACAAACGGATATTTTATAAGCATAACCACTAATAAATGTTTAATATGGAAAAATATATTTGTCAATAAAAAAATACATGCTAACTAAAAAATAATAATTAACAAAAAACCGCAGTTCCTTTAGAAAACACGAAGCTTGACGAGCGTTCTCACCATACATATCCTCAACGAGACACTGTTATAAAAATGAGGGTTTGCACAAAACCAGGCCTTTACCGTTATTATTATCAATTAATGCCAGTCCTATGAATCCGTTTAGTCTTAGTCGCAATCTTAATGCTTTGGCCGTAGCCATGGAGAGCTCATTGTTATGAGTAACGCTCAAATAGGAGAAAGGTAAATCCCCACCCCCCAAGTATACATGATATAACGCGCAAAGATCGGTCAACGCGTCGTTGTTTCGTATATAAAGGCGGTCGCTGACGTTAGTGATATTTTCCAACCCACTCAAGCTGGTCAGAGTGGGATTTCCAGAAACACGTAACGTCCCAACGCTGGTGATACTATCCAACCCGCTCAGGCTGGTCAGATTGTCATTTGCTGCAATACTCAAATACCCGCCGACGCTGGTGATACTATCCAACCCACTCAGGCTGGTCAACGCATCATTGTTATCAATTTCCAAAGTAACGCCAACGCTGGTAATACTATCCAACCCACTCAGGCTGGTCAGAACGTTGTTACTCCCTATATACAAATCCCCGCCAACGCTGATGATACTATCCAGCCCGCTCAGGCTGGTCAGATTGTCATTTGCTACAATACTCAAAGTAGCGCCAACGCTGGTGATATTACCCAACCCGCTCAGGCTGGTCAGAACGTTGTTACTCCCTATATACAAATCCCCGCCAACGCTAGTGATACTATCCAACCCGCTCAGGCTGGTCAGATTGTCATTTGCTGCAATACTCAAATACCCGCCGACGCTGGTGATACTATCCAACCCGCTCAGGTTGGTCAGGTTGTCATTTGCTACAATATTCAAAGACCCGCCGACGCTGGTAACATTTTCAAGAGGGGCTAGGCTGGTCAGAACTTCGTTGGAAGTAAATTCTACATTCCCACCCACGCGGGTGAGACTGTCAAGTCCGCTGAGGCTTTTCAGGGGCGTATACACTAGTGCCAAGTGCCATCCCACGCTGGTCAGACTTTCAAGGCCTGAAAGTTTTTCAAGAGTGACAGGTGTGGGACAATCTGGGTTACTGCGGCATCCAACTATCAAAGAACCGGTTACCTCTGTATAGCCTGACAATATTTCAATATCTTCATGCGTAAAGATGGTATAACTACCCTCCCAGACAGGTTGTGCGAAAGCAGGATGTGACATGAATATGCAGAAAAGGAAAAGCAAAAAAGAGCAAGTAATGGTTTTTATTTTTCTCATAATATACCCTCCTTTCTCTAAAAAACAAAAAAGCTCCCACCAGCACTCTATGGCTGATAGAAGCTCTTTTTAGACCAATCTTTTTTTGACTTTAGACATTGTCGCCCCCCTGCTTTAATCAAATATTTTAAACGAACTAATTATATTAGCAAGGGGAAAATTGTATTTTTTAGATAAACAATAACTTATTAACTAATCAGCTGGTTTTTGTTACATCCTGCTAGCTCAACGAGCGCTTTTATCGCATTTCAATCGCATCAAAACAGCTGAATTGTCAGAGGAGACAGGAAAGAAATGACTTGCATATTGGCATTTTTTCGGCTATTATGCTAATTATGCTTACAAGATTACTTAAAAAACCAACTATCTCCTTTTTTCTGTTTGGCCCTCGTGCAACAGGAAAGTCAACCTGGATAAAACAGCATTTTCCCGATGCCATCTATTATGATCTGCTCAATACCCGCGAAAAACTGCGCTTGAGCAGAGATCCGGGCCTGCTGTTCAGAGAAACAGAGACGCAACCACCGGGAACATGGGTTGTTATCGACGAAGTGCAAAAGGTGCCTGGTCTGCTGGATGAAGTGCATCGTCTCATGGAGTCTCGCTCAATACATTTCGTTCTTTCGGGCTCAAGCGCGCGTAAGCTGCGGCACGGCGCATCGAATTTGCTGGCAGGGCGGGCGATTGTCCAGCATCTGTTTCCACTTGTTTCAGTGGAAACAGATTTTGAAATGACTGTTTCCGACACCTTACGCTACGGCACACTCCCGCTCGCAATAACCGGTGGTGATCCGGTTGCATATCTGTCCGCCTATGCAGACACCTATTTGCAGGAAGAAATAATGGCTGAGGCATTAACGCGCAATATCGGCAATTTCAGCCGCTTTCTTGAAATAGCGGCCCGCCAAAATGGACAGATAACAAATGTAAGCAGCATAGCGCGTGATGCCGCTGTAAGTCGTCAGACGGTTCAGAATTATTTTGAAGTACTGGTCGATACCCTTATAGGATCCTGGCTGCATCCTTGGAAGCTGAAACGCTCAACCAAACAGGTGGCGCATCCTAAATTCTACCTGTTTGACTGCGGTATAGTTCGTGCCCTTTCCGGCCGACTTCCCTACCCACCTGCACCTGAAGAGGAAGGCCATTTGCTGGAAACATTTTTGTTCAACGAAATCAGGGCGTACATATCCTATGAACGGCTTCACTATCCGCTTTACTTCTGGTGCAGTTATGACGGTGTAGAAGTTGATTTGCTGTGTGAAACCGGTCAGGGCTTTTTGGCGCTGGAAATTAAAGCAGCCTCCCGCTGGGATAAGCAATACAATCGTGGGCTAAACCGCATTCGCTCGGAACTGGGACCCCAAAATGTCACCTGCTATGGCATCTACCAGGGGGAGCGGCAGTTGACCTGGAACACCATTACCGTCATGCCCGTGCACAGTTTTTTGCAGCATCTGTGGAATGGGGATATTATGCGTCCCCGGGAAAGCCGCGACGGCTGACTTATATCTGTATCGCGTAATAGTAAATAGAGACAACGGGGCTGTTGAAAAACCCCCAGCTACTGCGTTGTGCTCATCATTCGTCACTGCGATCCGCCGCGGCGGACCTCATTCCTCATGATTTCGCACGCCTTGTATCTGGACATTTTTGAACAGCCCCCTTAAAAGAACTTTTTCAACACGCCCACAACGGTTTTATTTTTTCTATCAGAGGTCGGGACATGCAGAACGCACTAACCAACCGTTCGATATACGCTTTGCGCTTATAACTCTTGATCTCTTGCTCCCGCTTTACTGCTGAGGATCTGTTCGAGTATTCTTCTGAATAAACCAATTCCCATGGTCTTTTAGCCTTTGTATATTTCGTCCGACCCTGGTTGTGCCGTTCGAGCCTCTCTTGTAAATTTTGCGTGGAGCCGATGTAATAAGTACTGTCTTTCAAGTTTTTCAAAATGTAAACGTAATACATTTTCCTCCTTTTTTGCACATTAAAATAAAAAGGGCTTAGATTTCTCTAAGCCCTCAAGCAATGGCGGGGATCCGCCTGCATTATAAAGCTTCGGCGAACAGGCAGACGAGACTCCCTTCATTTCACTCAGGATAAACTCACACGTCACCTCCGGCGTGACAGGCCGACTCGCCGGCAGCTGTCGCGAAAAATACCTTGACAAAGAATATACATTTATTAATCTATAATTATAGTAGAATTATGGGATGATGTTGTGTGCGTATGCAGCCTGTATGTATATATAATATTGTGATGACAACTAGGGCTGAAGACTTTATTGAAAGGACAGGGATAGTAACCCTTGAAACTATTTGCAATTACTCCTGATCATTTTACCTGCAGCGACATACTCAAACATCTCCCTTTATTAAAATGCAACAAGGTAGATTTCCTTTATGTAAGATCTCCCCTTCCTGCAAAGAGTGTTGAGGATGTGGTGATAGAGGTAAGCAATTTCGGTATAATTCCAATTATCCCTTACCGGTTACATAATAAAGCTCAAAAATCTTTTTGCGGCCTGCATTTCAAAAGCACGGAAACCGATTTGATACCAAAAGGACATGTATCAAAAAACATTTTGATAATAGCCTCCAGTCATGATTATCTCGGTTCAGTTAACCTGCTTAGACACTCGACTGATTACACTTTTGTGTCACCTGTCTATACCCCCCTCTCAAAACCGGCAGACACCAGGAAGTTGTTTCCACGCTCCGGCCTGCAAAAATTAACAGCAGAATTTGGTGAGAGGGTTATCCTGCTGGGCGGACTTTCTCGGCAGCGAATTCATGCTTTGCAAAAGGAACTTTCTCATGATTTTTCAGCTGCCGGTATAACCATGTTCTTCAATAGTGCACACAGGGAGAACAAAAAAAAATAAACCGTCAGCCTCCGGGAAACGCAATGAATACTAAAAACGACATATCGGCAGATGCACTCTTTGCCCGTCAGCCCCGGACCCTGACACAAAAACTCAACAAAGCCTGTGTGGGCATAGCAGGTGCGGGCGGCTTGGGGACAGTGGTGGCAGAAAACCTTGCCCGGGCCGGCATTGGAAGTCTGGTTATTGCAGACTACGACATCGTGGAGCCTTCAAACCTGAACAGGCAGCGCTACACTATTGCACAGCTTGGTAAGCCGAAGGCGTCTACGCTGGCTGAAAATATTCGCAGTTTTAATCCCTATGTCGATGTAACAGCACTGGAACAGAAGGTTACCGCAGCAAATTGTGCCCACATTTTTGCCGGCTGTTTGATTGTTGCCGAGTGTTTTGACGCTGCTGAAAGCAAAGCAGCTCTTGTATCTGGTCTACGCAAAAACCTGCCGGAGTGCATCATTGTAGCAGCATCCGGCTTAGCAGGAACAGGAAATGGTAACACCATTACAACACACAAGATGAGCGACAATGTGTATGTTATTGGGGATTTAAAGAGCGATGCAGACAAGGGACTGGGTCTCTTGGCCTCCCGTGTAGGCATTGCAGCATCGATGCAGGCCCATACCATTATCAGATTGATTATAGGAGAACAACTATGATACTGCGTATCAATGGAGAAGAAAAAAGCTTCTCTGAAGAAATAACTACTGTTGAAAAACTGCTGGATGTTCTGGGAATCAAACCACAGCGGGCCGCAGTTGAAATTAATAGAAACATCGTAAGCCCGGAATTATTTGAACATACCCGTCTTCACGATAACGACAGAGTAGAGATTGTATCTTTTGTTGGAGGTGGCTGAGATGAAACCGCTGGTAATTGCAGATCGGACGTTTGGTTCACGACTTTTTATCGGAACAGGGAAATATCCGTCACCCCTGGTTTTATCCCAGGCCCTTGAAGCCTCCGGCAGTGAACTTGTTACTGTTGCACTTCGCCGAGTGAGCTTTGAAGAAAAAGACCCTACAGTATCAGCCATAGATTTCAACAAGTATCTGGTTGTCCCTAATACATCCGGGGCACAAAATGCCGAGGAAGCTGTGCGACTGGCCCGCCTTGCCCGGGCTGCTTCAGGTTTGACCTGGATAAAACTCGAAGTCACCCCGGATCCGGTATATCTTCTGCCCGACCCCTATGAAACATTGCAAGCCGCCGAATTGCTTATTAAAGATGAGTTTGTTGTCCTTCCCTATATCCATGCAGACCCTGTCCTGGCTAAACGACTGGAAGAAGCAGGCTGTGCAGCGGTTATGCCCCTGGGCTCTCCTATCGGTTCTGCCCGTGGTATTAAAACAGAAGAGTTTTTAAAGATCATCATTGAACAGGCCCAAGTGCCTGTGGTGGTCGATGCCGGCCTCGGACTGCCCTCGCATGCTGCCCGTGCCATTGAACTGGGAGCAGATGCGGTATTGGTAAATACTGCCGTAGCAGTGGCCCGTGATCCTGTCAAGATGGCCCATGCTTTCCGACTTGCCGTTACAAGTGCAGAGGCCGCCCTTGATGCCGGCCCTATAGACGAGCAGGAAAAAGCTTCCCCGTCAAGCCCACTGACGGGATTTTTGGAATGAGACTTTTTCTGGTTGCCGGTTCCTCGTTGTTGGATACTGGTTAAAACACTACATACTAAACAGATTTATGTCATTTATAGAAGTACTTACAAAAACTAATATCTCACAGATTGCTGACTCCATTTACCACACCTCGGAACAGGATGTAAAACAGATACTGGCGAAAAACCATTTCAGCATATCAGATTTTCCTGTGCTCATATCTCCGGATGCTGCCCCTTTTTTGGAAAAAATGGCAACGATTGCACGCAGCATTACCCTACTGCGTTTTGGCAAAGCAATGAGACTGTATGCACCCCTGTATGTTTCAAATGAATGTGTCAATGCATGTGTTTACTGCGGATTTAATATCCGCAATACTTTAAAACGGCGTACCCTAACAAAGGCAGAAGCCCTTACAGAGGCAGCCCGCCTGCATGCTGAAGGATTCAGACACATCCTGCTGGTTTCAGGAGAACATCGGGACAAGGTACCGCTTGCCTATTTTGAATCACTGGCAGCCGAACTTTCTCAAAAATTTGCAGCAATATCAATTGAAGTGTATCCGATGGATACAAAGGAGTATCAGAGGCTGGCACAATGCGGGGTCTCAGGCATTGCCATATACCAGGAAACCTATAACAGGACACTGTATAAAACCTTTCACAAGGGACCCAAGGCCGATTTTATTTACAGACTTACCGCCCCGGAACGCGCAGCAGAAGCCGGCTTTCGGGAACTGGGGCTCGGAGCACTTCTGGGCCTGAACGATTTCAGGATTGATATGACCTGCACAGCCTTACATGCTGTGTATCTGATGAAAAAGTTCTGGAAAGCACACATTGCTATTTCATTCCCGCGGCTCAGGAAAGCTGCCGGTGCCTATACACCTCCTGCTCCGGTATCTGAACGTGAACTTGCCCAGATTATTTTCGCGCTTCGCATGGTTTTGCCTGATGTTGATCTGGTGCTCTCGACCAGAGAGCGTTCCGTGTTCAGAAACGGAATGGCGGGCGCCGGCATTACCCGGATGAGTGCCGGTTCAAAAACAAATCCGGGCGGCTATGCGCTTAAAGAAAATTCTTTAGAACAGTTTGAAGTTGCTGATACAAGACCATCAGCTGAAGTGGCATCAATGCTGCAGAAAAAAAATATTGAACCCGTGTGGAAGGATTTTGACCGATCATTTCTGTCAGGCAGCAGTTAGAGTATTTCACTTTTTTCTATAACTATTAAGCACGGCGCAGGCTGATACGGTAAGAACACCTGAGGCGGTGCGAGCAATGGACAATAGAATAGCTACTGAATATTCCAGCGAGCACAGAGCCGCAGGCGGTCGAAGCGTATCAGCCCGCGCTGCCTCACCTGTAAGGCTATGTTTTTTTGCGAAGCGTTCTAATATAGCAATGAGGCTGTTTATTTGCGAAAAATATTGAGCAGAATGGTAATGATAATACTTATGATAATACAGGTCACCAGGGGGAAATAGAATTTAATGTTGTGCCCCTCATAGCGTATATCACCCGGCAGCTTGAAAAGCGGTACAACATAGCTCAGCAGCCCCATGACAATCAGTACGATTCCTGTAACAATGAGCATTCTGCCCATAGTCCCTCCTGACCCGTTATCAGCTACGGACTAATAACCAAAAGGGTTAACGTTCCTGAATCATGCCACCAGTCGAAGCCTTACTTTTCCCGCAAAGGGCTCGACAAAATCAACCCGCACAGAAACAGCATCCCCTTTATAGAGAGATGTCCTTTCGGGAGCTTTGCAAGGAACTTCTAATAGATACTCCAGGAGAAGTATCGTGTACCACCTAAAACTCGTATTTATAATAAAACCCTCAAGTGTTTCACCAACCCGCGTGGCAAGAACTTTCAGTGCCCAGTAGCGCTTACGTTCCTGTTCTACAATCGCTACACGTGTCAAAACAGACTGCAGAGATGCAGCCATATCTTTAAGCTGCTTTCTGCCGTAGAAGGATTCAGCTTCTCTTATAAGACTTACAAGCTGCCTCTGGGTAATAAGATCAAAGTATTTTCTAAGCGGTGAGGTAATCGAGGTATAGCTTGCCAGACCAAGGCTGCTGTGAGGACCGGGTATGCTGTCAATCTCTACCCTGCTGAACTTTTTGCTTTGCATGAACAGCTGAAAAAGAGATGGGGTACTGCCGGGTTCAATCATCTGGGAAGGCGCTGCCTGTCTCCTGTAAAGTGCCGGGTAGTTTTTTTGCTTGAAAAAAAGTGCTGTACAGTAATTGGTAATAATCATGCACTCCGAGACCAGCATCTGGCTGGGAGTTTCTCTATCGCGCATCGTTGTAATAATCTCCTTGTGCGGCCCAATCCGCACCTGAAGCTCAGGTATTAAAACCCAGGTGGCCCCTCCGGATATCCTGCGTTTGCGCAGCAGCGAGGTGAGCATGTAAAGACGTGAAAAATCCTCATCTTCTTCAATTTTACGGTCAACTTCTGCGTAGCTTAATTTAGCGCTAACCTTTATGGTGCTCAAAACCCATTTGAAATCTAAAATTTCACCCGTTAAGGAAAGCTTTATAAACACGCTTATGGCCGGCCTGATTTCATGAGCTTTAAGGCTTAACAAATCTTCCGAGATAGCATGAGGCAGCATGGGAATTTTACCTTCAGGCAGGTACAAGGAAGCACCCCTGCGAGCAGCTTCCTTGTCCAAAGGGGTCCCCGGTAAAACAAATGAGGCAACATCAGTTATATGAATGCCTAGTTCAAAAAAACTATCGTGAAAATTAAAACTTATGGCATCATCAATATCCTTAGTGAAAGGCTCGTCAATGGAAAAAACCCTCAGATTCGTCAGGTCGTTCCGGCAGGGATCATCAAGCGCCTGCTGCACCAGGCTTTCCCGTAGCTGTACTGTTTGCTCTGTAACACTATCGGTCCACCGATGTGGAACCTGATACTTATCAAGAAGGATATTTTCATCTTCATCCCAACTGCCAAGCTTTACCAAAACATCAAAACAGGCTTTCTGATCAGTAATGCCGGCACTGGCGAGTATACATTTTATATCTTTATACCGGGGGGTTTTAGAACCAAAAATGACAAATTTTTTGAGAAGCTCTATAAATTTATCTCTGTGCGCACACGGCAGCTCCTGTGCATGCACCACGGAACACAGCCAGGCCGAAGCTTCCTTAATCTCCCGTTGCTTTTGCAGCTCTTTTTCAGCAAGGCTTGTGAGTTTTGCAACCTGTTCAGGAGTGTGGGCAAGAAAATGTGAACCTTTCAGCTTGAAATGTATTCTGTCCTGAATCAGGACACGCAGTACTGCAATCTCATGATCATAATGTGCGATATCTCCAAAAACAATTTCTGCCAGCGTTTTTAAACTATACAGGCTGCTGTTGCTGCTGACAGCTTTCCAAAGTTCAACCGGTCTCACCTGCTGGGCACAATCTTGTTGAGAAACAGACCTTCTTCGTATCAGATTAAGCAGCTCCTGCCGCGGCAGCTGCAGATCAGCACGGTCTGCAGAACTGTGGATTACCCGGCTTTTATTCAGTTTTTTCTTGTTACGATCCTCACAAAGCACAACGATACGGTTGGCCTGCTCCTCCAGACATATGCCTAGGATAATCTCTTTATGTTCAAAAAAAACAACAAATTTGCCGGTATACAAATCAATAACCTCTTTTACAAAACGTAACTGGTAACCTGTTAACAGATCGCTCTGTTTGAGGACCATTCTGACTTGTCAGAATTCGAGGAACGCTGCGCTTTAGGCATATGGGTTTTAACCTCAAGGCCGAAGGCCGATCCTCAAATCCCGCTTGAGCGGGATGATCCTAACACGCAATAAGTATCCAGCATCCCCGCCTCCGGCGGGATTTCCGCTTCGCTTCAACCAGTATCCAGTAACGAGGAACCAGCAACAAATACCTAGTACTCATAATAAAACTCTGATTCATCCAATCTCTGGTAACACTGCTCGGGAAGTTCCCGCAGAAAACGTGAAGGGCGTGCAATTGACGCATACCCGCTGCTGTCTTTTAACCATTCCGGGGCACAGAGATACAGATGGTCTTTTGCGCGCGTAACAGCCACGTAAAACAGTCTGCGTTCCTCTTCTTCATCTTCCATGCTTTCAAAATTACTTTGATTGGGAAAGCGGCCTTCTACAAGCCAAATAATAAATACCACTGACCACTCCAACCCCTTGGCCTGGTGCACGGTGCTGAGCTTTACCTTGCCGTAGCCTGTATCGTCCCGCGTCTCTTCTTCTGCCGTACTGGTCATAAGTGCCAACTCGCTTAGAAAATCAGTTGTCGATTCATACTGCCAGGCAAATTCAATGAATTGCTCAACATCATCAATGCGCCCCGGCGAATCGGAATACTTGGAGCGCATGTAGCTGCTGTACCCGTTTTCAAACACATTCTTTATAAGTACCGCCGGGGCACCCTCAGTTCCGGCCTGCCGTAGGGATCCGATCATGTCACAAAAGCTGTCCCAGTAGGTTTGAGCAGCCTTGGGGATCCTGGGCATATGGTCATGCTCACAACAGGCTTCAAGAGGACTGCCGGATTTCACCAAGGCAGTAAATATTTTCTGGGATGTCTTCTGCCCCACTCCCGGCATAAGCTGCAGTATTCTTTTCCAGGCGACTTCATCATAAGGGTTTAGCATTATTTTTATGTAGGATACGATATCCTTGATATGGGCCTGTTCAAAAAAGCGTATGCCTGAACGAACTTCAAAGGGAATCATACGGCGGGTCAGCTCTATCTGTAGCTCCATTGAGTGAAAATGAGCGCGGTACAGTACGGCTATCTCCTCAGGCGGTATGCCGCTGTTGATGTACTCACTGATTTTGCCCGCAACAAACTTGGCCTGATAAAAAACATTACCGGGAATCACCAGATGAGGCTGCACACCATTTGTTTTTACGGGTCTCAGAACCTTAGGAAATTGTCGATCATTATAAACAATGCTCTCATTGGCAAGCTCCAGTATCTCCGGTGATGAGCGATAGTTATGTTCAAGTTTGTACATCTGTGTGTCAGAATATCTCTTGGGAAAATCCATGATGTTGGAAAAATTGGCACCCCTGAAAGCATAAATGCTTTGAGAATCATCACCTACAACCATAATATTACGCTTAACGGATGCCATGAGATCAATGATATCGGCCTGCAGCTTATTGGTGTCCTGATACTCATCAACAAGAATATATTCAAACCGCTGGGTATAATAATCCCGCAACCCGGCATCCTGCTCCAGCAGTAAAAGCCACATCTCCAAAAGGTCGTCGAAATCAAGCACGTTCTGCTCTTTCTTTTTAGCTGTATAGTGGCCGGCAATGGATTCAATTTCTTCGGTAAAATCAAGAAAAAAAGGATAGCGCTGATTGAGTATCTCATCAAGGCCGGTCCTGGTATTTCTGGCAAGGCTGATAATTTTAAACAGAACAGCCCCCTGAGGAATGACACTCTCCTTGCGCTTGTGTCCAAGATCCTGCAGACAGGCATCCAGCAGATCATGGGCATCGCTCTGATCAAGTATGGTGTAGTGAGGATCATATCCAAGACGTGGCACATGCACACGCAATATGCGATTGGCAATATGGTGAAAAGTACCGCCCCAGATTCTCTGTATATCAGAAGGTACCAGGGCTTCAACACGATGGATCATCTCGCGGGCGGCTTTATTGGTAAAGGTGAGCAGTAAAATCCTGTGTGGATCGATACCAGACTGGAGCAGGTATGCCACCCTGTAGGTAAGGGTTCTGGTTTTACCGCTTCCTGCTCCGGCAATCACCAGCATAGGTCCGGACCCCGATGTAACTACCTGCAGTTGCTGAGGGTTCAGCTCATCTTCAAACTTA
The DNA here is from genome assembly GCA_028278025.1 of Thermodesulfobacteriota bacterium. Lineage (GTDB taxonomy): Bacteria > Desulfobacterota > WTBG01 > CAIYCZ01 > CAIRTM01 > JANQFE01. The sequence continues at coordinate 48,468 of JANQFE010000043.1, read as the reverse complement.
ATGTTTCGCTGTATCTTCATATAAAAAAGCTCCACGCAGAAAACAAAAGGGATTCATAGCGTGAATCCCTTCCGGTAGAAATCCAAGTAAAGAATGCAAACATACTTAAGGACAGCTTAATAAATATGTGAATACCCGATAAAGAAATTATTCATATTAATGCCTGCATTGTCATCATGAAGGCCTGCATTGGAGATATGGAACACCTTCCATTCAAAGGTTACGGCATCCTGCGTCCTGAAAAAATATTGCACTCCGCAGGAGGCATTACTTGAAAAATTAAAACTTGAACCAAAGTCATGCATGACAAGATTGGTGTATGCTATCCCGAAGCCGGCCTGCACGAAAGGCCGCAGTGAATCAGTGCTGGGTAGAAAATTATAACGCACCAGAGCATTAACACCCACTGAGTACGTCCGCTGATTTTTATGCACATAGCTGAATGCGCCCTCAACAATGCCCTCAAGTGTTCCGCGATACCAGCCTTTGCCGATCGCATCAGTAAACACCCACCCGGCATAGGGATAGATGCTTGCGAATCTTATGTGCCTGTTTGACCCGAAGGAATACCCGTACCCGAAACTAACACCAATCTGCCTGTCACCCTTGTGAGCAAGCGGCCCGCTGTCAGCAGCACACATACTGTCACCACACAGTATGCTCACTGCTGCAAAAACCGCAGCTACGGTTAGTATTTTATGCCATATGGAATGAAGCATCTGCATGCCAGCGGTGTATTATAAAAAAATCAAGGTATCCCTGCCGACTCTTTGAGGCTTTTATAAAAAAAAGTTTCGTTTTCAATGACCGGTTCAATTTCCAACACCAGAAATTTTTCTTTATCTATCATATTTAGATCAATTTTGGCAATATCTTTTTCGGTTGTGATGATAAACTCTGATCGGCCGCAGCGCTGCTGAATTGCTCTGTAATCTACCGACTGATACAAGTGATGATCGGCAAAAACAATTTTTTCTGTCAGTTCAACCTGCAAAGTGTCAAGCAGTGCAAAAAAGCTCCCGGGATCGCCGACACTGCACAATCCCGCAACACGTTTACCTGCCAGCGCATCGAGATCTACCCTGCGGCCTTCCGGTACCCTGCGCACACCAACAGGCCGGTAATGGGATACAAAAACAAGTGCATTCGAATTATAGCGTTTGATTGTATTGCTGATTTTATCATGTGCCGCAGAGATATCTGATTTTGTAAGCACTATAACAGCAGCCCGTTTGAGTGCCGACAAGGGCTCCCTGAGCGTGCCGCGTGGCAGCAGATATTTGTTGCCGAAAGGGTTACGTGCATTTATAAGTACTACATCCGTATTTCTGCGCAGCCGGTGGTATTGAAAGCCGTCATCAAGCACAATGATATCGACGTTAAAAAGCTGAACAGCCATATGAGCTGCCGCAACCCGGTCTTTGCCGGCAAGAACCGGTATGCCTGAAAGTTTTTCAGCCGTCATCAGGGCTTCATCACCTGCAGATACAGCATCACTTAAAACTGCCTTACCATCAGACACAAGCTGCGGTGTATCTGTCCGAACACCCCGATAACCGCGCATCAGTACGGCAACCCGGTGACCTTCATCGTGCAAATGTCGGGCTATATGACACACTATCGGAGTTTTACCTGTTCCACCAACCGTAATATTACCAACCGTTATTATGCTGCAGGGAACACTGTGACGACGCATGATGCTGTGCACATACAGATATGTTCTCATCGACACTATACATCTGAACAAGAACGAACACAGGGTCAGCGGCAGCAGCAGGAGATGGCCGCAAATGCCCGGATTTTTAACATTGATCAGTTTTTCTATGAAGCTACGAATACTCATTACTCATTACTCACTGTTTAAGCAACTTCTGCATAATTTCCATATTTTTGTGCAAAGCGCCGCTGTTTTCCATAATCACCTGAAAGGCTGCCTCTCCTATCTGCTGTCGCAGGGCTGCATCCTCCAGAAGCAATTCTGCCTGAGCTATAAAATCGTCTTTGTCGGCAACCTGCAGGGCGGCTTTTTTGCGCGTCAGTATCGTGGAGATTTCTAAAAAATTGTTCATATATTTTCCGAAAATAACCGGTTTACTGAACACAGCCGGCTCTAATACATTGTGACCACCAACAGGAACCATACTCCCGCCGATAAACACAATTGTTGCGATGCTGTAAATTTTTGCAAGCTCTCCGATTGTATCAAGCAGTATTACATCGGAAGCTGTGTGGTCTGCAGCACTCGACAATGTGCTCTTCCTGACATATGACGTCCCTGTCTGTTTGAGCAGCAGTTCAACTTCAGCGAACCGTTCCGGGTGTCGTGGTGCCAGTACAAGCACAAGATCGGGAAACCTTTGCTTAAGGGTATTAAAAACTTCAATGCTGATTTCCTCTTCACCTTTATGGGTACTGCCTGCAATAAAAGTTTTTTGATCATCGGTAATGTTGAGTTCACTGTATATTGCATTTCTTTCCTGTGGGGTGATGGCAGGGACCTTCTGGTCGAATTTAATATTGCCGGAAACAGTTACGCACTCAGGATCAGCCCCTACCCGTATTATCCTTTCAGCATCTTTGCGGGACTGCATGGATAAACAATTAATATAAGAAAGCACCCTTTTGAAAAAGAATTTAAATATAAAATAGTTCCTTGAGGATGTGGACGAAATTCTACCGCTGACGATCATGGAAGGGATATTCCGCCGGTTTAATTCACGAAGCAGGTTCGGCCATATTTCTGCCTCAATAGCAACAAAAATTTTAGGCTTGAGCTTTGCAATAAATGTGCTGACTATAAAGGGATAATCAAAGGGGAAATAAATTACCTGATCAACATCTTTTACATTGCGCCGGGCGGTGAAGTTGCCGGTCTCGGTTACTGTTGAGAGTAAAACGGGTGTATCCCGAAAGCTTTTTTTTATCTCACGCACAAGCGGAACAGCCGCCATCACCTCTCCTACGGAGACGGCATGTATCCATATCGGGGGGTGGTATGTTTTTTTCTTAATAGACTCCCAGTTGCATATCCCGCATTTTTCAAAAAAACCACAGCGGTATTTCCTGCGCAGAAGCAAAACAATACCTATGGCGGGGGTCATCAAGACCGTAAGTACAATTAATATGACATTGAATATTGCATACATCGGTATAGTTCTTTAGTAAGCTAGTACAGCGTCACACTTTAATTTGTCAGTTGATCTGTGAAGGTCTTTGGTTTTGAGCCCCGCGACAAGCTCGGGGCAGGCAGCAAGGGCAGTGCCAGCCTCAGCCTGAAACATATGTGTCACCCTGAAATACCATGAGCCGGGCTGAGTTCATCTTCCAAATACACAGAATACAGCTTTGTGTATTCGCCCCCGCGGTTAAAAAGCTCCGCATGGGTTCCTTCCTCTACAACTCTGCCCCCGGAAAGCACAATAATACGATCGGCTTTTTTAATCGTTGAAAGACGGTGTGAAATTATAAGGGTTGTCCGGTCCTTTGTCATAAACTGTTCAAGTGATTGCTGAATATTGTTTTCCAGCTGGCTGTCAAGTGAAGCTGTGGGCTCATCAAGTATCAAAATCGGGGAATTTTTAAGAATCGCACGGGCAATAGCAATCCGCTGACGCTGTCCACCGGAAAGCGTTTCTCCGTGTTCCCCTATCATGGTATCATATCCGTCGGGCAGTTGCATGATAAATTCATGCACATAGGCAGCCTTGGCAGCGGCAACTATTTCCTCATCGTTTTGGCGGGGATCTCCATAAGTTATATTGCTGCGAACCGTATCATTGAAAAGATGCGGATGCTGACTGACCAGAGCTATCTGGCTTCTGAGTGAAAGCAGGGTTGCTTTCCTAATATCCTGCCCGTCAAAACAGATCATACCTGAGGTGACGTCAAAAAATCTTGGAATCAGATTTACAAGGGTTGTCTTGCCGGACCCGGTCATGCCGACAATCGCAACCGTCTCGCCATGCCGTATGGTAAGATTGATATCCTTCAGCACGGGTTGACGGTCGTAGGCAAAAGAAACATTTTGGAAAGCAATGCTCTGTTGTAGAGAAGCAAGCGGTGCGGCACCTTCGCTGTCCTGTATATCAGGTTCTGTATCAAGAATGTGAAAAATCCTTACAGCCGCAGCCAGTCCTTCCTGCACATCCTGAAATGCGGTGCCGATACTGCGAATAGGCCCATACATAAGCAGCAATGCAGCAACAAAGGAAAAAAATGTTCCCGGTGTCGATGTCCCGTTAAAGACGTTATAGCCTCCATAGAAGATGACGGCTGCACCTGCAATGCCCCCTATAAATTCCATAAGCGGAGCCGACAGGGCTCTAACCTTAAGTCTTTTAAGTCTAACCCGCAAAAGCCGTTCGTTCTCCTTTGAAAACCGTCTGTTTTCATATTCTTCCATGCCAAAGGCCTTTACAATACGGCATCCAGTTATGGTTTCATGCACAAAGGTAGCAATCCTGCCGACTTTTTGCTGGCCCCGTGTGCTGAATTTTCTGCTCTTTTTGCCGAATCTTAGTATGGGAATAGCAATCCACGGGAGAATCACAAAAGCAATTCCGGCCAGTTTTATATCCTGTTTAAGCAGCACCCCGGTCAGCCATATAATGGTTAACAGATGTCTGAAAATATCGATAACACCGCTGTTCATTGCCCGCTGAAGAAGACTTACATCATTAGTAATTCTGGATATCAGGTGGCCGGTCGGATTTTTTATAAAAAACGCCAGTGAAAGTGTTTGCATGTGGGCATAGAGTATGTTTCTGACATTCGTCATGATTCGATGAGCAGTAGAACCCAGAAGGTAGTGGAACATAAATTCAAAAGCCCCCTTGACACTGTAGAGCACAACAACAGCGACAGGAATAATAACAAGCACCTGTAAATCTTTTGCCAGGAATACCTTGTCCAGGGCCGGTTTCACCAGGTAGGCAATTGCCGCGGTACAAAAAGAAAGGGGCAGCGCACAAATGAACGCCAGCACAATCCATCGCCAATAAGGCCTAATGTACGGCAGCAAGCGTTTATATAACTGTATCGTATCTTTAATCATTGTATTCGGTTCACTGTTTACCGTTCAACATCATTTGATATGCAATCCGGGCCACCCGCTCCGAAGCACCCCTTTCCCCCAACAGCTTTCTAACCTCCCCAAGTTGGGCTTGCATGGTTTGTCTGCGTTCGGGATTCGCAAGAATTGATACAGCCTCATCTGCGATGCGTGACGGGGTGACCTCGTGCTGAATAAGCTCAGGAACAACCTGCCGTCCGGCAACAATATTGGCAAGGCCTATATGGGGTACACGTATCATCATTCTTCCGATAAGATAGGTAAGCCAAGCAACTTTATATATTATTACCATCGGTTTTCCCATAATGGCAGTCTCGAGGGTTGCCGTGCCGGAAGCAACCAGAACAAGATCACACACATTGAGGGCCTGGTAAAAATTGTCGACAACAACTCTTACAGGAACCTTTGCCCGGCTCACCATACGTTCTACATACTGTTGATCAAGCCCCGGAGCAACGGCCAGTAAAAACCGGGCTGCAGGGAATCTGGTGCGTATCAACTTAACCGCATCAAGCATGCAGGGCAGCAGCTTGTCTATTTCAATCTGCCTGCTGCCGGGCAGAAGCCCTATTACCGGTTGGTGCTCTTCAAGACCAAAAGCACTCAGGGTCGCCGCCGGCTGCGGGAGCTGCCTGTCCTGATCCAAAAGCGGATGACCGACAAACTCAACGTCCAACCCTTCTTTCTCGTAGAATGGTACTTCAAAGGGAAAAATAACAGCCATCTTATCTACCAGACGCGCAATTTTTTTGGCCCGCCCTGCCCGCCATGCCCACAACTGCGGGCTTATATAATAGAGAACAGGAACCGTATACTTTCCGGCCAGACCGGCTATGCGCAGGTTGAATTCCGGATAATCAATGAGCAGTACCAGATCAGGCGGGGATTGGCTTATTTCCTTTTTGATCGAACCGTATGCTTTTACTATGTGGTAGGATTTTGAGAGGACTTCCAGGGTACCAAGCACAGCCAGTTGGCGTGAATGATACAGGAGGTGCATACCGGTCCCTTCAAGCTCATCTCCGCCAACACCGCAAGCATGCACATCCGGGTCAATTTTTTTAAGTGCCTGAACAACAAGAGCACCGTGGTGATCCCCCGAGGTTTCACCGGTAACAACCAGGATTTTTTTTGATTCTTTTTCCATCGCCACATTGATTTACCAACAATAGTGCAGGCATCCACTGCAACATCCGGCATTCATAAGACCCAAAGCTGAAATACTACATGCGCAGATCAGCCTTTTTTGCTTCGACCTGTTCCATAATTTCAAGCGCAACTTTAAGGGCATTGCGTCCTGCTTCGCCCGGCACTGCGGGCTCGCTGCGACATGACACTGCATCTAAAAATGATTTTATTTCCTCCTGCAAGGCATCCCCCTGCTGGATATCAACCTGTTCATAGGTAATCTGAGGACCGAACTCGTCATCGTCCGAATCAATCTTCCTGTAAATGTCTGCCTGCTGGGCAGCATAGTCTATAGACAGATAAGCATCCTGTTGAAAAACCCTGATTTTGCGCATCTCCTTCGCAGAAATTCGGCTGGCTGTGACGTTGGCAACGCAGCCGGTATCAAATTCAAGCCTGACGTTGGCAATATCATTCTTTTCGTCTGAAATGACCGGAACACCCACCGCATGAATTGATCTTACCGGAGCATTAACTATGGTAAGAATTATATCAATATCATGAATCATAATGTCCAGAATTACATCAACATCGGTTCCCCGGTCCTTGAAAGGTGCCAGGCGATGTGATTCAATGAACATCGGTTGTTTCAAAACACCGTCAAGTGCCACCACAGCCGCATTAAAGCGTTCAAGGTGGCCGATCTGCAGGATACGCTTGTGTGACCGCGCAATGTCGATCAGATCATCAGCCTCCCGGATGGTTGTAGTTATCGGCTTTTCCAGGAGAACATCTACCCCGCCTGCAAGAAATTGCCTGGCAATGCTATGGTGAAGCTCTGTAGGCACAACAACACTGACCGCATCAACTTTGTCCAGAAGCATTTTGCAGTCGTGAAAAACAGGCACGTTAAAGCGCTGCGACACATCCCGGACGGCTTCAGGATCAGTATCAACAATGCCAACCAGCTGTGCCTCGGGGAGGGCTGCATATTTCTCAACATGAAATTTGCCCAGATAGCCTACGCCGACAACTCCTACTTTTACCGGATTCATTCTCGAATGACTCCCCTCTCGGAGCTCTTAATGAAATTTAAAAAATGGCTGACTTCCGGAGATGCAAAATCGGCGTGTTCGACCTCTTCAATTGCTTTTTGAACAGTCAGCCCTGAGCGAAAAAACATCTTGTACGCTGTCTTAAGCTCATTGATAGACTCAACCGGAATGCCATGACGTTTCAATCCAATCAGATTCAGGCCATGTACTTTTGCCTTGTTGCCCGCGACCAGCACATAAGGCACCACATCTTTAGACACCGCCGTAAGGCCGCCAATCATTGCATATTCACCAATATGCACAAATTGGTGAATGCCGACCAGCCCTCCGACAATGGCATGCTTTTCAATATGAATGTGGCCAGCCAGGCTGGCACTGTTTGCCATGATGACATGATCCTCGATACGGCAATCGTGGGCTACATGGGAATAAGCCATAAGGAATATATTGTTGCCCAGTATCGTCCTGCCACCGCCGCCTGTAGTTCCTCTGTTGAGGGTTACACACTCCCTGAAAACACAATTATTACCAACAATCAGTTCGGTGGGCTCATCCTGATATTTCATATCCTGGGGCTGTGCTCCGATTGAGCAAAACTGAAAAAAATGACAGCTCTCACCAATTGACGTTGGGCCTTCTATGACTACATGCGGACCAATTTTCGTATTGCTGCCAATTTTAACGTCATCACCAATAATGCTGTACGGACCTACCTCCACATCCGTTCCAAGGTCTGCTTTGCTGCTTATGAGCGCCGTTTTATGAATCATTGTATTCTCCACTGGTGTTGCTTTTGTCATATCGTCTGTGGCTACTACAGCTTCACAATTAATTTTATCAGTTCAACCGCTGGAAACAGTCGGTTCGAGTGCAAGGGCGGTGCGAGCCGCCGATGATGTATACAAATGATACAGCCGTTGCGAGCACATAGACCGCAGCACACGCACCGACTGTTTCCAGCTTGAGCAACCCACAGATTCAAATGTAACGCTGTACTACATTGCGGCCATAAGTTCTGCCTCTGCCGCTAAGTTACCGTCCACAAATGCTTTACCACTGAATTTCCAGATTGAACGTTTCTGAGAAATACCTTCCAGTTCAAAGCGAATCTGGTCTCCCGGCACCACCGGACGGCGAAAGCGGCACTTATCAATACCGATAAAACGAACATCGGAGTTGCTTGACTGGCCTTCGGGCAGTGTTTGCAGATAAAATATCCCCCAGCTTTGCGCCATTGCCTCTACGATGAGGACACCGGGCATGATCGGCTCGTCCGGGAAATGCCCCTGAAAAAACGGTTCGTTAATGGTCACATTCTTGATGGTGACAATTCTATTGCCCGGCCCCACCTCAATCACCTTATCAACCAGCAAAAAAGGATAGCGGTGTGGCAGATAGTCCATAATTTCTTTGATTGCAAGCATCACGACTTACTCCCTTGTAATGTTTCTAGTGCTGATTCAAGCTCTTGAATCTTTTTTTCAAGCCTGTGTATGGTCTTGCGCATGTCCGGCAGCTTTTCAAATGAACGGGAAGCTTTAAGCCAGGTTTTATGCGGCATGTGAGGGGCCCCGGAAACTATCTGCCCTGCCGGCACGTCACATGAAATCCCAGCCTTTGCACCGACCATGACATCATCACCGATTTTTATATGCCCGACAGTGCCGACCTGCCCTGCCAGCGTTACCCGGTTGCCGACTTGTGTACTCCCGGAGATTCCCACCTGGGCTACGACAACGCTATCCTCACCGATACTTACATTGTGGGCAATATGGACAAGGTTGTCGGTCTTCACACCCCGCTTTATCCAGGTTTTATCAATTGCAGCCCGGTCGATGGCATTACCGGCACCGATTTCAACATCATCATCTATTTGCACGATGCCAAGCTGCGGTATTTTATAATAAGCGGCCCCGTCCTTTGCAAATCCGAATCCATCACTGCCGATTACCGTGCCCGAATGGATGATAACCCGCCTGCCGATAATACAGCGCTCACGGATAGTAACGTTGGGATGCATAAAAGTATCAGCGCCGATGGTAACATTATTGCCGATAAAGCAGTGCGGGTAAATTGTTACGCCGTCTTCTATAATAGAACCATCACCGATATAAACGTAAGGATACAGCGTAATGTTTTTGCCCAATCGGACGTCTTTTCCAATGAATGCCCCGGAATCTATTTGTCCGGATTCCCGGGCAGGGGGATTCAAAAAGCGAATCACTTTTGCATATGCAAGGTAGGGGTTGTCAACCTTCAGAAGTGTCTTTGAAGGGGCAGACACCTCAGGTGAACAGACAATAGCAGATGCCCCTGTTCTGTCAATATAGGGAATATATTGGGGGTTGGCTATAAAAGTGATATCACCCTCACGGGCTTGCTCAACCCCGGCAATACCCTGTATTACCGTATCAGGATCACCTTCAATCCTGCCGCCGATAATGTCTGCAATCTGTTGTAGGGTTGCTTTCATGGTGCTTCATCTTGGCAAGCGGTCCGCCGTAAGCTTTGCAGCAGGCAGGTGCTCACCTGTCGAATGCGTACAGCTATTCCTACTGCTGTTTCTGGTACTGCTTATCGTAAATGGCCATTATTTTATCGGTAAGATCAAGGGCCTCTGAAACATACAACAGGGTTCTGTCATTTTTTTCAAAAATTATGCTGTATTTATTATCTTCACCGTACTTTTTGACAATAGGAATAAGGTCTTCCAGAATATCATTGGTAAGCTCGGCTTCTTTTATCTGGATTTCGGTTTTTGAATCCTCAACCTGTCTTTCATAATCACGTTTACGCCTCAGGAAATCTTTTTCCTTCTCTCTTCTGACTTCATCAGTGAGCATCATGCTCTGTTTTTGTATGACTTCACCGAGTTTTTCAATTTCCTCCTTTTCTTTAAGCAGTGATTCTTCCATGCGTTTGACCTCGCCGGCAAACTGCTCCATGGCCTCTTTACCGGCAATACTGTCACTGACAGCCTTCTGAATGGAAACATAGCCGAGTTTGTAGTCCGCAGCCAGCCCGGCGGAACAAACCAGCATAAAAGCAACCGTAAGTGATACTGAACATACTATTTTTTTCATTGTGCCTCCTTCCCTAGTACAGGAATATTCTCATTTATGCTTGGCAGTATCATTAAAAAATATCTTTCGTTTTAGTTTTATTATTATATAACAATAAAGAGCAACCAGCGTTCACTTATTGTAGGTGTGCCGGAAATTAGAACATACCTCCCATAGAAAATTCAAAGTTGCTGCTGTCTTCATCATCCTGCGGATCAAGATTCAGTCCCCATTCAAGCCGCAAAGGACCAAATGGCGAATACCACCGCACACCTACTCCAATATCATATCTCAGATCAGAAAAAAAGCTTTCTCCTTCCTCATAGGCGTTTCCGGTATCAAAAAACACAACCCCCCGCACCCCCGCTTCCTTGAGAATAGGAAACAGGTACTCAAAGTTGAAAAACAACTCCTTCTCGCCGCCGACAACATCTTTATCATCACTGTATCCCCGTGGACGGTATTCAAACTTTCTATCCCCGATATAATACTTTTGAGTGCTGTGCGGTCTGCGCTCTTTGGGTCCCACAGACCTGACTTCAAAACCGCGCAGTGAATCCATGCCGCCCAGAAAGAACCTTTCTGATATGGGAATATCCTCTCCGCCGTAGGGAAAAAGCTGACCGATGGTACCCCGGATCAGAAAGGCTGCCTCCCAGGGCAGCGGGAAGTATTTAGCAGAGCTTGCTATCAGGCCGACAAACCTGCTGTCGCCCCCCAAGCCTGCAAACTCAAGTGATAGTTTGCTGAGCGAGCCCATACGCGGTTTCCAGCGGTCATCGCGCGAATCCCGGACAATGCTGCCCATGATACTGCTGGTTGTAATGGTGCCTTCCTGCTTAAGGATATCCAGGGCGGCATCATCATCAATCACATCGATATCAACGGACTCAAACCGGTAGGTCACATAAAAGCGCGTATAATCATAGTACTTGTCAAGCGGAAAGCCTGCCCGCAGATTCAAACCGCTGCTGTCCCGGTCAAAGTCCTCGTATTCCCGCTCTATGTTAAACAGGTCAAAGCCGACCGACGTGCGTGTATCCCGGAACCACGGTTCGGTAAATGAAATATTGTAATAGTTCGAGTCACCGCCCAGTTGGGCCATAAGCGTCAGCTGCTGACCCTTGCCGAAAAGGTTATTCTGGGAAATTTGAAACATTCCTACCACATTGTCAACAGAGCTGTAACCGGCACCTATGCTGAAGGAACCGGTGGGTCGTTCTTTAACTTCAACATTGAGCTTAACCAGGTTTGAAGAAGAGCCCGGCTCAGTGTTTATATTTACTTTTTCGAAAAATCCAAGGTTGTTGATTTCCTGTTTGCTTCTCTTAATTTCCTCTGAATTATAAATCGCTCCCTCGGTCAGACGCATTTCTCGCCGAATAACATTGTCGCGTGTGCGGGTGTTGCCGGTTATGCTGATCTCTTCTATATAGATTTTCTCGCCCTTATCAATTTCAAAAACAATATCTACCTTTCTTTCTTCCTGGTTCATTTTTGTCAGGGGTGAGATGTCTGCATAGGCAAACCCTTTGACAGCATACAAGGCCTTCAATGCCACAAGGTCATCATTTAAGGTTTTCCCGTTGAAAATTGCACCCGATGCAGACTTAAGCTTCGAAGCAAGCAGACCGGTATCATAAATCAAATCGCCTTTAAAATCCACTCCACCTATTCTGAATCTGTTCCCCTCATCAATACCAAAATGAATATATATACCGTCTTTTTTAAATGCAATCTTCGGCTCTTCCACCTGTACCTGCAGAAATCCTTTACTGTAATAATAGGCGGTTATCCTGTTGGTATCCTTCTCCAGGGCTTCATCCTTAAAAGTGCCCATACTGGTAAACAGTGAAAGCAGCCAGTGCTTCTTGCGCGATTCCATAACTTTTCTGAGCTCTTTGGCGGGGATTGAATCATTGCCGGAAAAAGTCACCTTTTTGATTTTGACAACTTCGTGTTCTTTTATAAAAAAATCAACTGAGGCGGCACTCTCACTGATTGTAGTAATCTTGTGTGAAACCTCTACATTGTAGTAGCCCTTATCAACATACAGCTTCTTTATGCCGGCAACATCACCTTTAACCTTGTTCAGATCAAGAATCGTGCGCGGCTTTACCTGCATGGCTTTCTGAATATCTTCGATCTTAACATTTTTATTGCCGTTAATCTGTATCGCCCTGACCATGGGCTTTTCTTTCACATGAAAGGTAATCTGTTTGCCAGCCTCACTGTCCGTGCTTGTAATCTGGATATCTTTGAAATAGCCCATTTGATAAATTCTTTTTAAATCTTCCTGGAGAACCTCAGGGGAAAAGGCCTCGCCGGGCTTTGTATCAATAGAAAAAAGAATGGCATCTTTTTCAATAAATCTGTTCCCGACAACCAGTATTTCGCTTACCATTTCTTTATCGAGAATGGTGAAATTGAGCCGGCGCGCAAGTTCTCTAAGCTTACCGGGAATACTTTCCTCATTTTCAGCGGTGAGATAAAGCCTTCTGGCAGGTGCGGTTTTTTCTATGTTAAGCACTGTCACGTCCAGGCTGAACTGCGTACCGATTTTGGTAAGGCTTCCTGCAACAACAACATCAGCACCGAGTTCTTTACCGATAGCCCTGGCCTGCTCTTCCTGCAGACTGTCCCATTGCAGTTTTTTAAGGGCCTCTAACAGGGCCGGTTTCCCGATGGTTGTAATTTCTCCCTGTTTCTCCAGGCGGGTTGACAGCATATCAGCCATGGCCCTGCCGAGGTAGTCTATATCCTCCTGGCTATGAACAAAAAACGGTAAAACTCCCACCGTGACATCATCACCGGCAAAGCCGTACCTGCCCCACAGCACACTAAAAAAGATTAAAACAAGGACAGCATACCTGGTTGTTGAACAAAATTTCTTGCAATTCATTATAGCCATATAAACAGTCGCGCTAGCCTTATATCGTGTTGTACCATCTGTTCGCTTTAGATTACCCCTGAGCAGCAATGTCTCCGTCAACCAGGGTTATACAGCGCTGCATATCGCGGGAAAACTCTTTATTGTGCGTAACTACAATAAAGGTTGTACCCATCTCCCGGTTCAACTCCACTAAAAGATCAAAAACCTCCTGGCCGGTATGGGAGTCCAGGTTGCCAGTCGGCTCATCAGCCAGTACCAACTCAGGCTCCATTGCAAGGGCGCGTGCCACGGCGACCCTTTGCTGCTCGCCTCCTGAAAGCTCGCCCTGCTTATGGGTAAAACGTTTTGCAAGCCCCATTCTGGTAAGAAGCGCCCGTGCTCTTTGTTCAGCAGCCGGCCTTTCCTCCCCGGCAATAAGTGCAGGCATCATGGTATTTTCCAGGGCACTGAATTCAGGCAACAGGTGGTGAAACTGAAAGATAAAACCTACCTTATGGTTGCGAAAGCCGGCCAGTGCGTTTTGGTCCCAGGCAAAAAGATTATCACCCCTGTAGAAGACCGTGCCGGAGCTTGGCTGGTCAAGTGTTCCCAGTATATGCAGAAGCGTGCTTTTGCCTGCTCCGGAGGGGCCCACAATTGCAAGCATATCGCCCTGAACAACATCAAACGTAATGTTTTTCAAAACTACGGTTTCTGTTTTTTTGTTTACATAGGTCTTACCGACACTGTCAATCTGCAGCAGTGGCAGCGAGCTGTTTGTCCTGTCGGAAGAAATATTATTCATATCGCAAAGCCTCTACCGGGTCAAGGCCGGCTGCCTGGCTTGAAGGATACAGTGTTGCCACAAAACTGATGATAACGGCAGAGCAGGCTACCCAGAAGGTGTCCCAAAAGCTTATCTTAATAATCAGGGCGGGTATGTAATAGACGTCCTTTGAAAGAGATATTATCTGATAGTGGTTCTGCAGAAATGCAAGCAAAAACCCTCCGGCAAGGCCCAGAGTCGTACCGATAACTCCTATAACAAGCCCCTGGAAAACAAATATTCGCTTAATTGCAGATGAAGTAGCTCCCATAGACTTAAGCACTGCAATCTCCTTGTTTTTATCGTTTACCATCATAATCAAGGTTGCCACTATGCTGAATGCCGCCACAATAATTATGAGGATAAGGATAATAAACATGGCTGTCTTTTCAAGCTTGAGGGCCGAATACAGGTTTCTGTGCATATCTTTCCAGTCTTGGACCCGGTACGTATGGCCCAAGATGTTTTGCACGGCTGCAACAACTCTGTCGGTTTGGTAGATATCTTTCACCCGTATTTCAATTCCGCTAACCTCATCAGCCATTTTTAAAAACTTTTGAGCATTTACAACCGATATATAGGCAATCGAGGTATCGTATTCATACATACCGGATTCAAAAACACCGACCACCAGAAATTTTTTCCAGCGAGGCACCATCCCGGTTGGTGACAAGAACCCTGTGGGGGATATAACCGTTAGCGGGTTGCCGACAGACACACCCAGAAGCCGTGCAAGCTCATTGCCGATTATAATTCCGGGCAGCAATCCTTCGTTATACCGGTGATCTGTATCAAGCGCCCCGATGGTGCCCTCTACGATTGTTTTTTCCAGATTGATAACAGCCGGTGCCGTGACAACATCTATCCCGCGCAGCACAACTCCGGACACGTTGGAACCTGAAGAAAGCATAACCTGACTGATAATAAAGGGGGTTGATGCAACCACATCCGCTACACTGTCAATACGCTTCTTGATGTTTATATAATCACTCATACCGCTTCCGCCGACAAAGTGCGTTACTACCATATGGGAATTGGTTCCCAATATTTTTTCTCTCAAATCATCGGTAAATCCTGTCATAACTCCCAAAACTAAAATCAGGGCCATGACCCCGATAGCAACGCCGATGATTGAAATCAGGCTGATTACGGAAATAAATGCCTGCTTTCTTTTGGCCCCCAGATATCGCAGGGCTATAAAAATTTCATAGGGCAGTTTCATGAATTATCAAGACCTCTCAGAACGGAAAAGTGGGAAAAGGATAACATCTCTTATTGACGGTGAGTCGGTCAGCAGCATGACAAGGCGGTCAATGCCGATGCCTTCACCTGCGGCAGGCGGCATTCCATGTTCAAGGGCCAGAAGAAAATCTTCGTCTACAGGTGCAGGCTGACCGTCCAGTCTTTGTTTTGCTTCTGACTGGGCAACAAAACGTCTTCTCTGATCTTCAGGATCATTTAACTCCGAGAAGGCATTTGCCAGTTCTCTTCCCGCTATATACAGTTCAAACCGATCGGTCACCGTCGGATCCTGTTCATTTATCCGTGCAAGCGGTGATACTTCTACCGGGTAATGGGTTATAAAAGTGGGCTGCACAAGATGTTTTTCAGCAACCTCCTCAAAAATCTCTGTTACCACCTCTCCCAGCTGCTCATGACCTGTCAGCGTAATGCCGAGCCCCTGGGCATGCGTGCGGGCCTTTTCAAGATCATCCAGATCATGGATATCCAGATCGCCGTATTGTGCTGCAGCTTGTTTTAAGGTAAGCCGTCTCCACGGAGGCGTAAGATCGATTTCAGCTCCCTGATAGGGCACTGTAAGAGCTTTGTTGAATTTCTTACAAATAAAACCCACCATCTCCTCAGTCAGCTGCATGAAGTCCTCAAAGGTTGCATAGGCTTGATAAAACTCTAACATAGTAAATTCAGGATTATGCTGAGTTGAAATCCCCTCATTGCGGAAGTTGCGATTAATCTCAAATACCCGCTCCAATCCGCCGACCAGCAGTCTTTTTAGATACAGTTCCGGAGCAATTCGCAGATACAGATCCATATCCAGGCTGTTATGGTGGGTCATGAAAGGCTGGGCCGCCGCTCCTCCTGCAATTGGTTGCATCATGGGTGTTTCCACCTCTGTAAATTCCCGCTCGGTAAGGAATTCTCTAATACAAGAAATTATGCGGGTTCTCGCAAGAAATGTCTCCCTGACATGTTCGTTTACAATCAAATCTAAATAGCGCTGGCGGTATCTGGTTTCAATATCCTGAAGACCATGCCATTTTTCGGGCAAGGGGCGCAACGATTTTGTTAAAATGGTAAAATGGTTTGCCAAAACGGTCAGTTCGCCGGTATGGGTAAGAAAAACCCTGCCGTTAACACCTACAAAATCACCAATGTCACATTTTTTCACCACAGCATATTTCTCTGCACCGATCTTATTCTTTTGAATATATACCTGAATGCGCCCCTGACGGTCCTGAATATGAAAAAAGGTCGATTTTCCAAAATTGCGCAGTGAAATTATACGGCCGGCAATGCAAAATACGTCCTCACAGGCTTCAATCTCCTCTTTCTGCTGCTCTTGAAACCGTTCAGCTATTTCTTGTGTCGTATGCAGCACTTTGAAATTATTCGCATAGGGATTAATACCGGCCTCTCTCAGTTCAGCTGCTTTTTGGATACGGTGCTTGAGGAAATTTTTTATCTCTTCCATCTCGGCTTAACTTTTCAATGTTTAGAAAAAATATAAATGCATAAAAATCAGCACAATAACTTAACTTTTCTTTTTAGTCAAGGTAAAAGCAGGGCGTGAGTCTTCAGTCTCAAATGGTCCAAAATTTTTCTTAATTTTCAGTTAAATATATGATAGAAGCGTTACGTAGTTTGAGTATAAGGAAATGGGGTTGTGTTGAACTTATCAAAAAATTAAAAATATACATACATTCAAAAAGATATTTTATAATTTTAATGTATAAACATATCTTTTGAAATCAAATCACTTTATTTATATCAAATCCGTCTTTCAAATTTCATGAAACATATTATGTTAAAAATTTTAATTGACAAAAATTATTTATGTTTATATACAAGAATGTTTAAATTTCAAATTTCATGAAAAATTTTTTTTTACTCAATGTACATGACATCCCTCAAGAGGGTCTGCACCTTACAACACAATGGGATAGTACACTGGTCGATGAAATTCTGGAAGACAAAACACAGATAAGTACTATCTGTTCACCTTTATCGCTGGACAGTGCTTTTTCACTACTGGGGTCAAAGATTCACCTGGACGGTTTGCTGAGGATAGAGCTTGAGTTGAATTGTGCACGATGCCTCAGTAGCTTCAGATGGCCTTTGGAGACTCATTTTCGTTATTTCTTTTGGCCGACCTCCAGGCAGTCCCTTGCTGAAGAAAAAGAACTGGGGCAGGATGAATTAGAAATTGTATATTTTAAAGGGGAATCTATAGATTTGAGGCCGATTGTTCGTGAGCAGATATACCTCACTATACCTCAATATCCCCATTGCACAACAGACTGCCAAGGGTTGTGTCCTCGATGCGGTGCTAATTTAAATATAGACTCGTGCAGCTGTTCTGCTCTTGACGGTAAAACCGGATCACCTTTTGATGTTTTAGAAAAAATAAAAAAGAAACAAAGTAAACAAGACAAGGATGTATAACATGGCAGTACCGGCAAAAAAAACGTCTAAATCAAAAAGGAATAAAAGAAGGGCCCACGACAAGCTGAAAGAACCGGGCTTATCTGTTTGTCCACAGTGTAATGAACCCAAAAAGCCTCATTATGTATGCCCCAAGTGCGGTTACTATAAAGGCAAAGAAGTCATTACCATCACAACAGAGTAACGTCTAAAACAGCACCTACATCCAAGGGCAAGGGAATTAGAGCAGATGTACAAAGCACGTATAATTGGGACAGGCTCGAGTGCACCGTCAAAAGTTCTCACGAATAAAGACCTGGAAAATATGGTTGACACCAGTGATGAGTGGATTGTCACCAGAACCGGCATCAAGCAGCGCCACATTGCTGAAAACGGGGAACCCACATCAAAATTCGCTTATCAGGCATCCGTAAAAGCTCTTGAAATGGCCGGGGTTTCTCCTGATCAGCTTGATATGATCATTGTAGGATCAGTTACGCCTGATATGGCGACACCGTCAGTGGGATGTATTGTACAGCATCAGCTCAAAGCTACCCAAGCGGCGGCCTTTGATATTTCGGCCGGGTGCACCGGTTTTATCTATGCTCTTTCAATCGCAAATAGCTATATCAAATCCGGGATGTGTCAAAAAATCCTGGTCATCGGCGCCGAAACCCTTTCAAAGATTACCGACTATCAGGACAGAACAACCTGTATCATCTTTGCTGACGGTGCCGGGGCTGCGGTTTTATCAAAAGAGGAGGGAGACCGGGGTATTCTGTCGACCCATCTTTATTCTGATGGTGCTTATGGAAAGCTGCTGTATATGCCGGGAGGAGGCTCTGCCCTGCCGGCAACATATAAGACCATAGACGATCGGGAGCATTATCTTAAAATGGACGGCAATAAAGTTTTTAAAATTGCTATAAAATCACTGGAAGAAGCAGCCTTGACAGCCCTATCCCACAATAACATAACGGAGGGTACCGTCGACCTATTAATCCCGCATCAGGCCAACTCCCGTATCATCGATGCTATTGCAAAACGCCTTAAACTTCCTCCTGAGAAGGTTTTTTCAAATATTGATACATATGGTAACACCTCCGCTGCATCAGTGCCGATTGCCCTGGATGAGGCTAATCGGCAAAAAAAACTTAAAGAAAATCATTTAATACTGCTGGATGCCTTTGGTGCTGGTTTCACCTGGGGATCAGCCTTACTTCGATGGTAACATAAATAGAAAGGTGGAAAGGAAAGGATATGTTAGACTACAATTTGACGGAAACGCAGCTTCAAATGGTAGAGCTGGCCGGAAAAATCGGCAAAGAAAAAATTGTGCCGGCACGGGCGGAACTGGATGAGACCGGGGAATTTCCCTGGGATATAATAAAGATTTTAGCAGAAGCCGGTCTGTTCGGTATATATATTCCCGAGGAATACGGCGGGCTTGGCTTCGGCAATTTTGACAATTGTCTTGTAATTGAGGAACTCAGCAAGTACTGTATCGGGGTTTCAGTCAGTTTTGCTGCAAGCGGACTGGGGGCCTACCCCATATTGCTGTTCGGCTCTGATGAGCAGAAACAGAAGTACCTGCCGGATATTGCCGCAGGCACCAAGCTTGCTGCCTTCGGTATAACAGAGTCCGGGGCGGGAAGTGATGCCAGTGCAATTCGCACTGCTGCCAAAAAAGATACAGACAGCTATATCCTGGAAGGCACCAAACAGTGGATTACAAATGCAGGGGAAGCCGAAACCTATTCGGTTATAGCTATCACCAATAAAGCCAAAGGTGCCCGCGGGGCCAGCGCATTTATTGTTGAAAAGGGCACCCCCGGTTTTGATTTCAGTAAGAAAGAAAACAAACTCGGCATACGTGCATCCGCAACCCGCGAGCTTATCTTTGAAGACTGTAAAATTCCTAAAGAAAATCTGCTGAGCCGGGAAGGCATGGGGTTCATTGTAGCTATGAAAACGTTCGACCAGACCCGTCCCGGAATTGCCGCCCAGGCCGTAGGGCTGGCCCAGGGCGCCCTGAATGAGGCTATTCTGTATGCACACGAGCGTAAAACATTCGGTAAACCGATCATTGCTCATCAAGCTGTGCAGCACATGCTGGCCGACATGGCCACTCAGATTGAAGCTTGCCGGGCTCTGACCTACCAGTCTGCCAGATATTGCGATTCGGGTGCACAAGATATGGCAAAATATTCCGCCATGGCCAAAATGTATGCCTCGGATGTCTGCATGCAGGTCACAACAGATGTAGTACAGATTTTTGGCGGCTACGGCTATATGAAGGAATATCCTGTTGAGAAGATGATGCGCGACGCCAAGATACTGCAGATCTATGAGGGCACAAACCAGATTCAGCGCAATGTTATCGGGCAGTTCCTGATCAAAGAGGCTGCCGGTAAAAAAATCGGATAAACAAAAATATTGCACTATCAATATAGTTAGTATAAAAGGATACTCAACATGAACCTGAAAAATAAGATTGCGGTAGTAACAGGAGCAGCCCAGGGTATCGGACGCGTTATTGCCCTTTGTCTGGCAGAAAATGGTGCCGATGTTGTCGTGTCTGATATTATTGAGGACAGCCTGCAGGAGGTTGCTCGGGAAATAGAAAAAAACGGGCGTGCGGCCCTTGCGGTAAAAATGAATGTTTCGGTTCTCAGTGAATGTGAGGACCTGATAAAGCAGGCCCTTGACCGGTTCGGCAGGATTGATATCCTGGTCAACAATGCCGGTATTACCCGCGACACTGTTCTGCTGAGGATGAAGGAAGCACAGTGGGATCAGGTTATGCAGGTAAACCTCAAGGGAACGTTTAACTGCACTAAGGCGGTAGTGCGCAGCATGTTCAAACAAAAATATGGCCGTATAATCAATATTTCCTCTGTGACCGGTGCTATGGGAAATGCAGGACAGGCCAACTACTCCGCTTCCAAAGCCGCTGTGATGGGATTTACTAAATCTATTGCCCGTGAGTATGCCCACTGCGGCATTACGGTTAATGCCGTGGCCCCCGGTTTTATTAAAACGGCAATGACCGATGCAATCCCTGACAAGGACCGCGAAGCAATGATTGCCCAAATCCCTGCAAAGCGGCTGGGCACTCCTGAGGATGTGGCAAACACCGTATGCTTTCTGGCCAGTGATGTGTCGAGCTATATCACAGGACAGGTTATCCATATTAATGGTGGACTGTATACGTAGGTGTGTAAAAAGTAAATTGTGTATAATATTATAGTATTATAGGAGGTAATGTAATGTCAGATAAGTCAATTGAACAAATAGTTAAAGAATTAATTGTTGAGCAGCTATCAGTCAGCGAAGAAGAAGTTGTGCCCGAAGCATCATTTGTTGATGATTTAGGGGCTGATTCTCTTGACCTTGTTGAATTGATAATGGTTATGGAAGAAAAATTCGATCAGGAAATCCCGGACGAAGATGCAGAGAAAATACAAACAGTCCAAGATGCGATTTCGTATATAAAGGAGAAAAAGGGCCATTAAAGTGTCCCTTACAGGGTTACCTTTACTAAGCGTTGCAGATTGTAATGTATAAACCTCAAGCAAGGGGAGATAAGAGGTTTGAAAAATAAAAGAGTAGTAGTAACAGGACTCGGCATACTCTCACCACTGGGTAACAACACAGAGGAGAACTGGGAAGCCCTCACCAGCGGGAAATCGGGCATTGCAGGCATTACGCATTTTGATCCTGCCGAGTTTCCGTCAAGAATTGCCGGAGAGATAAAAAATTTCAACCCGGAAGACTTTATTGAAAAAAAAGAAATAAAAAAAATGGACACCTTTCTGCACTATGCGCTGGCATCCGGAAAGATGGCCGTTAAAGATTCCGGACTGATTATTACTGAAGAAAATGCCGAGCGAGTAGGCGTAATGGTAGGCTCAGGGCTGGGCGGCCTTGAGACCATAGAACGCTATCATAAAATACTGCTTGAACAGGGCCCCAAGAAAATCTCACCCTTCTTTATTCCCATGCTCATCGTAAACCTTGCGCCGGGCCATATTTCCATGCATTTCGGCTGCAAGGGGCCTAACAGCAGTATTGTTACTGCCTGCGCCACCGGGAACCATTCCATTGGGGCAGCATTTAATATAATCCAAAGGGGTGATGCCGATGCAATGATTGCCGGCGGTGTGGAAGCAACCATTACCCCCCTGGCTGTGGGTGGTTTCTGCTCAATGAAAGCTCTGTCGACACGCAACGACGAACCCCAGAAAGCCAGCCGGCCCTTTGAAAAAGACCGTAACGGGTTCGTCATCGCAGAAGGTGCCGGCCTTCTGGTGCTGGAGGAACTGGAACTTGCTAAAAAAAGAGGGGCAACAATCTATGCCGAGATTGCCGGATTTGCCTGTAATGCCGATGCCCATCACATCACAGCACCGTCTCCCGGAGGAGAAGGCGCTGCCCGCTGCATGAGCCTGGCCCTCAAGGATGCCGGCATGAATCCTGAGGAAATTGACTACATTAATGCCCATGGAACGTCAACCCAAATGAATGATCTTTCAGAAACCCAGGGTATGAAGACCGTTTTTAAAGACCACGCATACAAGCTGGCCGTCAGCTCCACAAAGTCCATGACAGGGCACCTTCTGGGAGCTGCCGGCGGTGTTGAGGCCATTTTCAGTCTGCTTGCTATTAATCACGGCGTTATTCCGCCGACAATAAATTACGAAACGCCTGACCCCGAATGCGACCTTGATTATGTGCCCAATCAGGCCCGTGAGCAAAAAATCAAAACCGTAATGAGTAACTCGTTCGGTTTTGGTGGTACAAATGCTACTCTTATCTTTAAAAAGTACGAAGGATAAATTCTGTGAGCCAAAAGGTTGCAATCGGTGCTGACCACCGCGGTTTCCCCATCAAGGAAACACTTAAGACCTTTTTGCAAAGCACAGGACACAATATTAAGGACGTTGGAACGCTGTCTGCCGATTCTGTCGATTATCCTGAATTTGCAGAAAAAGTTGCCAGATCCGTATCCACACGGGAATCTTCTCGTGGTATTTTAATTTGTGGTTCAGGAATAGGGATGTCAATTACGGCAAACAAGTTTCCGGGGGTAAGAGCTGCACTGTGTCATGACATGCATACTGCAAAAATGAGTCGCAGGCATAATGATGCCAATGTGCTTGTTATCGGAGAAACCATCGGTGCTGAACGTGCCCGGGAAATGCTTAAGGTCTGGTTTGAAACTCCTTTTGAAGGAGGACGGCACCAGAAACGCATTGATCTCATTGGAGAGATAGAAAAAAAGAACTTTAAGGAAACAGCATAACTGCTTGTTTCTGCAAGACGGCAATCTTGCCCGGGAATGTACCTATCCCTTTCCTGCTAGCAATAACAATTTTCCCCAAAACTGCCATGCCAGCTATTGAAAAACGTCCAACATGGGAAGAGTATTTCATGGATATAGCCCGACTGGTATCCACAAGGTCTACCTGCACGCGCAGACGGGTGGGTGCTGTGATTGTCAAGGATAAGAGAATTCTGGCCACCGGCTATAACGGGCCTCCCACGGGACTTGTCCATTGCAAGGAAATAGGGTGCCTGCGAGAAAAACAAAACGTACCGTCCGGCCAAAGACATGAGCTCTGCCGAGGACTGCATGCTGAACAGAATGCCATTATTCAGTCAGCCTATCATGGAACCAGTATTGCCGGGGCAATCCTTTTCTGCACAACATTGCCGTGCAGCATCTGTCTTAAAATGCTTATTAATGCCGGCATAGAAGAAATTGTGTTTGAAGACGGTTACCCGGATGAGCTGGCCCAAAACCTTTTGCAAGAGGCCCACATTACAATTACTAAATACAATTTAGAGGGGGACGCCTGATGAAATGCCCATTTTGCAGCAACCAAGAGGACAAAGTAATTGATTCACGTATCAGCAGAGACGGTGAGACCATTCGCAGACGCAGAGAATGTCTTGCCTGCCAAAAACGCTTTACCACGCATGAACGCATTGAAGACACGCTGCCGTCTATCATAAAAAAGGACAAGCGCCGGGAGCCGTTTGACCGCAAAAAAATACTTGAGGGACTTAAAAAGGCTTGCCAAAAAAGGCCGATCAGTATTGAAGTCCTTGAACAAATTGTGGACAGAATCGAACAGAACCTGATGGAAGGCGGTATAAAAGAAATAAAAGGCTCTGAGATAGGTGAAAAAATCATGCATGAGCTTCATGAGCTTGACGATGTTGCCTATGTCCGATTTGCTTCAGTCTATAGATCTTTTACCGACATTACCGACTTCATGAAAGAAGTGAAGGCCGTTATAGAAAAAAAAGGATAAACCAGTAATTCTATGCCTGCGCATTCCCACAACAATAAGTTTATGCGTTCAGCAATTACGCTTGCCAAAAAAGGGGCCGGACAGGTTAGTCCAAATCCTTTGGTGGGGGCCGTGCTGGTTAAGCACGGGCGTGTTGTCGGCAAGGGGTATCACAAATTTTTCGGCGGTCCGCATGCCGAAGTCGTGGCGCTCAGCAGTGCAGAAAACAAGGCCCGCGGAGCTGATTTGTATGTTACTCTTGAACCGTGTTGCCACCAGGGCAAAACCCCTCCTTGCGTAGATATCTTAATTGAACATGGTATTCGCAGGGTACATATCGGCATGCTCGACCCGAATCCGCGGGTTCACGGCAGGGGCGTTAAAAAACTGAAAAAAGCAGGTATCGAGGTAGAAGTCGGTCTGCTTGAACAGGAATGCGCACAACTTAATGAAGCATTTATAAAATATATAACCGCAAACATCCCCTTTGTGATTTTAAAGGCCGCCCTGACGCTTGACGGTAAAATTGCCACTTGTACCGGTAATTCCAAATGGATCACCGGTGAGGAGTCACGCAAACGGGGCCACCGGATGCGCTATGAAGCGGATGCCGTAATGGTCGGGTCCGGAACAATCATTACCGATGACCCCCTGCTGACTGTCAGACTGTACAAGGGGGTAAAAAAAAATCCTTTAAGAATAGTTGTTGACAGTTCGTTGAGCATACCGCTGACAAGCAGGGTAATGCAACCGGGGCTTGCTGAAAAAACAATAATTGCCACCTCACCCCGCAAAGCTGCAACTGCAAAGGCCCAAACCATCAGAGATAGGGGTGCAGAGGTTCTTGCGGTAAAAGTAAGGGTGGGCCGTATTGATTTGGCTGCGTTGTTCACGGAGTTGGGAAAACGTGGGATTGCAACTGTCCTTATTGAAGGCGGATCGGAGTTGAATGCATCCGCTCTGAAGTCCGGGCTGGTAGATAAAATTATGTTTTTCTATGCCCCCAAAATTATTGGCGGTCGAGATTCTCTAAGTGCTATCGGCGGTGACAGCATGAAAAAGATTGCCGACGCGCTCCAGCTGCAAGATATCTCAATACAGCGCATCGACTGTGATTTTCTGGTTGAGGGGTATTTAAGAAAGGCCGAAGGCTAAAGAAAAAATCAAAAAGTTCAGCGTTGAAGGTGCAGGGTAAAAAAACAGCCCTGCATTTTATATTTTATGGCCTTCTGCAAATTAATAATGCATTATAAGGAATATTACGTTATAATAGTTAGTTATTAATAAATAATATATAAGAAGCCTGTGAAAATGTTTACCGGCTTAGTTGAAGACATAGGAGAAATACAAAAATCAGCCCGGCGCAGCAATGGTCTGGAACTGACCGTTATGTGCGGTATTCCCACAGCGGATATTACTCTCGGTGAGAGCATCGCCGTAGATGGGGTGTGCCTTACAGTAACGGGCACTGCAAGCCGGGGGTTTACGGTAGATGTCTCATCTGAGAGTATTGCCAGATCCACCCTGGGCAAAAAAAAAGCCGGTCACAGGGTTAATATCGAAAGAGCTCTACGACTCTCCGACAGGCTGGGTGGACACCTGGTTACAGGTCACATTGACGGTATTGTTGCAATAACAGGCATCGAGCGCAAAGGTGATTTTACACAGTTCAGCTTTACTGCTCCGCACATTATTTTAAAATATATTGTTGAAAAGGGTTCCGTTGCCATAGACGGTATAAGTCTTACCGTAAATCAATGCTCTGACCGGGATTTTTCTATAATGATTATTCCCCATACACTCGAGCAGACTACGCTCAGCAGCAGAAGGATAGGCGAGCAGGTAAACATTGAAAATGACATTGTGGGGAAATATATTGAGAAATTCATATTGAATGATGATACAGCACAAAACGGTATTAGCCGGGAATTTCTGGAAAAGTTTAACTTTACCTAGTTTCAAACCAAGCTTTACTTGATTTGAAACTGGTACTTATGAACAATTAAAATTGTGCTTTCATACGTTGGCCACCTTTGGCGTGAGCCGCAAGGGCGGTGTGAGTACGGGCCGTGATGAGAGCTGTAAGCTTTTCCAGCGAGCATCTAGCCCGCAGCAATCACACCAAAGGCGGCCGACGTATACGAACAAAATAAAATGTCTATGTGTACTAGTAAGCGAGGAAATTATGCCAATCAACAGAGTAGAACAAGCCATAAAGGAAATAAAAGCAGGCCGGATAGTAATCCTGACTGATGATGAGGATCGGGAAAATGAGGGCGATCTTACCATGGCCGCCGAAAAAGTCACCCCTGAGGCTATTAACTTCATGGCAAAATATGGCCGTGGACTTATATGTCTTTCTCTTACTGAAGAGCGCTGCAAGCAGCTGGACCTGCCTATGATGGTCCAGCAAAACACGTCTTCATTTCAAACAGCCTTTACGGTCTCAGTGGATGCCCGCAAAGGAACAACAACCGGCATTTCAGCCGGAGATAGATCCCAGACAATTCTGACCGCTGTTGCCGATGATGCCGGACCTGAAGATCTTGTCAGGCCGGGTCACATTTTTCCGCTTAGGGCTATGACGGGCGGAGTGCTTCGCCGGGCAGGTCAGACCGAAGGGTCTGTTGACCTTTGCCGACTTGCCGGGCTCAAACCTGCCGGTATCATATGTGAAATCATGAATGAAGACGGTACTATGGCCAGAATGCCGCAGCTCAGAGAATTTGCTAAAAAACACAAAATGCATATTGTTACTGTGGCTGATATTATCAAATACCGGCTGGCTAAGGAGTCCCTGGTGCAAAGGATGGTAGAAACAAGACTGCCTTCCAGGTATGGCGGGGACTTTAAAATGATTATATATGAAAATATAATGGATATACACCATCACATTGCTTTGATTAAGGGAGCGTGGGAACCGGGGGAAGCCGTGCTTGTAAGAGTTCATTCAGAATGCCTGACAGGCGATTCGCTTGGCTCACTGCGGTGTGACTGTGGTGAACAGCTTGAAAATGCCATGAAGATGATTTCACGGGAGGGTAAAGGTGTTATCGTCTATATGCGTCAGGAAGGCCGCGGCATCGGATTTCTCAACAAAATAAAAGCCTATGCCCTGCAGGATGCCGGCAAAGACACGGTAGAGGCCAACGAAGAACTCGGCTTTGATGCAGACTTGCGCGATTATGGAATCGGCGCCCAGATTCTCAGGGACCTCGACATAAAAAAAATAAAACTGTTGACCAACAACCCTAAAAAAATTATAGGGCTGGAAGGTTACAGGCTTGAGATTACTGAACGAGTTGCCATTGAAACAGAACCAAAACCGGATAACGTAAAATACCTTTCCACCAAACAGAAGAGACTGGGCCATTTGCTGAATATTGAAAACAAAAAAACCGAATCCTAAAAAGAAAGGGGACATCATGGTTAAATCACTTGAAGGGAAAATGGAGGCCAAGGGATTTAGATTTGCACTTATTAGCAGCCGCTTCAATGATTTTATTGTCGGCAGGTTGCTGGATGGGGCTATGGACGCTCTGATCCGCCATGGTGCTGAAGAGGCAAAAATTAATGTGATCAAAGTGCCGGGTGCCTTTGAAATACCGCTGATTGCAAAAAAGACTGCAAAATCAGGAAAGTATGATGCAGTTATCTGCCTTGGTGCCGTAATAAGAGGCGCGACTCCCCATTTTGACTATGTGGCTGCCGAGGTTTCAAAAGGAATTGCCATGGTGAGCCTTGAAACAGAGGTCCCGGTTACTTTCGGAATTCTGACAACCGATAATATCGAGCAGGCTATTGAACGGGCCGGAACCAAATCAGGCAACAAAGGCTGGGACGCAGCTGTTTCTGCGATCGAGATGGTTAATCTGTTGAAGCAGATTAAGTAAAAACTATCATGGACTGTATCATCATGTCTTGTCCAAGTATTAAGTAAATGATACTGGATGCTTGATTCTGGATACTAGAAAAAAAATTGTTTCCACATATCCAGTATCCAGACAAACTGCCACATCTCAGGCATTATTATTCTTCTTTTTTAAAGTAAAATTCATAATTCATAATATGTAAAAGGTCTCTCCCGTGGGAAAAAGAAGAAAATCACGAGAGCTTGCCATCCAGCTACTCTATCAACTCGAAATGAGCTCTTCTGATGTCAGCCAGGCTATGGAGCTCTTCTGGGGCAACAATAATCATCCTGAGGATGTCAGAGAATTTACCAATCTTCTGGTCACAGGCACTATGGAACACAAGGCCCGGATCGATAAAATTATTATAAAAACAGCCCAAAACTGGGCTTTTACCCGCATTACACCCGTTGACCGCAGCATTTTACGGGAAGCTGTTTTTGAAATATTTTTCTGTGACGATATACCCTATAAGGTAACACTTAATGAAGCGATCGAATTGGGGAAAAAATTTGGGTCCGAAAAATCAGGGGCATTTATAAACGGTGTGCTGGATAATGCTCGACAACATAATCCTGATACTGTAGAACAGCAATGACCTTACCGAGAGCTCTTAATCCATCGTGCAAGTGACTTCAACCTTCTTTTTTTCTTTATTTTAGACTCTGCCGACTGACCCCAGGGCTGGGTACGCCAGCGCCAGTTAGTCCACACCCACTGGGATGGATACCTTCTGACATAATCCTCAATCACCTTGGTGAATCCTGCCGTAATCACCTGCCCATCCTTTTGATCATCACCGCTGCGCTGCCGGGTTATTTCCGGTTCAATACATATTTTTTGAGAGCCGTCGTCGCAACGCACTATGAATATGGGGACCACTGCGGCATCTGTACGCAATGCAAGTGCGGCAGGTCCGGGTGCCGTAGCGGCAGGACGCCCGAAAAAATCAACGAAGATACCTCCCCGCCGTTTGTTTTCATCAGATATCATTCCCAGAATACCATTACTATGTAATACTTTAAGGGCCTCTTTATAAAACTGTCTTTCGGGTGTCGTTGCAAGAGAAGGAAGCTCAATCATCCTGCGCCCTTTGGCATACGCAACTGATCCGGACCGGGACTTGAGAGTTCGCACGACCATCCGGAAAGAGTAGTTTTCCTGGGCCAGTTTTGTACCAATCAGGGGATAGTTGCCTAGATGGGCACTTATGGCAATTACGCCTTTGCCCCGGCTGAGGGCCTTGTCCAGATTTTCTCTGCCCTCGATAGTGATTCTGTCTAAAACAATGCCTGTCAAAGGACCGGCTGTAAAAAACAGTTCCGTCCAGTTCTGACAGAAATTTTGTAAAACCGTCCGGGCAAGTTTCTCCATATCACGTGCTATGATTTCATCACCATAGGCAAGCTTCAGATTATGAAATACTTTTGCTTTTATGCGGGTTGAAAAATAATAGAGCATATCGCCCAGTTTTTTTCCCAACGCAAGCGTCTGCTGATGCCCGAGCAGGGTCATAAAGCCCGCAATAGCATAAATTACAGCGATAGCAGGCAGACTGCCCAAGCGATCTACAGTTGTAACAGGGAATGTATTAGGCTGCTTGTTATTCATCAGAACCTGATTTTATGATTACGATCAATAATTGTTTAAGGATACAGAATACCGCAGTGTTTTTCAATTCTAAAAACCCTTTAATAAAATCGGAGCATAATCTTGAAATAATTATAATGTTCTGCTATGTTTTTTCAACTATGAAGCGCAATAAACCGTTTAGTTCACGTACACTGATCGAGACAGCCCTGCTGTGCTGCATCGGTTTTGGGATGGGCCTTATCATAAACCATACCTTTGTTTCTCAGGGGCTTGACGGCAGTTTGATTGCTCAAATCAAGAGCCGCCTCCAACAACAGGTAGAGGAAAAAGCCCGGGATACGGCAACGCCTGATGGAGATGCCGCTATTATCATCATAAAGGTAGCAGAGGCCAAAGACCTGTGTGATTCTGCCCAGGCTTTTTTTATTGATGCCCGTCCGCCCCATGTTTTTGCCGCAGGACACATTCAGGGCGCGATAAATATTACCGAACAGACTCTGGATGATAATCTGTTTGATCTGATGGACAGGGCATCCCAGACTAAGATAGTCCTGTACTGTACCGGCCCGGAATGCCCCGAAGCCATGGAACTGGCCGAGCTGATTGTAGAAAATGATATCAAACCCGTATACGTTTATACAGGCGGATGGCTGCAATGGCAGGAAAAGGGCTTCCCGGTATCCTATGGAGAGTCGCCATGAGCCTGTTCAGGAACCAATACCTTCTTTTTGTGCTGCGAATTTTTTTAGGTGGTATGTTCATCTATGCAGCCCTACCGAAAATCATGGGTCCGTTTGATTTTGCTGTTGCGGTATATAATTACAAACTGCTGCCCGATGTTGCGGTGGGGCCGGTCGCTGCCGGGCTTCCCTGGCTGGAAGTAATTATGGGTGCTCTGCTGGTACTGGGTATCAGGATACGGGCTGCATCGCTTACCTGCACCGGTTTGCTGGTGGTGTTCACCCTGGCCCTGCTCATCAATACCCTGCGCGGCATAAATGTAGACTGTGGCTGTTTTACCTCAGACCGCACCATCGGATGGTATGCCGTTGCAGAAGACACCCTGTTTACCTTACTTGCCTTATGGTATTTCTTGCGTGGAGAAAATTTCTGGAGTGTTGAGAATCGTATTGTAAGAAACAGAAGGGCGACAACATAAAATTTTTTCAATAACGGTATGTTTACACATTATTATTAAAACGGTTGCATAAAAAACAACCGTGCCCGGATTTAAAACCAACTTCCAAATATAAAATTTCGAAACAAATCCAAATGGTTAAAACACCCGCCAGCATATTTTGAAATTTGGGCTTTGACATTCATTTGTCATGCAAGCGTTGGGATTGGACATTGTAAAGTCCTGGTTTGTTACTGCAACAGCTACTTCAGACACACTACTGCAGGTGTCGACATGTCTGGTAATGTAAAAAATGCAGCAATATCCAACCCGCAACTTTTCAATTTACATATATTGTATTTCATTTTGATCGGCATACTATATGTTGACTAAGTATATATCCGGATGCAGCCCCTGAACAGCTGGGATAGGACCAAAACCGGAGTCTGTAAAACTTTCCACAGAAATTGTGAAAAGACTGTGGAAAACTCTGTTGAAAAGCATTGCTGAGCCAGAAAAAACGGGATTCCTAGCAGATTGCTCAATTATTGAGCATCTAAAAAATGTTGTTTTTTCAAATACTTGATAGTTATTTTGGGGTGATAATCAACAGATGACCCCTTAACAACCTGAAGGGCAAGGGATTTCAACAGGATAGTTTTACAGGAGATTGTGATAGTGCATTTATTTGCAAATTTTACATTTTAGTTGCCTATAATTGTTATATTAGGCATTTAATTGTAATAAAAAGTTAATTTGTTCAATTAATTTGTAAATTTTCTTGAAATTTACCTTATAATAAAACCACCTGTTTTGCGGCATTCCAATGCAAATTGATTCAGGTGCAAGAGTTGGTTGTGCTGTCGGCTTTGTTACGCAGTGATCGGGTCCTTTTCTGTTTTTATTATTGCTGAACTGGGGGTATACGATCAGTCATCAGGTCGTAATGCCTGCCCGCCGTAGTTTTAATTTAAAGTTTCTTTAAATAGTCTTTATCATACCACGGGTGAATTTTAATTCCGTACTGAACAGTACTTTCTCTGCCGCCGTATATCAAGGTAGGGTTTAAGGCTGTATCTCCGGCAAGGTCGATCCACTTTTGTAATCCCTTACAATAGTCTTGAGTGATTGTCTGGCCTGATTTGATTTCAATCGGTCGCAGTTTTTCTCCAGTTTCGACCAGCAGATCGATTTCGTTTCCAGTGCGGTCTCGCCAGAAATACAGATTGCCGGTAAGGCCCTGGTTGTAACGCGCCTTTATGAATTCACTCACGATGAAAGTCTCGAAAAGGACTCCCCGCATAGAATGGGTGCTCAGCTGTTCGGGGGTTTGAATAGACAGCAGCCAGGCAGCCAATCCTGCATCATAGAAATAAAGCTTCGGAGTCTTTATGATTCTTTTATTAAAGTTTGCATAGTGGGGCTGAAGAAGAAAAATTATGTAGCTTGCCTCCAAAATGGAGATCCAGGCATTGGCCGTATTGTGAGTGATACCGCAGTCCGTGGACAGGTCTGAAAGGTTTAGCAGCTGTCCCGTCCGTCCGGCGCAGAGCCGCACAAAACGCTGGAAGCTGCGCAGGTCACGAACATTCACCATCTGACGCACATCCCTGTCAATGTAGCTTTGCATGTAGTTTGCATACCAGATGTGGGAATTCAGTTTTTTGTCATGCACCGGCGGGTACAGCCCATTGAATAATACATGGTCCAGTTTTGGTGACCTTTTCTGTTTTTTAGCATCATAGCATTCATGCAGCGTAAACGGTAGAAGCTGAACCAGTGCAACCCGTCCTGCCAGGGACTGTGTTATACCCGAAAGCAATCCGAATTGCTGAGAGCCCGTCAATACAAAACGGCCGGGTTCTTTTGATTCATCGATGATCTGCTGGAGGTAGGAAAGCAGTTCCGGACAACGCTGAACTTCATCAAATAGGGCACCATCGAGGTATTTTTCTAAAAACCCCCTGGGGTCGTTTTGGGCCAGGTCACGCATATCGGGATTTTCAAAGGAAACATAGGGCTTGTTATCAAACACATATCTGGCAAGGGTTGTTTTACCTGACTGCCGGGGACCGGTAATGGCCACAGCGGGGTAGCCTTTAGCCAGTTGTTTCAAACTCTTTTCTGCATCACGTGGAATCATTAAAATTATTATAGGATATTTTTGCTAATTGTCAATACAATTTATAATTAGCAAAAAATTGCTGTAGCAGTTTGGGGGCAGGCTAAACTTTTAAACTATTACGATAAAAAATAAAAGCTTCCAATAAAATGATGCTCATCGCAATCCTGATAAAAACTTAGCCGATTTTAGAAATCATATGGTAAATATTCGAACCAGATATTCCTACAATTTTCTGGAGTAATATTTATTAAAGTTACGTACAGTGTCATGTATGTTGCTGTTATGAAAAAATACAGGTTGCAGCAGGTATCTTGTGCTTTATATAAAAAGGTTTTGACATAAAAATATAGTTAATTTATAGTAAAAAAATTGCTTGAATCGGACTATCCCCGCCCAGAGGACGGGGCTTTACGCCCGATTCATGGCTTCGCCACCGCAATTTCTCTTAAAAACTCTTCAGGCAGAGCCATTCAACTCTGACCACGTCCAAAGGACGTGGGTTTTTAAGACGCACTAAATACTATGATTTCAGCCAACCTCACTCATGTTTACCACAGTAAGAATTCATTAAAGGAGGAGAGGAAAAGAAATGAAGAAAATGATACGACTTTTATACTTCGGGATAACAGTTTGTATTGTGTTTTTCCTTATGCTGTCCGTACGTGTGTCTGCTCAAAGTTTGGACTGGAACACCTTCATGGGGTCAGTAAGCAGTAGTGATGAGGGATTAGGCATCATTCTTGATCAGTTGGGTAATGTGTATGTGACTGGGGAAAGCTATGCAACTTGGGGCAGTCCTGTTAACCCGCATGCAGGAAGTAGTGATGCCTTTGTAGCAAAGTTTGACAGTGACGGAGAGCTTGTGTGGAACACCTTCATGGGATCAGCAGACTATGACGCGGGGGAAGATATAGCAGTTGACCAGTCAGGAAATGTATATGTGACAGGGTATAGCTGGGCAACCTGGGGAAGCCCGGTTAATCCTCATGCCGGGGATAGTGATGCCTTTGTAGTAAAGTTAAACGGCAACGGAAACCTTGTGTGGAATACTTTCATGGGATCAGTAGACAGTAACCCTAGCCGTGCCATAACTATTGACCAGTCAGGAAATGTGTATGTGGCGGGAACAAGCTGGGCAACCTGGGGCAGTCCGGTTAACCCGTATGCAGGGGGTGAGGATGCCTTTGTCGCACAACTAGACGGCAGCGGAAACCTTGTGTGGAACACCTTCATGGGATCAGGAAGCGAGGATCGGGGTAAAGACATAACTCTTGACCAATCAGGAAATGTGTATGTGACGGGGTATAGCCGTGCAACTTGGGGCAGTCCGGTTAATCCTCATGCAGGGGATTATGATGTCTTTGCAGCAGAGTTAGACGGAAGTGGCAACCTTGTATGGAACACCTTCATAGGATCAGTAGACATAGACATAGGTTATGGCGTAGCAGTTGACCAGTCAGGGAATGTGTATGTGACAGGGGAAAGCTGGTTAACTTGGAGCAGTCCGGTGAACCCGCATGCAGGGGATTATGATGTCTTTGTAGCAGAGTTAGACGGAAGTGGCAACCTTGTATGGAACACCTTCATAGGATCAGCACACAGTGACTCCGGCCATGACATAGCTGTTGACCAGTCAGGAAAAGTGTATGTGACGGGGTATAGCCGTGCAACTTGGGGCAGTCCGGTGAACCCGCATGCAGGGTGGTATGATGCTTTTGTAACAGGGCTAGACGGAAGTGGTAACCTTGTGTGGAACACCTTCATGGGGTCAGCAAATAATGAGTGGGGTTTTGGCATAGCCATTGATCAGTCAGGGAATATGTGTGTGACAGGAGAAAGCTGTGCAACTTGGGGCAGTCCGGTTAATCCATATGCAGGGGTGTGTGATGCCTTTGTAGCACGTCTGAATGCTGTGCCAGTTATTGTTACGCTAAGTGCATTTGATGCTGTTCCTGAAAAAAAACATGTTGTTATTACATGGACAACCGAAGCCGAGATAAATAATGCTGGATTCAATCTCTTTCGTACTAAAGCAGGTGACTGGGAATATGTGCAAATTAATACAGACCTCATTCCGGCTGCGGGTTCACCCACGGAAGGATCTGAATACGAGTTTGTGGATGATGATGTGCAGAACAGAAAGACGTACTGGTATATGCTGGAGGATATAGACTTCAACGGGAAGGCTACGTTGCATGGCCCGGTGAGTGCAACCCCCAGGCTTATTTATGGAGACTAAAAGGCTGAAAGTTTAAAGGACAAAAGGCAAAGAGGCGAGGCCACTTAAGGCTTTGCCTCTTTTCGTATGTTGCTTCTGCTATCACAGTGATTTTGAATCTATTAAAACTGCATGTTAGCGGTAAAAATTGAATCTTGCTAATTCAAAATATTTCAGATAACTATTCGTAACATTAACAAACAATATTTTTAAAATAAACCTTATAATATGGAAGGCTCTGGACCAAGAGAACTCCTTCTGACAGTCTAGAGCCTCACAAATTATGAGATAGTAATAATATTATTCATTCGCAGCATCCAGGCGCTTGCCTATCTTTTTATAATGAAACACCTGGTAGCCTGCCCCCCCGGCAAAAATGAGCGCTTTAATAGCCAGAAGGGCTAAGGGGTACTGGTTCAATGAAGCAGGGATTATCTGCAGAAGGCTGCCTGCTAAAAGCAGCGAACCCCACAGGGCCGTTGCAACAATGACAAAGTAGTTATAAAAAAGCACACTGAGAATGCCCGACCCGATGATCACGGCTATCACCCAGGGGCTTTGTCCCAGCAGGCTTACCCCTACAAAGCCGCCTATGAACAGTCCCATTAGAAAAAACCCGATGCGAATTACCGCCCGCAGCAGAAAGCCGCAGATTACTCCCAGAACAACAGCACCGATTACCGCCCCGGTAAAACCAAACAGCAGATCTCCAAAGCCGTAACCGATAAAACCGCCTAAAAGCCCCCCGAACACAAGCACGGAAAAACTGAATACTCTTACACCAAAAAAACACAGTACCAGCCCTATCAGGATTGTAAGACCCCAGGAGTCAATAAGCGTTGCATTAATCCGTGCAAAAAAATCTAAGAAATTTTCCAGCACACTATTAAAAAAGTTCTGTATCTGTCCACTATCCATAACAATGCTTGAACAAAGGTTGTTCTCTCAGGCTACCATAAAATACAACACCGACCCGTGTCAATTTAAAACACGGGGAATAGCGAATTAGAACGTAAAGTGTAAAGCGTAAGAAGACATACGCATACTGTTTTGTGTAAATGGTAAAAAAGGCGGGTAACTGACTGTTTAACTTGTGTGTGTTTGGTATTTAGCCTCAGCATCGTTCGACGAAAAGTGTTAAGCCTTAAGTGCTCTAAAAAATTCGCATAACGCTTTACGCTTCTCGTTTTACGTTCTTAATCCATTATCCCCGCCAAAGGCGGGACCTACGCTACACTTCGGCCAGCAACGAGGAACGAGTAACAAGTCCCTTTTCACTATTTTATACAATCACATCCGGTATATCCATTTCACCATTTTTGAAAGCCTTAAGGAATGCCTCGACAACAACCGGGTCAAATTCCGTACCGGCACCCTTAACAATCTGCTCCTTAACTTCAAACGGCGTCATTGCCTTACGGTAAGGACGATCACTTGCAAGGGCATCATAGACATCGGCAACTGCAATGATGCGTGCTTCCAGAGGGATATCGCCTGCCTGAGCACCATGATAGCCGCTACCGTCAAATTTTTCATGATGGGCAAGAATAATAGGAATAATACGGTTAAGAGGAGTATCAGCAGCCTCCAGCATCTGGGCCCCTCTATCTACATGCTGCTTCATGCCATCAAACTCTTCACGTGACAACTGTGCGGCCTTATAGAGAATTTCCCGGCTGAGATCAAGTTTACCGAGATCGTGCAGCAAAGCCGCTGAGCGAACATTTTCTATCTGATCATCATTCATTTTAAGATACGCCGCAATTTTAGCCGCATAGATGGAAACCCGGTAGCAATGGTTTTCGGTATACTTGTCCTTGGCAATAAAGTGACGCAGGATAATTATTAACCCCCTATATGCTTTGCGCAGTTCTCTGAGCCGCACCTGATCACGCTCGTACAGGGTACCCATAGCATAGGCCGTCACTATCAAAATAGCACCCCATGTAAAAATTTCAAACCAGCGACCTCCTATAATCTGCACTTCCTTATCAATAACCAGCAGCGCAGGATTATTATAGACCACCAGTCCCACAATGCAGATGCTTGCAACGGCTGTCAACGTTGCATGCCGGCGCCCATACAAATACGCAGATAAAAGGGTCGGCAGAGTATAGAGGCCCAGCATCATATGGTGGGCGGTGAGCAGGTAGTTCATCACACCAACAATGGCTATCATTGATAAAACAAGCCAGAGTTCTTTATTTACGATTTCCAACTGGTACATTAGTCGTGCCTGCCAGGTTCTGTCTTTTTTCCGTGGTGCTTTTTCATCAGTGAAAAGATGTGACAGATTATCCGGGCTGCTGTTATGCATTTTATCGGGATATGCGCCGACAGGGTTTATCGGAGAACCTTCTTTTGTACCCTGCTCTTCCGGAACAAATGAAGCAGAAGCTCCCAGATTATTAAGGTTGTCTGCGATAGTTTGACCTGCTTTTTGGGAAATGTTTTTGGTGAGGACAACAGGCGTCTTTTCAAACAGGGCGAACAGTTTTTCAGGGGTAACATTTTTAAAATATTTTACCAGTAGTGCACTTGTTTTCTCTGCTACTTCTGGAGTGGGTATGGCATCAAGAACCAGTTTACCTCGTACCTGTTCTATCATGGCTTTTTCCTCCTTGTGTTGTTCGGGGAAAAAAAGTTATTATCATGTAAAATATGCTTATCTTGACAAATATTTGCAAATGTCCTTATGATTAACGACCGGCGTCTGGCAGTAATTCTATAAGCTGCTGTCAAGCACGCTACAAGCCCGGCAGCATTACTGTTTTCGTCACTAACTACTTTATCTTTAATTACTTTTTTGGTCTTGCCAGGCAACGAAAGGGCCTTTTACGCTTTAGCCTTCTCAAAATTTCTGTTACATGTTATGGTATGAAAAACGAAAAATACGGAGTTCAACATGCGTAACCTCATTAAATCCATACTGCAAAAAACAATACCCTCAAACACAGAAAAACCTGCAGCAAAGCAACCAACGGAGCAGGAACTGCAGGTTGCGACCTGTGCACTTCTGCTTGAGATAGCCCATGCTGATGATGAATTTTCCCCGGAAGAAGAACAGCGCGTTGAGCAACTCATGCACAAGCAGTTTAATCTGCCACAACAAACCTTCAATGAAATAAAGGAAATTGCCTATAAACGCCGTGAGGAGAGTATCGATCTGTGGCAGTTCACCAATATAATTAAGCAAAAATATGCACCGGAACAGAAAAAGCAGGTTATTGAAATGATCTGGAGTGTTATTTACGCTGATAGGACCCTGGACAAATATGAGGACTACCTGGTCCACAAGCTTGCGGAGTTGCTGGGCCTTAACCATAAGGAGCTGATTGATGCTAAAGTAAAGGTTCTCAAAGCGACCTCTCGTGAATCGTAATTGGATAGTTAGTTGGTTGTAAAAATTATTTTTAATTTCATAAACAGTACTGGACAAAAGACATGCAAGAAATAAAAGTCAAAACTCACCAGCAGACGGAAATGATTGATATCACTTCCCAGGTACAGACGATAGTAAGCAAATCCGGCTTACAAAGCGGGGTTTGTACGGTGTTTATACCCCATACAACAGCCGGAGTGACAATCAATGAAAATGCTGATCCTGCCGTGGTTCATGATATCCTGAATGAAACAAACAAAGTTATACCTTTCAGTGATGGCTATACTCACCTGGAAGGCAACTCTGCGGCCCACATCAAATCATCACTTTTTGGCTGTTCAGAAGCCATAATAATAGAAAACGGCAGCCTTATGCTCGGCACCTGGCAGTCGATCTTTTTCTGTGAGTTCGACGGCCCGCGCACCCGCAGAGCGTGGATACAGGTTACCGGCAGGTAATGTACCGGTTGCTGGTAACTTGTTGCTGGATACTCGTTACTGACGAAACACTAAATACTTACACACCAAAAACAGTTCACTTTTGATTATTTACTGTTCACAAGAAAATGACTTTGATAGACTCACACGCCCATCTTGATCTGCCTGAATTTAAAAAAGACCGCCATGCGGTTATTCAAAGAGCTCAGAACAATGGTATCGAAAAAATCATTACCATCGGCATCGGCATCAGGGAATGCCGGCAGGCCCTTAAAATTGCCAATCAGTATCCGTTTATATATGCCGCCCTGGGTATGCACCCCCACAATGCCAAAGACCTGGACCTGCAGGCCCTTGATTTTATCGAAAAAAATGCAGGACATGCAAAAGTTGTCGGCATTGGTGAAATGGGGCTTGATTTTTATCGTAACCTGTCACCCAGGGAAGATCAAATCAGGTGCTTTCGGGCCCAGCTTGACCTGGCCCTGGGTCTTAAGCTACCGGTAATCATTCATGACCGGGATGCACATAAGGAAACTGTGTCGATTCTGCGGGAAGAAAAAACCTGGGAGACCGGCGGAGTAATCCATTGTTTTTCAGGTGATGTCGACATGGCCTTGGAATGTGTTGATATGGGATTCTATATTTCCATTCCGGGTACGGTCACCTTCAAAAACGCCCGTACAATCCACAACGTAGTAAAAACCGTCCCTCTTGAAAATCTTCTTCTCGAAACG
Organism: Thermodesulfobacteriota bacterium; assembly: GCA_028278025.1. Classification (GTDB taxonomy): domain Bacteria; phylum Desulfobacterota; class WTBG01; order CAIYCZ01; family CAIRTM01; genus JANQFE01. Next base: position 8,972 of record JANQFE010000043.1, on the reverse strand, counting down.
GATTGCCCCTTCCTGGCACCGGCACCTTACCGCGGCAAGCGTAATGAACCGGCCTATGTAACATATGTTGCGGAAAAAATTGCAGAGATAAAAAAAATTCCGTTGAAGGAAGTAGCCAGGGTGACAACCCAAAACACCAAAAAGCTTTTTTCTCTGCCCTAAAAAAGCAGTGAAAATATCCTTGACTTTTGTTTTTCTGAAGGATATCACTCTAGCTTGTGTTTTCAAACAAAAAAAGAGGGGCTATTCGTGTGGAAAAGCTTTACTATTGGATTGCACTGCGGTTTACCTTTGGTATTGGAAATGTAATTTACAGGAATTTAATCACATATTTTAAGTCTCCTGAAAAAATTTTTCAAGCAGACCCTGATGAGCTCAGGAAAGTAGCGGGAATAACCACCAAAGCAATTGAGGCTATTAACAGCTTCAGGCCGAACCCGGAGATAGACCGGGAGCTGAAGCTCATTGAATCAAACAATATAACACTCATTACTCTTAATTCCCCATACTATCCTGAAAATTTACGAAACATCTATGACCCACCTCCTTTTCTGTACGTAAAGGGAGCGTTAAAAAAAGAGGATAGAGATGCTGTTGCAATTGTCGGCTCACGCTATGCCTCAGAATATGGCACCCGGGCAACAGAGGAGATAAGCCGCAGCCTTGCTTCCCGAGGTGTTACGATTGTTAGCGGTATGGCCCGCGGAATCGATTCGTATGCCCACCAGGGAGCACTATCTGTAAAGGGCCGAACCATTGCCGTGCTTGGTTCGGGAATTGATGTTGTATATCCCCCGGAAAACAGCAGGCTCTATGATGCTATTGCCTCACATGGAGCCGTGGTTTCAGAGTACCCAATGGGAACCGAGCCCCATAGTTATAACTTTCCTGCCAGAAACAGGATTATAAGCGGCCTGTCCCAGGGTGTGCTGGTGGCTGAAGCCAGCCCTAAAAGCGGTTCACTGATCACTGCCCGGCTTGCACTGGATCAGGGAAGAGATGTCTTTGCAATACCGGGAAATGTCTACTCGTACAAAAGCAAAGGGACTCACAGCCTGTTGCGCAGTGGTGCAAAACTCGTGGAAAGTGCCCAGGATATACTTGAGGAATTACAGTTCAAAATTAATGCGTGTCCAAAACAGGCCGAAGAAGAGACCATTGCAGCACCTCCGAGGCTTAATCTTGAAGCGCAGGAAATATATGCTCTGATACAAAATGAGCCTGTACACATTGATGAACTTATAGTAGGCTCAAATTTTTCAATCAGCCGTATTTCATCAATACTGCTTGAGCTTGAGATGAACAGCATGGTAAAACAACTGCCGGGTAAAAGATTTGTGAGATGTTAAGGGTTTCATGTTAGATGCATTCGTTAATATGTTTTGCCCATAAAACTTCTTAAAACCATGCAATTGGAATGAGCTGCTGGATACTGGACATATTCATTTTTTTCCAATATCCAGAATCCGACATCATGTTATAGGATTGTCGCTGTAAAAAAACAGTTCGTTAGATAAAGCAATACAAGGTAGTACTATATGGAAAAATCACTTGTAATCGTTGAGTCACCTGCTAAAGCTAAGACTATTTCAAAATTTCTCGGTAAAGATTTTAACGTGATGGCCTGTGTCGGACATGTCAGGGCTCTTCCAAGCAAACAAGGGTCGGTAGAAATCGAAGAGGACATAATTCCCAAGTATGAGGTTATCCCGGAAAGCAAAAAACATATCACCCAGATAAAAAAGGCCCTTAAAGGATGCAAAACAGTATACCTGGCAACCGACCTTGACCGCGAAGGTGAAGCCATTGCCTGGCATCTGGTAACTGCCCTGAAACTGAAACCGGACGAATCAAAAAAAACAAGGGGGTCGGAATATGCTGTAAAAAGAATAACCTTTCATGAAATCACAAAAGAAGCCATCAACGATGCACTGCGGCATCCCGGGGAGATTTCCATAGACCTCGTTAATGCCCAGCAGGCCCGCGTTGTGCTTGATTATCTTGTGGGCTTTAACTTGAGTCCATTTCTATGGAAAAAAATACGCTATGGGCTTTCAGCCGGCAGAGTTCAATCAGTAGCTCTGCGTATTATCTGTGAGCGGGAAAAAGAAATCAAAGCATTTAATCAGGAAGAATACTGGACCATCAAAGCGCAGCTCACTCCAACCGATACTCACAACCCCTTTGACGCCCAGCTCATTCAGGTCGACGGAAAAAAACTTGAAAAAATGGCCATTCAGCAAGCACAGCAGGCCGACGAAATAATAGAAAAACTGAAAGGTTCTGACTACACTGTAGCAAAAGTTCAAAAACGGGAAATCAAAAGGACCCCGCCAGCGCCCTTTATTACCAGCACGCTCCAGCAGGAGGCCTCACGCAAGCTTGGATTTTCTGCCAAAAAAAGCATGTCCATTGCCCAGAAACTGTACGAAGGCATCGATGTCGGTAAAGGCACCATGGGTCTTATTACCTATATGCGTACAGACAGCGTGCACCTTGCTGCAAGTGCTCTCAATGATATCCACCAGGTTATCGTTTCCAAATACGGATCAGAATATGCTCTCAAAACCCCTCGACACTTCGCCCAAAAGTCAAAAAATGTTCAGGAAGCTCATGAAGCAATCCGTCCTACAGACGTGACCCTTATACCGGAAGACATCCAGGGATCTCTCACCAAAGACCAGTTCAAACTCTACAACCTTATCTGGCGGCGTGCGGTTGCCAGCCAGATGGCTCGTGCCGTTCTGGATTCTGTCTCGGTTGATATTCAGGCAAAGGATGCCTGTGTCTTCAGGGCAACAGGCTCAACGCTGCGGTTTCCCGGTTTTATGAAACTGTACATCGAGGGCCGGGATAACGGGGAAGAAAAAAAAGAGGCAGGTATGCTACCGCCGCTTGAAAAGAATCAAATACTGAAACTTTTAAAACTGCTGCCTGAACAGCATTTTACCCAGCCCCCGCCCCGCTATACGGAAGCATCCCTGGTGAAGGCCCTTGAGGAGTACGGTATCGGCAGACCTTCAACCTATGCCAGCATTATAAGCATTCTACAGGAAAGAGAATACGTAAAACTTATTAAAAAACGTTTCTACCCGGAGGATACCGGCATGATTGTTAGTGACCTCCTGGTTAATCACTTCTCACAATACGTTGATTATGATTTCACCTCCCGCCTGGAAGACCGGCTCGATGAAATTGCCCGTGGGGAATCCCAGTGGAAGCCCACGGTAAAAGACTTCTGGGATCCGTTTATCTCCCGCATACATCAGAAGGAAAAAGAAATACAGAAATCCGATATAACAACAGAAAAGACAGATGATATTTGTCCTCAGTGTGAACAACCTCTGGTTATAAAGCTTGGCAGATACGGCCGTTTTTATGCCTGCAGTGGATTTCCAAAATGCCGTTTTGTAAAATCTTTAAAAAACGACCCCGAGGAACAATCCCCGGAAAACCAGCTCACAGAGGAAAAATGTGAAAAGTGCGGCAGCCCCTTAATGATGCGGCAGGGTAGATACGGTCCCTTTTTGGGCTGCTCGGCCTATCCTGATTGTAAATTTATTCGGCCCATCAATAAACCTGTTTCACTGGGCATAAGTTGTCCTGAGTGTGCCGACGGGGAAGTGATGGAAAAAAAATCCCGCAGGGGAAAAATATTCTTCAGCTGTTCAAACTATCCAAAATGTACCTTCGCGTCATGGGATAAACCTGTTGCCGAAACGTGTCCTGAGTGCAGTTCGCCTTATCTTGTAGAAAAAATCACCAAGCGTTACGGTCATGTTATCAAGTGTCCTGCCAAGCCGTGCACATACAAAAAAACAATATCGGATGTTCAAAACAAAAGCGAAACGTGAACAGGTAACAATAACTGCTGAGCCCATAAGCTGTTAAACCCCTTATGTGTCATTCCCGCGCATGCAGGAATCCATGGATTCCGGACATTCGCCGGAGGCGAATTCCGGAATAACAACCGGATGCTTTCCTCAGGCAATCACACAGCGTTGCAATGGTGTGCAGAAGACAAACCCTATGAATTCTAAGAAAGAAATCATTGTGATAGGTGGGGGTCTGGCCGGCTGTGAAGCCGCATGGCAGGCCTCAAAACAGGGGTGCATGGTAGTTTTATATGAAATGAAACCTGGCTTATTCTCCCCCGCACACAAAAATCCCGATTTGGCTGAGCTTGTCTGCAGTAACTCCCTGCGATCAAATAGTCTGGAGAACGCCTCAGGGCTCCTGAAGGAAGAACTGCGCTGTTGCGGCTCTCTTATAATGCAGCATGCCGACAACTGTCGGATCCCGGCAGGGGCAGCGCTCGCAGTTGACAGAAAAAAATTTGCATCAGATGTCACTGCGGCCATTGAAAGCAAAGCCAACATTACGGTTGCACGAGAAGAGATAACAACAATTCCTGACAGCAAAGTGTGTGTCATCGCTACAGGACCTCTTACGTCAGATGCATGCGCTGCCGGCCTTACCCGGCTCATTGGCAAAGAATTTCTGTATTTCCATGATGCTATTTCACCGATTGTTGAAGCAGATTCTATTGACCTGCATAAAACATTTAGAGCTTCCCGCTACAATAAAGGCACCCCTGACTATATCAACTGCCCCCTGTCTCAGGATGAATATTATATGTTTATCAATGAGCTTCTTAACGCAGAAAAAGTGCCCCTGAAAGAGTTTGAAACCTTAACGCCCTATGAAGGCTGCATGCCCGTGGAATTGATGGCGGAGCGGGGTCCCGAGACCCTTGCCCACGGACCCATGAAACCTGTCGGCCTGACCGACCCGCAAACCGGCCAGCAGCCCTACGCTGTAGTACAGCTCAGGCAGGAAAACAAGGAAGCAAACCTGTATAATCTGGTGGGCTTTCAGACACGTCTCACCTGGCCTGAGCAGAAACGGGTATTCTCCATGATACCCGGACTTAAAAAGGCTGAATTTGTGCGCTATGGCAGCCTCCATCGTAACACTTACCTTCATGCACCCCTGCTGCTTCTCAAAAGCCTGCAGTTAAAAACGCAACCCCGTATCTTCTTTGCCGGCCAGATAACCGGTGTGGAAGGCTACATAGAATCTGCTGCCATGGGACTGGTTGCAGGCCTCCAGGCCGGCCGCTATACACAGGACGGTGATCCGGTATCTCCGCCGGCAACTACCATGATAGGCGGGCTGCTCTCATATATCACGCAGTCGGCTTCTGCAAACTTTCAGCCGATGAATGCAAATTTCGGCATCCTCCCTCCCCTACCAGGCAGGATTCCCCGGAAAAAGAAAAAAAGACTCCTTACCGAAAGAGCCCTGCAGGACATCAGTGCATGGCAAAAGAAGCTTAATAAAACAGCATAATTTTTTTTGATTCCTACTTGAAATTTACCTGCCTTGATTGTATCATGTATGATTTTGGACAGCTGTTCTAAAAACCTATACTGGAGTCACTATGGGTCTCATTTCCGGTTCAATAAGCTATATACGCTACAAAACTGCTGGTGATGTTTCAGAGGACATCCGGCAGTTTGCTCTTGAGAAATTAAAAAAGTACTCTTTCAGAGAAATTGATCCTGCAAGTCTTACCGAAAAATCACTTGGCTGGGTTTCAACTGAAAACATGGCGTCGACTTTCTTCGATAACCTGCATTTTCTCAAGGCCCCCTATCTGGTCTTTTCACTGCGAATTGATGAACGGCGCATCCCTTCTCTGACTATGAAGGCAGCTTTTCTGCGTGAAGAAATTAAGTATAAAAAGGCTACCGGAAAAGAACGGCTCTATAAAAAAGATAAGGATATGCTTAAGGAGGAGGTACGTCAAAACTTATTAAAAAAAATGCTGCCCGTACCGTCCCTGTATGATGTGTGCTGGAACACCTCCACAGGCATTGTGCTGTTGTGCGCGGGCAGTAAAAAAGCACATGAGGAATTTGTTAATTTCTTTTTCCAGTCATTTGAGATAAAGCTGTTACCACTCGTATACTATGATCAGGATGCTGCGCCCGTACCGGACAATAAAAACATCATCATAAAGGATTTAGCCGGCAATGTTCCCAGTAGATAAAGAAGCCCTGCAAAAACAGACCGGTTTTGGCCGTGATTTTCTGACCTATATCTGTTATAAGAGCGATAAAAATGCCGGTGTGTTTGCAATATCCTCCCCGGATAAACAGTTCTCACTCTGGGTTGACGGCAAAATCGTACTTGAGGATGATAGAGAGTCTGCTCCGAACGCTGTTTCTTTCTCAGGGGATGATTTCACCAGCCAGGACCTCAAACAGGCGATTCAAACAGGTAAAAAAGTGAAAGAAGCACGTGTAAGGATTGAAAAAGGTGAAAACACCTGGTGTTTTACACTGCGTGCGGACAGTTATGCCGTATCCGGTTTAAAGATTGACATGCCCCGGGCAGAAGATAGTGATGAACAGTTTTTTGGACGCATGTTCAGTATTGAGGCTCTCAATACCATTATAGATAGTCTGTATATAGATTTTATTACCGAGATAACTGCAAAAGCATGGAAGTCAAAAGGCTACCGAGAATTCCAGCAATGGCTCCAGGCATCCTAACCGTTATCCGATTACAATAACACAAGGTGACCGCATGCTTGACATCAGGTTTATAAGTGAACACCCGGATAGTGTCGAACAAAAGCTTGCTGCCCGGGGCTCTGAAGTAAAACTGGATGCTTTCCTGGCTATCAATGATCGCAGAAAAGGCATTCTGCAGAAAATTGAAAAGCTGCGGGCTCAGCGTAACAGGGCCAATGATGCAATCGGGCAATTAAAAAAAGAGAAAAAGGAGGTTGATCCTGCCCGATTTGCTGAATTAAAAGAGCTTTCTGCACAGATAAAAACTCTGGAGGAAGATTTGCGACAGGCAGAGCAGGATACCGAGGCCTTCCTGCTTACCATGCCCAACCTGCCTCACAATTCAGTTCCTGTCGGCACAACCAGCCAGGACAATACCGTAGTGAAGACATGGGGCCGGCCGCCTGAATTCAGCTTTACCCCAAAGCCGCACTGGGATATCGGCGAAAGTATGGGAATCCTTGATTTTAACACAGCGGCAAAAATTGCAGGTGCCCGCTTTAGTCTTTTAAAAGGTCACGGCGCATTGCTGGAAAGGGCTCTTATAAACTTTATGCTGGACCTGCATACAAAAGAACATCATTATACTGAGGTTTTGCCCCCTTTTATGGTGAACAGAAAAACCATGACCGGTACCGGTCAACTGCCTAAATTTGAGGAAGATCTGTTTAAAATTGAAGGTGGGGATTACTTTTTAATCCCCACCGCTGAGGTTCCGGTAACCAATATGTACCAGGACGAAATACTTACTGAAGAGGATTTACCAATCTACTATGTTGCCTATACCCCCTGCTTTAGAAGTGAAGCCGGCTCACATGGTAAGGATACCAGGGGACTTATTCGTCAGCACCAGTTTAATAAGATCGAATTGGTTAAATTCACACAACCCGAGCATTCTTATGAGGAACTGGAACTGCTGCTGCAAAATGCAGAAGAAGTTCTTAAAAGACTCGGCATCCATTACCGGGTTACCTGCTTGTGCAGCGGAGATCTGGGATTTGCTGCTGCCAAAACGTATGATATCGAGGTGTGGCTGCCTGCTCAAAGTGTCTATCGCGAAATCTCCTCATGCAGTAATTTTGAGGACTTCCAGGCCCGCCGGGCCGCAATCCGCTATAGAAAAAAAGAAAATAAAAAAACGGAACTTGTCCATACCCTGAATGGTTCCGGCCTGGCAGTCGGCAGAACGCTTGTGGCACTTCTTGAAAATTATCAGCAGGCGGACGGCAGTGTTAGTATCCCGCAGGCTTTGCAACCATATATGGGCGGTCTTGAACGAATAGCGTGAAGCATATAGAATTGATAAATTATGATATTTTTTATATTTTATAAATTATTTTAATAAAACATTAATCATACTATTTATGCGCTTGACTCAATCGGATAGTAGTGTTAATTTTTGTTTTTAGTACTGGTAGTGTTGAAAAAGTAATTTATTTGGGGCTGTTCAAAAATGCCCGGCTACAAGGCGTGCGCAATCATGAGGAATGTAGTCCGCCACGGCGGATTGCAATGACGAATGATGAGCACAACGCAGTAGATGGACCTTTTTCAACAGCCCTGCTGAAAGTGATTACATTGTTCCATTATACCGGGGAATGATAAAAAACCTGGGAGGGATGGCCGAGTGGTTTAAGGCGGCGGTCTTGAAAACCGTTGACGGAAACGTCCGTGGGTTCGAATCCTACTCCCTCCGCCAGTAAGATAACAACGGAGAGATGGCCGAGTCGGCTGAAGGCGCTCGCCTGCTAAGCGAGTGTACACCCAAAAGTGTACCGAGGGTTCGAATCCCTCTCTCTCCGCTTTATTTACTACAAAACGCGTTCTTCACCCATCCTGATTCCTATTGTCCGGGTTTGCCTGAGGGGGCAGATAAAAACGATCTCCGAGGTAAGCTTCATGTATAATGAAAAAAGCCCTCCTAACAGGGCACATACCAGAATTGAAATCATTTTCAGAGATACTGCTACATTTCTGAAATCCTGCCTTCTTATGGTTGAGAAGGGGGGAATATATATAAAAACCGACACGCCCTTACCCTTAGATACGCAGGTATTAATAAAAATGACTCTTCCCGGTGAGTCCAAACCGATTGAAGCCGAGGGAAAAGTTGTTTTAACGACACATAAGGCTGACAAAAGCTATTTTGCAAAAGGCATGGGGATTAAATTTGAAAACATTTCCCCTGAAGATTATGATAAAATAATGGGTATTATTAAACAGGATAAAGCCAAATCCCACGACCTTGCCATCTTTTAATCTTTAAAATCCCAAGAAAGTTCCGATACATAATAGTACAGCGTCACACTTTAATTTGTCAGTTGATCGGTGAAGGTCTTTGGTTTTGAGCAGCAAGGGCGGTGTGAGCAATTGCCTATACTATAAGACACA
>JANQFE010000034.1 GCA_028278025.1 Thermodesulfobacteriota bacterium | reverse complement strand
CAGGTAGACCGGTGGCGGCTGAAATCAGGCCGGTCGATCATCGTGCTGGCAGAAGGACGGCTGGTGAACCTGGGCTGTGCCACGGGGCACCCCAGTTTTGTGATGAGCAACAGCTTTACCAACCAGTGTCTGGCCCAAATAGAGCTGGCCACGAAGCAGCATGAGAACAAGGTGTACGTGCTGCCCAAGCAGCTGGACGAGGAGGTAGCGCGGCTGCACCTGGAGCGGCTGGGGGCTAAACTGACCCGCATGAGCCAGGAACAGGCCGACTACATCGGGGTGCCGGTAGAAGGACCCTACAAACAGGACCATTACAGATACTAAAAGTGCCTGAAATGCCTGAAGTGAACTAACGTGCCTAAAGGTATGGACTTATATAAATACTTTTTTGTTTTTTGAATCATTTGGATTTGTTTTGAAATTTAGTATGGGGAATTTGGGTTTTAAACCCTGTCAAAGCAGTTTGAAAATGCAGCTGCTGCATGAGTGGGTAAAGATAACGCTATGATACTATAAGAGATTATATGTCATGTATGTTTGGGTAATGTTATTTTGCATCGTTTCCTATCTGCTTGGATCAATACCGACAGGTTTGATTCTGGTAAGCATGTTTACCCACCAGGATATTCGCACGCTGGGTAGTGGTAATATCGGAGCAACGAATGTAACCAGGATACTGGGTATACAGTATGGTATCATTACCTTTGTAGGAGATGTACTAAAAGGTTTTCTGGCAGTATATATAGGAACCTTTATTTTTGAGCCCCTGTTGCCGGTAACAGAGCTAAGAACTGCGGTCTGTTTTTTCGGCCTGACGGTATTCCTTGGACATCTTTTCTCGGCTTATCTGAAAGGTAAAGGGGGCAAGGGGGTTGCTACCGCTTTCGGCATCTTTTTGTATCTGGAGCCGATGGCTGCGGGGATAGTGCTGGTTATGTTCATCATCGTGGTTTGTTTGTGGCGCTATGTTTCCCTTGGTTCTCTTACCGCGGCTGCGGCAATGCCTTTTGTGCTTGTGGCGCTCTGTTTTTTTAAACCGGTTGTAATCCAGAATATTGTGCTCGGTATTGTTGCAGGACTTATGATTATTGTAAAGCATAAATCAAACATCCAGAAACTTCTCCAGGGTACCGAAAACAAGATAAGAGCTGCCGGATAACAAACAGTGAACCGTGAACGGTGAAGAGTGACAGTAAATAAACGGCCAGCCGGCTGCCGACTAAAAACTGTAATACCGGATAACATGGCTAAGCACATCAACACATTACAGAATACCAACACACTATCCCTGTCGGGGACGCTCACACGCAGAGCATTTCTAAAAAAGACTGCTGCTGCCGGGGTCGCACTGGGTGTGCCGTCTGTAATGGGCCGTTCACTGGCAAGCTATGGTGCCCGGCTCCCAAAAACAACTCTGGCAATGGTTACTGGAAACCGGGTTGCCGCCACTAAAAAGGCAATTGAGCTCCTTGGGGGTATTAAGTCATTTGTTTCAAAGGGCAGCCGGGTGGTTGTCAAACCCAATATGTCTTTCCCTCACCCACCGCAACGGGCAACCAATACCCACTATGAGGTTGTTGCTACCGTAGCCGGCCTGTGCATGGAAGCGGGCGCTCGGGAGGTTTTAGTGCTTGATTATCCGTTTAACCGACCTGAGCCATGCCTGAAACTGTCCGGTATCAGGGATGCCTGCGCAAAGATAAAGAATGTCTATACTCTAGCTGTTGTAGACGAAAAATTTTTCAGGACTGTGGCCGTAAAGCAGGGCAGAGTCCTTCAGCAGGTTAAGGTTATTAAAGATGTTCTTGACTGTGATGTTTTGATTAACCTCCCCACAGCAAAATCCCACACTACAACCGGTGTAAGCCTTGGAATGAAAGGCCTTATGGGGCTAATTTGGGACCGAAAATATTTTCATGCCAGTGTTGATATTAATCAGGCTATTGCCGATTTGAGCTCGGCAATCAACGTTGATCTGATTGTCCTTGATGCTTCACGGGCGTTGGTAAACGGGGGGCCTTCAGGGCCCGGGCAGGTCACAGAGCCCCGGACGATTATTGCCGGAACAGACCCTGTGGCTGTTGATGCAACGGCAGTAACGCTTGCTCCATGGTACGGTCAGAATTTTTCAGGTGCAATGGTAAAACATATTGTTGCCGCCCATGAAATGGGTCTGGGAACACTGCAGGAACAAGACATTAACATGCTGAAGGCCCGTGTATGAGAAGAGCCATCCAGCTTTTTTTTTTGGCAGCCTTTACCTTTCTTTTTTTTGCAAACCCCTACAGCGAGAAGCTTCCGGTACCGGCAGATCTGTTTTTGCGGTTTGATCCCCTGCTCGCCGCTGCACACGTTCTGGCTTCCTGGGAACTTCATTTCAACCTGGTGCTTGCACTTATTGTAATAATAAGCACTGTTCTGGCAGGGCGGTTTTTTTGCGGTTATGTATGTCCCCTGGGGACGCTCTTTGATCTGGCAGGCAGGCGGGCACCCACCACCCCAAAAAAATCCCGTTGGCTCAGCGGCAAGTATTATATTCTCATATTCGTTCTGGCAAGCTCGCTGCTGAGCCTGAATCTGGCTTACCTGTTTGACCCGCTGGCCTTTCTAACCCGTGTATATACTTTTTTGCTGTATCCTTTCACTATTGCAGGGGCCAACCTGGGGCTTGATGCGCTGAGACCGCTGGCCGATTATCTCAACCTGCTGTATCTCTCCCATAAGCACTACACACAGCCCGTGTTTGCACTCAATAGTATTACGGTCCTGTTATGTACCGGGCTTTTTGTGTTACATTTTATAACGCACCGGTTTTGGTGCCGAAACCTGTGCCCTCTTGGGGCACTGTTGGCCTTTTTTGCACGTTTTGCCGTACTTAAAAGGCGGGTCAGTGCGGCCTGTACTACCTGCATGCGCTGTTACCGGGCCTGCCCCATGGGCGCTGTTGAACAAGAACCGCACAAGACCAGTGAGGCTGAATGTATAGAATGTGCAACTTGTTCACGAGTGTGTCCCGAGGATGCGGTAACGTTTAACATGCTGCCATCTGTTATGTTGCGCTCACCCCAGAAGCTTAACCTCAGCAAGCGCTCTTTTTTCCTTTCAGCCGGTGCGGGAGTTCTGGCTGTGCTGAGCCACCGCATGGACCCTGTTGCCCGCATTGATACCGGCAGACTCATTAGACCGCCGGGTGCTTTGCCGGAAGGGATGTTCCTGGATGTGTGCATCAGGTGCGGACACTGTATGAAAGTCTGCCCCACCAACACCCTGCAGCCCTGTTTTTTTGAACGGGGTATCGCCGGCATATGGTCCCCGCGCCTGGTGCCCCGACTCGCAGCCTGTGATCAGACCTGCCGCCTCTGCGGAACGGTCTGTCCCACGGATGCCATTCGTACACTTTCTTTAGAGGAAAAAAAACATGCCAAGCTTGGTACGGCCTTTATAGACAGGAATCGGTGCCTGGTATGGGAACGAAATCAGCTTTGTCTCATTTGTGATGAACAGTGTCCCTATAATGCCATTGTATTTAAGTGGGAGGAGGGCTATCGTAAGCCCTATGTAGTTAGTAACAAATGCAACGGGTGCGGACTGTGTGAACAGGCCTGTCCGCTGCAAGGCGCATCGGCGATCCAGGTGACAACCCAGGGGGAAATCCGGCTGGCACAGGGCTCCTATAGTGAAAAAGCACAGGAATTGCAGCTTGAACTGCAGGAGGATCCGGGGGATGACGGGTTTTTTTTCACTGACGATGCTCCTGATAATAAAGCCGGCAGCAGTGATGTGCCGGCAGGTTTCATTGTCAGATAACTATCCGTTTTTTAATCCGTTCGGCCTTTTTTTTTCATGCAAAATCTTTCCAATGCACTGTTTTTTCTTTAAAACGACCGGGATTTGTGACGATACTTGATTTAGGTACAGTGTTTTTGCTAAAACACTACCAGAGCATACCCCGGCAGTAACGTGATGGATCTTATGGAACAAGTAATTCTATGAGCAACGAGCAGCTTTCAGATTTTGAAAGAATTAAAAGACAAGTTACTATCTTTAATGAGATAGGTAAAACACTGACTTCATCACTCACCATTAAGGAGGTTTTGGAGAAAATTTTCTATAAGGTAGCAGAGTACTTTAATCCTGAAAACTGGTCGCTGCTGCTTGTCGATGAAGCAACCCAGGAGCTCTATTTTGAGCTGGTTGTCGGCAATGTTGCTGAGAAGATAAAGAATATTCGCTTAAAAATCGGTGAAGGCGTAGCCGGCTGGGTAGCCCAGCAGGGCAGACCGCTTTTTTTACCCAGTGTTCAGGATGATCCCCGGTTCTCCACCAAGGCAGATGATATAAGCCAGTTTTCAACAGAATCTATTATCTGCATTCCGCTTAAAATCAGAAACAAGGTATTGGGGGTGATTGAGCTGATTAATGAGAAAGATATTACTCCGCTGCATCAGTACGATATAGAGGTTTTGCATACAGTGGCGGAATATGCGGCCATTGCCCTGGAAAATGCCAAGAATTATGAACAGGTCCAAAAGCTTACGATCACGGATGATTTGACCGGTCTGTATAACTCCAGACATATGCATAAACTGCTGCAGCTTGAAATTGAACGCTCCCGCCAGGAAGACAGCAGCTTTTCTCTTATTTTTTTTGACCTTGATTTTTTCAAACGGGTAAATGACGCTCATGGGCACCTTATGGGCAGCCGGCTGCTGGGAGAAGTGGGTAAGCTGGTAGCCGGATGTCTGAGCGGTGAACAGTGTGCTGCGCGTTACGGGGGTGATGAATTTGTCATTATTCTGCCCTACAGTTCCAAGCAGGAGGCGGTTCAATTCTGCACGCAGCTGCGCGAAAAATTGAACACTACAAAATTTTTTGCAGAAGAGGGGCTGCATATTACGTTAACGGCCAGTTTCGGTATTGCTACCTTTCCCGAAGATGCTGAAACCAAGGACCAGATGCTGCACAGTGCTGATGAGCGCATGTATAAGGTAAAAGATGATCACAAGGACGACATTGCCTACGCATGATTGTATACCTGCCCTATGTATACTAAGCCGGATATAGAACTACGATTAAGCGGATGCGAAGAGAAACTTGACTGGGCCGTCGTATATGCAAACACCAACCCGGTGGAAATTGAGTTTGGCTGCGGCAAGGGGCGCTTTATTATCCGCAGTGCACAGGAAAATCCTACCGTAAATTATTTCGGCATTGAAAAATCAGGTAAATATTTTCGTATCTTGAAGGATCGGGTTGTAAAAGCTGCTCTTTCAAACGCGAGACTGCTTAAAGGTGAGGCCGGTTACTTTATAAAAAAGTATGTACCGGAAAATTCAGTGCAGGCTTACCATATTTATTTTCCCGATCCCTGGCCTAAAAAACGCCATCACAAACGCAGGCTGGTAACACCGGAATTTATAGGGGACCTGCAGGCTTCGCTGATCCCGGGCGGCTGCATATTTATGGCAACCGATTTCGAGGATTATTTTGATGTAATGGTTGCCTGCGCCAGGGCGTATCCGGTTTTGCAGGAGCTGTATTGCAGGGTAATTACACCGGAAGAGGCCAACCCAGAGGAGGCGCTTACAAACTATGAACGAAAATACCTGCTACAGGGCCGACCGATTTATAAAGCAGCATTCAGGAAGACCGTGAATGGTGAATAGTAAACTGTGAATGGTTAAGGTGTGGTCGATAAAAAAACGCAATCCAGCAACAGTTCCTCCATCGTGTTGTCCGCCAGCAGGAGAACCGATCTTATATGTTGTTATCCCGATTATTTGGTTGAAAAGCTTGCGGAATACCCGCCCGAGAAGGTGCACAGTATTGTCATCTGGACGAAAAATCCGCTGAACATGCTAACCGCTGCTCAGCTTCACGATACACTTATCCGGTATCGGCAACTTTATATTCACCTGACCATCACAGGCCTGGGGGCAACAGTGCTTGAACCGCGGATACCTGCCTGGAGGGAAGTTGTTGACATGATTCCCGGTCTCCTGGAGATGGCCGGCGACCCGCACAGGATATCCTGGCGGTTTGATCCCCTAGTACGCTGTGAAGGTGCAGCAGCATTGCTTTCAAACTATGAGCTGTTTTCGGAAATTGCCGGACATGTTGCCGCACATGGGATAACTGTGTGCAGGACAAGCTGGGTTGAGTCCTACCGCAAGGTGCTGCGCAGAATGGACAAAAAGGGTTTTCGGCTTTTGCCACATTCCATGGACGAGCGGCGTGAACAGGCTGCCCGGCTTCAGCGGTATTCCGAAGCCCTCGGGATAACCATGCAGTTTTGTTCCATGAAGGGCTTCCCGCGCTCACGCTGTATTGACGGACCGTTGCTGAGTAGACTTCATCCTGACGGGCTGCAGTGCTCTTCACGCAAAGCCAAAGGGCAGCGCACACTGTGCGGATGTACGGAAAGCCTTGATATCGGCTGGTACAGTATGAAATGCTACAACGGCTGTGTGTACTGCTATGCAGAACCTTTGGTGGAATGATTTTTTTTCTGACAGGATTAACGGGATACACAGGATGTTTTTTTACTCCCGGCGCTGCCGGGAGTAACTATCCAGTAAATCCTGTAACCCCGTCAAAGCATGTTACTGCCAGAATATATATTTTTATTTTATAACTACAGAAAACGAAGCAGGATTATTTATTTTTTTTCTGACAGGATTGACGGGATGAACAGGATTTCTTTATTCCCGGCATTGCCGGGAATAACTATCCAGTCTATCCTGTAATCCCGTCAAAAAAGGAGGGAAATATGAAGCATCAGGAACTTACTGAGAAAATAATCGGCTGTGCGTATACTGTCTATAACCGCATGGGGTATGGCTTTTTGGAATCGGTCTATGAGAAATGCTTGCTTATTGAGCTGCAAAGGGCCGGCCTTAAAGCCGAATCTCAACAGCCTGTTGCAGTTTATTATGATGACCAGATCGTTGGAGATTTTGTTGCTGATGTGGTTGTTGAAGATCTGATTATACTTGAACTGAAATCTGTTGGCAGCCTTGTCAAGGCCCATGAAGTCCAATTAGTGAACTATCTTGTAGCCACTGGAAAGGATGTTGGTCTGCTTATAAATTTTGGGGAGACAAGAGTAGAAGTAAAAAGGAAGCTGAGAGAATTACCCGGGTTTTAGACAGGATCAACGGGATACACATGGTGTTTTTTTTCAGACTGGATTAACTGAATGAACAGGATTTTTTTACTCCCGGCGCTGCCGGGAGTAACTATCTGGTTAATCCTGTAATCCTGTCAAAGAATGTTATTGGTAGGATATAATTTTTTTCAGACTGGATTAACTGAATGAACAGGATTTTTTTATTCCCGGCGTTGCCGGGAGTAACTATCTGGTTAATCCTGTAATCCTGTCAAAATATACAAAAAGGATTGATTTTATATAAGTTATATGCTAAATATCCACGATTGCAAACCAGGGACCGCTAGCTCAACTGGCAGAGCAACTGACTCTTAATCAGTAGGTTTGGGGTTCGAGTCCCCGGCGGTCCATAAAAGAATCAGAGATACACTGTTTTTCTGTATCCCTGGTTCTTTTATTATAAGGTTCCCGGACCCCACCATCTATTGTGTCTACGGTTTGGGGTGAGCTTGTACTGAGCGCAAAGAAGGGAGCCCCCGGCGGTTATCCGTAGGTTCAACCAAAGGGTGGGCGGCCCATAAGTAATATCAGTGGGTGGACTGCTTCAAAATTGAGCAATCTGCTAAACTCCACAATTTTTCTACCCAAAGAATTCCTTTCCCCAAAGTTTTCAACAGGAAATTAACAAAAATTGTGGACAACTTTAGGCATCTATATTTAGTGGTTTAATGAATTTAATACACAATATATCCACATGAGAGTTTATATATTTGATTTTTATCAGACCCAGTGGCCGTTTGTCACTTTTGAATCGTTATGAATTTTTATCTGCTATATCGTTTCAGATAAGCAGCATATTGTGGTGGCTTGAAATACTTCTCCATGTACAGACTGTGTCGCAATTGAAAATGCGGCCTTAAAGGGCGATTTTTCGGAGGGGTCGGAACCCCTCAAAATCAAAAATAATTAATTGTGAGACAAATATGAAAACCTCATTTTTTCAACAATCAATTATGACACAGTCTGGTAGTGGTTATTAAAATGTATTTGTTACAGGCTAACATCTCATATTCCAACGAAATATCAGACACACCAATGTATTGAAAGTGGTGTATTTAAAGGTTAGCTCTGTAAAATGTAATCTACTGAAGTCTGCTACAATACGGATAATAACCATAACATTTCAAGTTGGGGCTCAAGAATGATTCTCATGAAGGATCCGATGCGAGCCGTTGACCCGAGTTTTGATGAAATAAAAAACATAGACGGGATTAGAATGACAATGGGAGTTAAGAAATAAAGACCTTCCGTCTCAATTTTCATGCCTCTACCAATAAAGGTTGCTACAAATGTAATATTTGCTAGAAAAATATTTGAAACAATTTGCGAATTTTGATTTATTTCAGATCGCAGAGACTTGTACTCTTCAATTAAACATCCATTATTCATGATTTTTCTTCTTATAATTTATTATGGTGTGTATTATTTTTGTAATCTTTATTTTTTAAAAATCCGGGACATCTGTATTGTTTCGTTACTCAGACATACAAAATTTCAATATATTGCTGTAATTGTATTTTAAAGATAAAGATCAATTTTTTGATTAACGCTGTCAGATGGAATTTCCTTCAACCCGGCCACCTCCTTTTAGAGCCCCATTTTCCCAGGTCTGCAGAATCATACGAGAGATGATTTATGCTTTTTAGCTATATAAAAATTATTAGTTTTGTTCAAGGAAATTATTATTGATGGGTTAGCACCCATCCTACATCTGGACTTTCTGCAGAAAAATAAATTTGTTCCCTTCATATGTTATGCGGAAACCTTGATATGTTCATACAAAAATTCTGGAGCAAGGTCAGCACCATTCTTCCAAACTATGGTCTGGAATACGGGGTCAACTTCAAAAGATTGAAAGCGTGCAATGTCTTTTAAAGGGCCAAAAACATCTCCATCGAGTTCATCGCGCAAATCAACTTCACCTTCCACTCCGTTGTTAAAGCGTAACCAGATAACATAATCATGAAGGTATTTTGCTTCTTTTACATGCAGAATCATAAGATTTACTCCAATGGTTTAATTGCAAATAAAGGTTTTTTTTGTTCCACGAGTTGCCATTCTTGCATTAACTCAACTTTATGCAACATGCGCCATTCCTGAATCATACTTTTTTCAGCTGCCGCAGGTTTGGTCCCGATAATCAGGTTCTATATTACTTAAGCTCTATGACCTTGTAGGTAGCAGCATATCCGGCGTGGTTCTTTTTTATTTCTTCAATAATATCGGGGTGGGCGGTTACGGCCCATTGTTTGGGGGGGGGTTTTATGTATGTACGCGCGGCCCGCTGGACATCTTGCGCCGAGACTTTCTTAATCCTGTCCATAGCCCGCAGGTATTCGGTATAATCACCGGTTAATATATATGAGCCGGCCATTTTTTTGGCGATAAATGCATTGGTCTGGAGTCCAGAGTAAAAATCGGTAGCAAACGAGGCTTTATAAAAATCAAGAGCATCCTTTATGGGGATATACTCTTCTGAGTCTTCAGTGCCCGTATATGGAGAAAGGCATTTGCCGGCTGCTGCAATATTGATTGATTCGGTGATAAGATCAATCACTTTTACCGGGTTGTTGGTTCGATAGGCCGAGATATTGCCGTAATTTGATTTTTTGCCGTACAGAAGGGTCCATATTGAATATACCATGCTGTTTTTTGTTCTGACCAGATCGTTTAATATGTCAGAGACAATCTCTGTAGCAAGCAGCAGGGCCCAGTAGTCCTCATGGTCTATCGGCACAACCTGAAAATTTGCCCGTACATACGAGACCCCTTCTTTTAAGGCATTGTGCGGGTCAAGAATAAGGGGAGCATTTTCTACCAGCGTGAAGGCCGGCACCTGTACGGCTGCGGGTGTACCTTGTTTGATGGTGCCGAACGTTGCCTCCAGCCGAGCATGCAAAGCTGCAAGATCAAAATTGCCTACTGCAAAAAGCGTCATACGCTCAGCACCAAAATTTTCCTGGTAGAATTGCCGGACGTCATCACGGGTGATACGGTCGATTGTTTCAGGGGTGAACAGGTAGGAGCTGTAGGGGTGCCCTGAAAAAAAATCACGGTTAACTGCAAGCGAAACACGCGCATAGCCGTCAGTTAAACTAGAGCGGTAATTGTTTTTCAGGTTTGTAGAGACCTCGTCAAAAAATTCCTGGGGAAATGTCGGATTCATAAACAAATCGGCATACAGGTCAAAGGTCTCGTCGAAATAGGTATCAATTGTTTTTAAACTGAACATGCTTAAATCAAGACCGTCGCTGGCCTTGATTGTTGCCGAGGTTTTTTTCAAAAGAGCCCGGCGTTTAACGTCCGGATAATTTTTTGACTCCATGGCCATAAGCTGTAGCACGATCGTATCAAGCCCGGCTTTTTCAGGGGATACAAGCGCTTTGCCGCCTTTGAGCACACAGACAATTGCCTGAATTCTGCTTTGGGTGGAGATCTTTACCACGACCCTGATACCGTTTGCAAGTGTGAACTCATGAAAGGTTTTAAGGTTTTTCTGCGCGAAATCACTATGAATACACGCGCACAGGCAAAAAACCAGCAGTGCTGCACCAATGGTTCGGAGCTTCCTCATTATCTGCTTGCCTCCCTTCCTGCGTTGATCTGTTCAACCATTTTTACAATGCCCTGTTGGGTGTCATCATCCTTATTAATCCAGATAGAGGTAAGAAAAAATTTTCTATTGAGATATTTTTGTACATAGGCACGCACATCATCCATACTGGTTTTCTCAATGTTTTCCAGGTAGGTGCTGTAATACTCAGTAGAAGTTGAGGCCCACCAGAATGAAAGATTGGCCATTAACCCCGCTGCAGTTTCACGCGACAGGATATCATGATTTTCAATTTCCTGTTTTGCCGAGGAAAGGGCTTCGGCAGAGAAGTAACCCTTTTCTGCCATGTGTTCTATTTCATTCATAACTACGGAGCGCAGCCGTATTATAATATTCCACAGGTCGTCTTTTTCCGGCACAGTCAGGGTGAAGGAAAAACTGGTTGATCCGGCATCACGCTGGGTAAAATAACCGGCATTAATATAGCGGGTTCCACCATGCAGTTCGGGAACCGCACTGTGTACATTATTTTTAAACTTTCCCTGAGGATCATTTACCATCTGTCCCCATAGATCAGCCGCGTAGGTTGAGGAGGTATCTATGGCCGTATCTGGCCCCCTGAACGTGAATGTAACATCAACCAGCCCCTGTGAGGGTGAATTATTTACAGCAACCCACTTGGGCTCCGGCAGCGGTTTATGGGGCCTAAGCTCTGGAAATCCTTGGCCGGGCTCCCAGTCAGCGTAGTATTTGTTTACAGCATCCATGACCTGCCCGGGGGTGATATCGCCTGCGACAAACAGGGCCGCATTGTTAGGCACATAAAAATTTTCTTTGATATAGTTCATCTGCTCACGGGTGGCATTATCAATAACCGCCAGATCGCCGCCCACATCTCTTCTAAACCAGTAGTCCGGATACAGACTGTGCAGAAAGGCTTTGCGCAAAAGATACTCCGGCTGACTCTGTTTGCCGGCGATCTCATTATGCACAACCTCTCGTTCTTTAACCAGTTCCTCCTCGTCCAGAAGGGGTGTTTTAACTGCATATGCCCAGAATTTCAGGCCCTCAGCGAGCTTATCAGACGGAATCGTAATATAATAGGTAACATACTCGGTACTTGTTCCGCCGTTCCAGCTGCCGGCCCCCATTCTTTTCAGGGCCGCCTTAAACTCAGCCTGGTTGCGGTACAGCTGGTTACCTTTAAAAAGCATATGCTCATACAGGTGGCACAGTCCGTTCAGCTCGGGTGTTTCCACAATGGCACCGGCCCTGAAGGTGAGCCTGATGTCTGCAAGCGGCACGATGTGATCTTCCTTCACGAAGACTTCAAGACCGTTTTTAAGGACATAGGATTCAAGTGCCAAGAGTTCGGGTCCGGGGCACACGAAAATAAGCAAAAAAACTAAAAGAAGCTTCTTTGTTCTCATATTTTCTCCTGAAGGATCATTCAATCAGCAAAGGGTATATGTTTTTGTAAGCTGTGCTTTACCATGTACCCCGAAATGTATCAATATTAGCATTTGTAGCAGAAGTCAGCCGTTTTTTCAACAGCACTCAAGTATGTTGACAATTTCTGCACGAATGTTACTACATAATTACTACATGAACGGGCTGTCGCAAAGGGAATGATTATGCTGTGATATGCTATGAAAAAAATATTAGGGCTATGGGTTCTTGCTGTGTTACTGTATGCATGC
Organism: Thermodesulfobacteriota bacterium; assembly: GCA_028278025.1. GTDB lineage: Bacteria > Desulfobacterota > WTBG01 > CAIYCZ01 > CAIRTM01 > JANQFE01. The sequence continues at coordinate 22,098 of JANQFE010000034.1, read as the reverse complement.
AGTCCGGGTGATGGGAAAAAGGAAAACAGCATGGATGCAATCTCAGGCAGTACACTCTTAGGGGCTGCGCAAGCCGGCCGCTTGGAAAAAGCCACGTTTGGCGCAGGGTGCTTTTGGTGTGTTGAGGCAATTTTTGAGAACCTGAAGGGAGTTGTCTCGGTTGTTTCAGGCTATTGTGGTGGAAGTGTGCTTGATCCTACCTATGAGCAGGTTTGCAGGGGTGATACCGGTCACGCCGAAGTATGTCAAATTACATTTGATCCTGTAAACATTACCTATGCAGAACTGCTGGAAGTGTTTTGGAAAACCCATGACCCCACAACCCCCAACCGCCAGGGTGCTGATGTGGGTGCCCAGTATCGCTCTGTAATTTTTTATCACAGTGAAGAGCAAAAAAAGCAGGCAGAACACTATAAGCAGGAACTTGATCAATCAGATATCTGGGCTCATCCCATTGTTACTGAAATAGGGCCGTATACTACTTTTTATAAAGCAGAGAGTTACCATCAGGATTATTACAAACTGAATTCAAACCAGCCCTATTGCAGCCTGGTAATTCAGCCCAAGCTGGATAAGTTTAAAAAGGTGTTCAAAGATAAATTAAAAGGATAAATTTCTAAACTCCTTAATGGCGGGTTTAAAAAAAGGCAAACAGCAACAGACCATCCTGGTATTCTTTTATTAAAGGTGCGGTATGGAAAAGAGTAAAACAGAGATTGAAAATATCATTCTTGATTTTTTGAAGGAGCACGGAGAAAATTATTTCACCTGTGCTCTGGCCACGTGCTGGGACAACCAACCCCGAAACACCCCCGTTGATGCCAGGAATGACGGTCTCACTATGTATTTCAGCGCAGATCTCGGCGGCAAAATAGAAAACATAAAACGAAATCCTAATGTTTGCCTTGCGGTATTCATTCCCATTGGTAAAGGAAACATGAAAAATGCCCGGGGACTTCAGATGTGGGGGCACGCACATATCATTACCCGGAAAGAAGATCCTGCTGAATTTGAAAAGGCATTCAGGATTATAAAACTTAACGAGATATCAATGCTTACGCATAATGTACCTTTCCCCGAAGAAGCAAAGCCCAAAGTCACCATAGTAAAGATCGTCCCCGACAAAATTTCCTACTTTGATGCTACCGGTGAAAAACCTGTTAAATATTTGTGGGAATCACCATAAAGGGACAGCCTGCAAGGCGGACGACCTGCCTGGGGAGGAAAACCATCGTTTGCTCAGCAATTTTTGACTGCTTTCAGGCCCACCATTGCACGCATTTTGTTAACCAGCTGTTTCAGTTCAGCAGGAACATTTTCCCATTCCTCTTCGGTATAGACCTGCCGGCCGGGTGCGTCGACATTTCCGGGATCGAACACTTTCCTGATTTTTCTAAACAGATACTGCTGGTTCGGTCCGATTTCCGGGAACATGGTAGTGAACGGCTCGACACTTAAAAATGCCATCAGGCAGGGACATATTTTCTCTTTCACCAGACGGGCCATGCCGTAGACGCCGTAACCGGCTGCTTTTTGAATCTCTTCACAATTTGTGGGGTCCGGATAGTTGTCAACTTCAGCAAAACTGAAACGGCCCCGCTGCAGGGCATAGAGGAAGGGGGTGTCATCGGCCCCGCCCCGGTCGGTGATATCACATTCGCCAAACGCGTTAAGCGCATCAGACCAGAACTGCTGGGTTTGCTGGCCCACTTCAAACGGCCCGGTAGGCAGCCAGGCATTGGCATACATCTTGCGGTTCATCCGGTAGCCGGAAGTGTGCCGGATGCAGTCAAGGTTCCAGGGTTTAAGCGCTTCAAGCACTTCGGGTTTATAATCAGGGGAAAGAAATTTTGCACCGTTTCTTTCCACGATACGTGTAAGCACTTTTTCTTCATATTCAAGCTGCTTTTTAGAAGTTATGCCGGCCAGAATCACATAGCAATTATATTCAGGGAAAAATTTATTTTTACAGCGATCCCAGGTCATCTCCTGGGTCTGGGAACAGTAATAGGCCGAATAGACACCGGTTGCATTCAGTCCGATAGCAATCCCGGAGTGAGCAATTTCGCGCATGATTTTAATTTCGCTGTCAAAATCCTTAAACTCGATCCAGTACAGCCGGTGGTCTTCAGGGGGAGGCGGGCTGTCATACTTGGGCTCATGGGCATCTTCAAGGCTGGGCCGCCCTGCCGGCACCTCGGGCAGCACCTTGCCGCCGACCCAGGGATGCAGCTTTACGGTTATTTCGGTTACAATGCCGTTGCTGCCAGCACCTCCGCGCTGAATGCCCATCAGGTCAGGACCGGGGCCGTATTCCCAGAAGTCACCGGCCCCCGGCAGGCAGCGTGATCCTACGGTTAAAATCTCTCCATCAGGCAGGACCATTTTCACGCTCACCAGGTTGCGGTTCAACAGGCCGTACTTCAGGTCGGTCTGCCACAGACCGGCAAAGGAGAACTGTGAGGAGAGCTTGCACACGGTTGTTGCCAGGGGTGTGCCACCATTCCACAGACCGTGCTGCATGGCTTCGCTTTGCAGCTGGGCGTAATCAACATAGGCCTGCAGGGTGGCAGCCATATTGTCGGTGTCGATATTTACTATTTTATTCATACGTGAGAGATGAATGATCAGGGTCGGCTGATCATTGGTTGGTATTGAAAAAACCTGTCCGTTTGTAAACGGTATAAAAGGGATATCGTAACGGTTGCACACCTTTACAATCTGCTGAACCTCTTCAGTAGATGCGGGCAGGATAACGCAGGCCGGCAGCGCGGTTGGATCCTTCTGGTGCTTGCGTACAAAGGTCATGCCCTCGATAGAAAGCTTGCTGTAGGTTTCAACCAGTGAGCGCTGCTGGGAAATCCAGCGTTTGCCGACAACAGCTTCCAGAGCATGATATGCATGCGGGGACAATTTTTTGTGGGCTACTTTTTCTTTTTTTGCTTCAGCCATTTCAAGACTCCCTTTGGTCTTTTTACATTATTGTGCAGATCAGCTCACCAGCTTTATAGCTATTCAACAGCTTTTGCTACCAGATCGATCAGGTTGTAGAGCTTCATCTCATCATCTTGCCGGCTCAGCACATCCCCGATATTTTGTTCACAAAAGGGGCAGCAGGTGACGATCGCATCAGCCCTGGCAGTCTTCCCGGCTTCATCGATCAGCTTGGCCGCAGTCTTCTGTGCAAAATCCAGAAAGGCGGTCCGGGCACCACCGCCGCCACCGCAGCACCAGGATTGATCCTTAATACGCTCCTTCTCTACAAACTCAATGCCCGGTATGGCCTTCAAAATAGTGCGCGGGGCTTCATACACACCGCAGTGCCGGCCCAGGTGACAGGGGTCATGCCAGGTTGCTTTCAGGGGCAGCGGTTTAGTCAGTTTTAATTTTCCCGCGGTAATGAGGCGGTCAATATATTCAACAGAATGAAACACCTTGAAATTAATGGGGGGTATCCCGGGAATTTCGGCATAATCAACCTTGATAGCCCGGAAACACCCCGGACATGAGGTTACAATCTCCTTGATGCCCAGGCTGTTTAAAAGCTCAACATTTTTTTTCACCAGTGAGACAAAGGTCTCACGGTCGCCAATACGTGCAATGGGGCTGCCGCAGCACAGCTCGTTTTTACCCAGGGTGCCGAGATCCACACCGGCTTTTAGTAAAACGCTGGCAGTGTTCTGGGCAACCTTTGTCATGGCCGGGTCAAGCGCAGTCGTGCACCCCACAAAAAAGAGCGTCTCCACGGATTCCTCTGCGGCATTTTTAAGGGGGATTTTTTTTGCCCAGCGGTCTCGCTGGGTGCGGGGCTGCATCCAGGGATTATCATAACTTTTAATACTGCTTATGAGTTTTTTGTGTTCAGGCATGGGCCCGATCCCGTCCTTAACAAAGCGTGCCCGCAAGGTCTCATTGACCTTCAGGGGCTCCTTATCCTGCATGCGCTGACAGTTCATTTCACAGGCCCCGCAGGTGGTGCAGGTATAGATGAACTCGGCCAGCTCGGGAGCATCTTCATAATCAAAATCTCCCTCGATCAATGCTCTGGCGATATGCATTTTACCCATACCGGAATACGGAAAAAACCGGTACTCATGAAAAGCCGGGCAGATCTCAGAAAACTCGGCGCTCTTTACACTCCAGCCCCATTGGTTCTGACACCAGTTGCACCGGGCACACCCCCATACCTGCTCGCGGTAATCTTCCAGCTCTTTTTCAAAAAATTTCTTGTCATCTTTTTTTTGAGTCATTGCCCTGCTCCTGAATGTGATTGTTTGCTGCCCGTTTTCAGCAGACGTTGTTTTTTTATATATCAACGTGTGACGGACAACACACTACTACTTATGGACAATTAAAAAAATTGTATTTTCATACGTTGGCCACCTTTGGCTTGAGCTGCAAGGGCAGTGTGAGCACGGGCCGTGATGAGAGCTTTAAGCTTTTTCCAGCGAGCATATAGACCGCAGCAATCAAACCAAAGGTGGCCAACGTATACGAAAAAAATAAAATGTCTATGTGTACTACTGGCAATTCAGTATCGTGTTTTCATGTAATGGGAATGAATCTAAAAACACAAATGCCCTGGATTACATATATTATGCGGGTCCAGTTCTTTTTTGAGCTCTTTTAGTTTGTGGCTATATTCACCGGTGCGGGTATACATCATTTCTGCCCAGGCACCATAGGGACGATCAAAAAAGGCTCCCGCATCGATCAACTTCTCGCTGACTTCAAGCCACAGTTGCTTAATACGTTGCTGTTCACGGGGATCATTCATATTACAGTGAAAATCAAATTCACAATGTACGGCCCGTCCGCGCTCAATCGGCAGGATATAGCCGCCGATATCTTCGATGGGATACTCATAGTTATGGGCACTATCTACAATTATCTTCTGAAATTCAGGAACCCGTTTTATAGGTGACTTAAACGAGACATCCTGGACCGAGCCCTTGTAGCAGAATTTTTTGAGGATATTCCATGGCTGCAGCAACTCATCCAGCATGAAAGATTCTTTGCCGTCAAGGTTATATGATTCAAGCTTCAGGCGAGAGGTGATTTCCAGCAGGGCTTCTTCTTCATAGGCTATTTTTTCTTCGGGAAGCTCAGGGCCGCCGCTGAGGCAGATAAACAGCACCCACACCGGATATTCAATTTTAGCAAATTCGCACGCAGGTGCTTCTATTTTTGCGGCTGGAAATTTTTCCGGCACCTGCCACTCATCACACATCAGCGCGGCCATATTAAAATTATTGAGCAGGAAGCATTCCAGCCCTATTTCGCGATGCTGGAGGGCTATTAAGGGCTCAATAGCATCCCGGCAGGATTCAAACTGAAATGCAAAGATTCTTCTCATAGCGGGCAGATGTTCAACTTTAAAACAGGCTTTTGTCAGAACACCCATTGTGCCCTGAGCTGCTGTCCAGAACCGGTAGAGCATGGAGCGTACGGGACCCATAGGGGATCCCGGCTTGCCGCCGGCAGACCACAGGCCGGTCTTAAACAGCTCACCCTCCGGCAGAACAATCTCGGTGTCCATGAGCAGGTCATTGCCATATTCAAAACTGGCGGACGCAAGGGCCGGGTCACGTTCCACATAGCTTGTCAGGGCTGAACGCGATGGCGGTATGCCAAAGGGTAGCATTGCCCGCAGGTTACGGCTGCGCAGTTCGTCCTGGAGCTGTTGGACTGTTACACCGGGTTCAATAACAACAAACCAGTTTTCCTCATCGACCGACAAAATCCTGTTCATCCGGGAGAGATTAAGAATGATACCGCCTTGTTTTGGAATTGTGCCGCCATGAAGGTTGAGTCCGGAACTGTAAGGTATAAGAGGTGTTTTGGTTTTATTTGCATACCGTACTACCTCCTGTACCTGCTCAACAGTTTCAACAAACACCAAAGCGTCAGGCCTGCAGGCTTTTACGAAGCTTTGGTCAGAGGAATACGGTGTAAGCTTTTCCTCATCATCTGATACATTATCACTTCCCAGGATGCCGGTTAAATCGTGTGTAATTGACATGATTGGTATACCCTGTGATGGTTTGGTTTTTGATACGTTACTACATGAGTAGGTAGATTTTTTGACTAGAGTCAGCAAACAAAACTATAAAAGAAAGACAGATGAGTGTCAAGTACTATGCCGGAGACTGACAACATGCGAAGGGCACCTTGTTATGTCTTGGTAGAATGATGTATATATAAGTATCGCATAATCAGGTGTATAATTTTTTTGTAATTTTGACTTTACCAGGTAAAATTTATAAAATGTGAATACCTCTTTTATAGATTTCACCATAAGCTTTTGCATATATAGTGTTACTAAAGGAAGAATGCTATCATGAACATGAAAAAGACACGTGAAGATATAAAAAAATATTATGGAGAGGTGCTGACAAGCACACAAGATCTTGTTACCAAAGCCTGCTGCCCGGCCCAAGAACCGCCTGCGCACCTGCAGCCTATTCTTAATAAAGTACATCCGGACATTACGGCCAGGTCGTATGGGTGCGGTTCACCTATCCCGGACGCAGTAGAGGGCTGCAGCGTGCTGGACCTGGGATGCGGGACCGGACAGGATGTTTTTGTTACGGCAAAACTTACCGGCCCGTCCGGGAGTGTGCTTGGTGTTGATATGACGGAGTCGCAGCTGGAGGTCGGCCGGCAACTCATCACATATCATCAGGATGCTTTTGAACATCAGCTTGGCAACATTGATTTTAAACAGGCCTACATTGAAGATTTGAGTACAGCAGTAGCAGATGCATCCGTTGATGTTGTTATCTCAAATTGTGTGATTAATCTTTCTCCGGATAAAGAGAAAGTTTTCGAAGAAATTTTCAGGGTACTCAAACCGGGGGGCGAACTGCTGTTTGCTGATATTTTCTCTGACAGGCGTATTCCTGAACAGCTGCAAAACGATCCCCTGCTCAGGGCAGAGTGTCTGGGTGGTGCTTTGTACCTTGAGGATTTCAGGAGGATGCTGGCACGTCTGCAGTGTCCTGATTATCGCACCCTGTCCAGCACGGCTGTTGCGCTTGACGGATATGCCAAAGAGAAACTGGGCATGGCGGCCTTTTTTTCCATGACCCAGCGGGTCTTTAAGCTGGAGTTGGAAGACCGCTGTGAAAATTATGGCCAGGTAGCCTATTACCAGGGCACAGTTCCTTTCGCGCCCCATGAGTACAGGCTGGATGATCATCACTTGTTTCCAACGGGTATGCCGGTGCTGGTCTGCGGCAATACCGCGTCAATGCTTGCAGAAACCCGCTACAACAAACACTTTCGTATTGTCGGGGATCGCAAAACACACTATGGTTTGTTTCCATGTGAGTGTTCACCGGGGAGAGATGACAAAAAAACAGAACCGTCCGAAAGCTGCTGTTAGTTTTTTAGCGTTACAGGTACTGTTATGCAGGATATCGTGAAATTCTTTATAAACCCCCTGCTGCCGGCCTTCCTCTTTCTTTTTATACTGCTGTTAAAAAAACAACCGGGGCGGCGGCATATAGTATTACTGTGTCTCTACCTCTACGCTGTCAGCATTCCGCTGGGAACAAAACTGGTTGCCGGAAGCTGGGCACTGGATGACACATTTAATCCTGACAAGACCTATGATGCTGTTATTGTACTGACGGGTATGGCGGATGCCAGCTGGTATCTTCAAAGAAAAAACGACGTGTTTCCTTTGAACTGCTATTACCGTTTCGGCAATAATGTAGAGCGTATTATAACCGCTGCTGAGCTTCTGCAGGGCGGGCATGCTCAAAAAATTTTTTTTGGTGACTTGCGGGAACAAGGGTTCAGCGAGGCTGATCTTGTAGTCGACTTTCTTGAAAAACAGGGTATTGCACCAGAGCAAGTTGTGGTCTACGGTGAAATCTGCAACACCTATGATGAAGCCGTAAAATTCAACCAGTGTGTAATAAAAGAAGGTTTGCAAAGGTTCCTTCTGGTTACTTCCCAAATGCATATGCGGCGGGCGGCAGCAGCCTTCAACAAGCAGAATCTGTATCCTGATATATTATCAGTATCAAAGGGCTCTGAAACAATCGGGTGGCATGATTTTATTCCCGGGAAAAACGGCCTTTCCGCTACCCAGAAGCTGCTGTATGAAATAGTCGGGTATGTGGGGTATTTTATCACAGGAAAGCTTTAATACACCCAAAACCAATCAAGGAAAAGTATAGTTTTGAGAATTCGGCTTTTTGGCAGAGTAGTGTGAAAAATCTGTCGACATTTCTGAACCACAACATAGGGTATTCCTTATTGAGTAATGGGGAAAAACAAATTTACTACCGTTCCCTTACCAACAGTACTCTCCACTTCTATTTTCCCTTTATGTGCTTCTATGATGGTTTCGCATAGACTTAGCCCTAAACCATACCCTCCTGTATTCCTATCCCTGGACTTATCAACTCGGTAAAATGGCTCAAAAATATGTTGCAGGTCCTGCGCAGGGATTCCTTTGCCCGAGTCTTTAATTTGAAGAACAATATAAGGATTCTTTTGTTCCAACAAGATCCGAATAGGCGCACTGGTGTTTTCAGAATATTTGATCGCATTGTCTAAAAGATTATTCAGAACGGTTTTGATTTGTTGTCTGTCAAGGTTAAGAGCTGTTGTTTTAGTCTTGTTTTTGAATACAATGCCCGGATATGTGTGCTCAAACGCAGCAATCACCTCTCTTACAATATTTTCCAACTCCGTGGGCTGAAGGGTTAATTGTCCAAATTCACTTTTAAGCCGTTCTGTCTCAAGAATTTCAGAAACCATGGTCTCCATTGCCAAAATGTCTTCGCTCAAATTTTTTTTTGCAGAAGTTTCCGGTAAAAACTCCATAGCAACTTTCATGCGGGTTAAGGGAGATCGAAGCTCATGGCTTACATTCAACAGAAGCTGTTCGCGGGAATGCAGCATTTCTCTGATGCGGACCGTCATTGCATTAAATGCATCAGCCAGATTCCCCAACTCGTCTGATTTACTAACAGGGACCTGGTGCTCCAGGTTGCCAGCGCTTATCTGCTGTACCCCTTCATTTAACCGTTTGATCGGTTTTAATATGCGTCGAATAACAAAATAGACACAGACAAGCATGCACATCAGAAAGATGGTCAAAAATAAAATTTTTATTTCAGCATAACTCTGTTGCTCATATGATTTTACAAGATCGAAAGTGTATTGATTCTGCCCATCTGTGAATACGAGAAAAGACTTTCCCTGAGCCCTGCCAATATTAACATGAGGGCTTTCACCAAACTTTCTCAACCTCATATCTTGCATAGGTGGTAATTCTTTTGAAGTTGCCCATTTTTCACCAGGGCCATCATAGCGGATTTCAAGAGACAATTCTTGTGAAATTTCTTTTGCCCGCTGAAAATCCGGAGGGGTTCCCAGATCATGAATCAAGTACTCTAAATACTGTACTGCATTTTTCCTCAAAGGTGTGTTCTTCATAGATCCCATGTAAAAATACATAAAAAACCCACCAACAACAAGATTTATACACACCCCCGTAATGACAATCACCAGTAATAATTTCAAAAAAACTGAATTAAGAATCGTATGCAACCAGCTATTCTTCATCTTTTTGCTCTTTGGCAATAAACATGTATCCCGTACCCCAAATCGTTTTGATGAAAATGGGGTTTTTGGGATCATCATTTAATTTTTGGCGCAGACGGCTCATGGTAATGTCAACAGAACGGTTAAAAGCATCGCATTCAATGCCTCGCAATTCATCAAGGATTTGATCACGGTTTAAAACCTTGTTTGGATTTTGGGCTAGGAGACTAAGAGCGGTAAACTCATTAGTGGTAAGTTCAATCTCCTTGCCATCTACCTTGACACTGTGTTTTTGAAAATCAATTTCCATAATCCCAAATCTGCGGCTGTGCTTGTCCTCGGCAGGGTGGGTTCTCCTAAGTACCGACTGAATTCGTGCAACAAGCTCTCTTGGCTCAAAAGGTTTTGCGAGGTAATCATCAGCTCCCAGTTCAAGCCCTACCACTCTATCCATCAGTTCTCCTTTTGCGGTCAACATGATAATCGGAATGTTGCTGGTCTTGCGGATTGTTTTACAAACCTCAAGCCCATTCATCCCGGGAAGCATAATATCAAGAATCACTATATCAGGGGCTTTCTGCTTGATTTTTTTCAGACCGTCTTCAGGATGTGTAGCAGTAATTGTCCGGAAGCCAAAGCCTTTAAAAAGGTCTTTGAGTAACAAATTCAGCCTTTCATCATCATCAATGACAAGAATGATCGGATTCATGTCTGCTCCTGCTAGGGATAAAGCGGGGTACTACTTCACCGCCTGTTGCCGATTCGGCAGAACAGCCTGCAGGGCTTCTTCTGCCTGTTGATGCAGTTCTTCATCCGCCTTGCCGCCTGTCTTAATGATACTCAGGCTCACCGGCTCTATTTTTCGTGATGCTACCAGCGTGCGTAGCTTTTCCCGAGCGCCTTCACCGAAATGACCGCCGCAGGTAATAATAAGATGCATCCGTTTGCCCTGTAGCGGCATGGTATTGATCACTGTGCGTGCCGGTGATGATATTTTTTGAAACCAGATTGGTGAGCACAAAATGATTTGCTTGAACCGACTAAAATCCACATCAATCGCCTCAATTTTGGCATTGCGATTAAATGGTTGATGCCAAAAGACCGCTTTCATAATACCCATACTGGATTTAATCTCAGCAAATTCAGCTTCCGGCATAAGCGCGTGTATCCTTTTGGCCACCTTTCGTGTGGTGCCCATCTTGGAATAATAGAGGATAAGCGTTTCATTGTCGGGTACGGAAATGGTCGCATTGTCATACGTGACACTGAACACCTTTTCTGGCACAGCATCTGATGCATTGTTTGTCGTGGCACAGGCAATACAAAAGCCAAAAACTATAAAAACACGCAGAATAAATTTTTTTGTCATTTTCATCTCCCCCGTGCGTATCATTGTTTTACATACTGTAGCGGCAACGGCCCTTTTGGTAGCTTTGCATTTTATCGAGTTTTTTTACCAAGATTGTTCTCTGCTCTGGTGTTAAAGAACTGTGAAACTCACCCAGTCTTTCAATAAAAAGTGACATAAATTCTTCTCGTGGAGCTGCCATCTTTGAGATGGCGTCTCCCACGTATTCTTTGTCAAATTCATCACTACGCATTTGAAGATTTATTTCTTCTATCGTATTTGCATAAGCAACCCATAGTTCACGTCCCTTGATTATTATTTCTGTCTTATAGATATCAAGTTGCTCTTTTTGTGAATCAGTCAATTTTAAATCCCGGCTGAACCTTTCCATCATCCGCTGCATCCGTTTCTCAGGAGCATAATGTCGGCAGGCGGACATGATAAGCAGAGAAGCAATAATAATTATAATTGCCAGACCATATATTGTCTTTTTTAACATACTTTTTCCTTTCATTGAAATACTATTACTAACGCATCAATCTCCTTGTTTTATCTAAAATAGCAGTGGCTGAACAACCGGTGTTGGATAGGTAGCTGTTTGCATTAGATTATACGATTGCTTGGCGCTTAGTAATGTTTGATGAAAATGAATCGTGATAGTAATCATTATAAACACTATAACTGTTTTTATAAGTGCGCTTTTCATAACAAATCTCCTTTCTTACAATACTAAGGTTCTGCATTATGTCTATACTATAGCATAGTGATGGAGAAATGCTTTTCACGCTTGTAACAGTTTGTAACAAATTGTAACAAGCACGTATTTGGAAAGTGATTCAACTGATTGAGTTTTTCGGAATCGCTTCTTAGTCTGAAAGGAAGAAAAAAGCTGTTTACAGCTTAAAAATATTATAGATTTTTGCTCGTACAGCGTGACACATTAACAGCCATGAACTACTCGTGTCAGAATTTGCTATTACTGTATCTAGTATTATGGCAGTATGGCAGTGTCGATGAGGTTCCGTCCTCTTCATAAGAACCGTCAGGTACAATACAAACGTTAATCTTTTTTTATCTTACCGTTTGCTTTTCCCCTCCGGCCTTACTTAGCCCAGGTTACATTGCGGAATCCTTGGCGCAGGTCAAGATACTTAATTTTTTCGGGCTCAATCGTAATAACGTTAAAGTTCACGGTGCTTGCGGCTTGCTCCAGGCCGTGCTTTTTGAGAGCCTCGGCACTGCGGGAGTACGTCATTATGTCTGCGGCCTTCTCGGGGTTGTCATTTTTTTTGAAAAAAGAAGCGGTTCCCCATACCTGCAGTCCGATGGCACCAAAATAGTCCTGCATAGTATCATAAGGGTCATGAATGGTGTAACAGACTTTGGAGTTAGCCTTCAGGTTGGCAATCTTACCGCCGCCCTCAGACAGCACATAGACAATTAAACCATTATTAAAATATTCAAGGGATGTAGAGCGGGGTTCATTGTTTTTACAGGTGGCCAGGTTTAAGACATTATGGGTATTTAGATAATTGATAACGGTGTTCTCAAATTCCTCAACGCTGAGGGATTCAATCAGCTGAATATTCAGCTTTTCAAAAATTGCTTTTTCCTTCTCATTAGAACGGGGTATGATTAACTTGGGCATTTTTTTCTACCTCCATAAAGTGTGCATAAAACAGCAAACGTCTTTGTCATATATTTCTAGTTCTATTATCGATACTAATCAAGAAGAAAATTTGTTGCCGAAATGAACCAAATGAATTAAGTAAAACCCATTAAGCTTTGAGTTTTACGAATTACAAATCACGAAGGTTTTAGACTAGCAGGAGGTGTTGCATGACGAACCTGGCACGAAATATTACCCTGATGTTTGCCGCAGGATGTTTGGGCGGGTTGGTAAACAGCCTGGCCGTATGGCTCAGCGGCATGCATGGTCTTACAGCTGCTTGCGGTGTCAAGCTTGCCCCGGCCCTGACCCTGCCGTGGCTGTATCCCCGTATCGTGTGGGGTGGTATTTGGGGGCTGCTTTTTCTGCTGCCTTTTGTAAAACATAACCTATTGTTGCGGGGACTTGTTATCAGTGCAGGACCAACCCTGGTACAGCTTTTCTATATTTTTCCTTATAAGGCCCACAAGGGCATGCTGGGTCTGGAACTGGGAACCTATACCCCGTTATTTGTCATCGCCTACAATGCCTTGTGGGGTATAACCGCAGCAATCTGGCTGTACGTAATAGGCCGGGGAAAATAGTCGCTTCGTGACATGTTTACTCCGCTCAGATGTTTCGGGATGAGGGGAATGCCGTTGTCTTCATCGGAGGGAACCCCACGGATATGCTGTTGATACTATTATCTTTTAAAAAAGGTTGAAGATAAGAAGAAGATTCAATAAAAACAGCCGGTCCTTTTTGAACCGCTTTATGCAAGCATCATTGCAACACTCATCATCGCTATGGCCCACAGGATGTCGGTTGGAGCATGTGCTGTGCAGGTTGAGTCAAACAGCAGGTCGCCGTGTGCTGCAAACTCTTTATCTCCTGACCATACAATGAGTACTATCGGAAGTCGTGGCAAAGGATACAGCATGCAGGACGTGTCGCCATAGTCCTGTTTGATACCGCCAAGCACCGTGCATTTGTTAAAAAACTGTTCGGCTCTGCTGTCAAAGCGCCGGGCGATTCTGTCCAGCGGCAGCACATGGGTACCCCTCATGAAAATGTCCCCGCCGGGCAGATCAGCAGGCTTCAAGAGTTTTCCTGATAAAGGTATGTTTTGAACATGAACCAGATATCTAAGAATTGAAAGGCGAGAATACTGTCCAATCTCATTAATTAAATGAGTGCCGCAGGCAGAAACGCTGGAGAAATTTTGTTTCGCAACGCAGACGCACACCTCCTGTCCAAGGCACGGCACGCTATATGAGAAGGATGTTGCATTAAAAGACACCCCGGCCCTGGTTTGTACATCCCGTGGATCAAGCTTAGAAAGCAAGTCCCACGCCTGTTCTTCACCCGGCCATATCATGTGTGTAGGATCGCATAAAATGCTGATGCTTGTCTCGGTTTTTTTGCTGCTGTGGGATACATCATAAAACTTGTTTTTTCAGGAAACCTGCATTATAGTGAACTGCATATCAATAACTGCTCATCCAGGAGGGTTCTGTTTTAAACCATGTTTGCCCGGGTAAATATTGCAACAATCTTTTTGACCATGTCCTTAATCTCCATGGCCGGTGCCATGATCGATCTGCATCCCATTCCCCTGTCCACATGGTTTTTTATCATTTTTTTTATAGCACTGCGGATAAAGATGTTTCTGGATGATATACGCTATTTTTGGAATGCGGATGCAAAGCGCCAGCAGTTCAAGCTGGGATTTGTTTGCGGGGTTGCATCCTGGTTCTTCTGGGTTATTTCAGCGCTTCACCTGGGTGAGCGCAGCCGGTTCTGCGGTTTCCTTGCAGCAGCTATTGCCATCGGCACCATTCCCATGATCATAACAGGCACGATACGCAGGGGTTTTTTTCGACGGCCCTCTATATGGATAACGGCCAATGGAGTGTATCTCAGTTTGCTGCTGGTTATTGTAGCAATAGGTCAAAGTCTTTCTGAAAATATTGTCACCATACTACTGCTGTGCTGTATCTGTATGACCGTTGTAGATTGCATGCTTTCTGAAAGCCTCAAGGCCCTCGAGGAAATGTGATTTGTTTGTTCACTGAACCTACCTAAACACCTATCCAACAGATCTAAGAACTAAAGGTATATCACCTATAGAGGTCGTCATTCCACTTCTTCCACAGGACTTCGGCCTCTTTGCTGCGCACTGACATATCCGGAGCGCGGGGCATTTCCCAGAACCAGTACCCAAAGAGAGGGTCAGGCTTTCGCGATATTGAATCCGTCATCGCTTTGAAGTGACACCTAAGCGTCTAGGCAGCGGTCTCCGCTACCGCCTCGTTATGTTCGTTATTCCAAAGGTCGATTATTCCTGAGCGCATTATGTGAAAACCGCATTTTTTATAGAATGGAACAAGTTCATCGTTAAAAACCAGATTAAAAAATTTCACCCCGTCCCTGGTAAGTTCATCTACTGCAGTTTTGACCAGTTTTGTGCCGACGCCTTTTCGTTGATAATCAGGGTGAACCATCAAATTGTTCAGCAAGGCATCGGATACACCATCGCTGATGATATTCAGATAACCGATAAGCACTCCTTGGCTGACTATTGAGAAATTTGAATAACAATTCTCAATTTCTTTTCTTTGACGCTCCGGGTCGCTTGTCCAGCCGACCGCAAGTCTTAGTTCGTGTACTTGCAGGTAATCCAGCCCGGCATTTCTTTTAACTCTAAATTCCATAAATCTTTATAATCCTCTCTGCATACAGGTTAAGACGAATTTTGTATTTTTATCAGCAAACATTATAACATTTTCACGGAATTTTGCTATCTTTTTGACAAGTCACGCATTCTGCGTTACTAAATACACATGATAAGAAAAATGTTGGTACTAACAGCTGTGATTTGGCTGTCCTTTTTGACAGGCTGCAACCCAAACGGCGGCGGTCCCCAAGACACTCCCCGCAAGGGCGCTCTGCAGGATGTTAATACCACATCTTCCAGTTTTGGTCAGTATATCCTTCCTGAAGATTTTTTGGGATTTGTCTCGGCCTGGTACTTTGGTGCCTCGACCTGAGTCTATTGTCACGCACAGTTTGTGCGTTTGGATGAGCTTCAGAAAAAAATCGATGCCGAACATCCGAACAATGATATTTTCATTCTCGGCGTCAATGAGGCCGGTTTAGGCAATAACGAGGCTATGACCGAAGGCAGTGACCTGCCCTGGCTGCTGGATACTGAAGAGGCCGACTGGTGGGGAACCTGGGAGGCTGCCTACCGTGATGTCGTCATCCTCGACCGCGAAGGTGCTGAAGCAGAAGTTTTCAACCTGACCGAGCATGATCTGCAAGATCCTGAAGAATTTGCAGCGCTTGAAGCCCTCCTGCTTGAGGTAGCAGAGCAGCAATAGAATAGCCTCTTAAGCACTTCTTGTGATTAAAATCATTTTTTTTATTACGAAATAATTGCCGTTTATGTCAATCCACGGTTGCTGATTAGAAAAGAAATAATCAACAATAAGACTAACTGCAGAATTACGCTGACGGGCGCGGACTTTTTTTCTCCCGCGACAGTGCGGGAGAAAAACCACCAAAGGCCTTGCAGGCCTAGAAGAACCGGATATCCTATGTTATAAGCACATGTATCAATGTAGTTTTATCTATCACGAAGTGATTGCAGTTTTCAGACGGACAAGACGTCCGCCTGAAATATCTGTGTTAGTCTGCGTCGGTCTGCAGTTAGTATAAAAGACATTAAAAAGTGAATCCTGATCTGCCCGGTGGTTGTATCCTTCCAGAAACTAAAAAATGTCTTGACCAAAACGCTCACTATGTATAAACTATATTAAATCTATAAAATTTATAGATTTAACTTTCCTCTCTCCGAACGCACAAAATAAGGGTCTTCATTTAATAGTAATAGTACATATTTTTACCGGCCAGCCTGGTAATGTAATAAGGCACGTTATTGCAGCTTGCAGATGAAAGGGGGTGCTATGGCTCTTTTTGATGATATCAAACAGATGATTGCCAAACATTTTTCCGTGGATGAAAACGAGGTGGAAGAAGAAGCCCATCTCCAGGATGATCTGGGTGCAGATTCTCTGGCACTGCTGAACCTTTCTGAAGCAATCAGTAAGCAGTTTGGTATTGAACTGCCGACTGATGATCTGGTTGATCTGGAAAACGTGGGTGAGCTGGTTCAGCTGGTGGAATCGAAAATTTCGTCTAAGTAAAAATCGTAACCCGCCATAACATAAGGGAGGTAGCTATGGAATATCAGAAGATAACCAAACAGCCCTTAGAGCAGCACGCCACCAAACCCAATCTTGAAGATTATCAAACTATACGGGAGGCCTTCAGCTGGGATGCGGTCTCCCGGGAGCTTGACTGGTTTGACAGTGAGCATATCAACATTGCCCATATAGCGGTTGATGCCCATCTGCAGACAGAGCGGCGGGATAAGAAGGCTCTTGTTTGGGAGAGCACCAAAGGCGAGGTCGAGGAATACAGTTTTGCGGACCTGGCACGTCTGAGCAATAAATTTGCCAATGTTCTCGTTAATGAAACCGGTATACAGAAAGGCGACCGGGTTTTCTTTTTCCTGGAGCGGGTCCCTGAGATTTTCATCGGTATTTTGGGAACCCTCAAAGCCGGCGGGGTCATCGGACCCCTGTTTTCGGCATTCGGTCCAGAAGCTGTCAATGACCGCCTGGCTGACAGCCGGGCCAGGGTACTGGTCACCAGCCCGGCCCTTATAAAGAAAATAACAGACATTTTGCCTGGACTTCCCAACCTGGAAAAAATTATTATGGTGAACCGTAAACAAGCTCCCGATTTTTCCGGGGCTCTCGCCTATGAAGAGGCCATGGGCCGGGCCTCGGAATCATTTGAGATAGTCAAAACCGGCAAGGAAGACTATGCCATCATGCACTACACCTCCGGTACTACCGGTAAACCCAAGGGGGCGGTACACGTGCACGGAGCCGTGGTGGGACATTATGCTACGGCAAAATACGTGCTTGATCTGCATCCCGAAGACACCTACTGGTGTACGGCTGACCCGGGCTGGGTCACCGGCACGTCCTACGGGATGTTCGGGCCCTGGTCCAATGGTATTACCCAGGTAGTGTATGAAGGCGGGTTCAGTGCCCGGCGCTGGTACAAGTTTATCGAACAGTGGAAAGTTACGGTCTGGTACACAGCCCCTACTGCCATTCGCATGCTCATGAAAGCCGGAGATGACCTGCCGGGGCAGTTTAACCTTGACTCACTGCGCTACATGTGCAGTGTTGGTGAACCCCTTAACCCCGAAGCGGTTGTCTGGGGGCAGCAGGTGTTCGGCATGCCGTTTCATGACAACTGGTGGCAGACCGAGACCGGTGCCATCATGATTGCCAATTACCCGATCCAGGACATCAAGCCCGGTTCCATGGGGCGCCCCTTCCCGGGTATTACCCCGGGGATTCTGGATGATGCTTTTAACGAGCTGCCTCCCGGTCGGGAAGGCAATCTGGCGGTTAGGCCGGGTTGGCCGTCCATGTTTCGCACCTACTGGGAAAAGGAAGATTTGTACCAGTCGCGTTTTAAAAACGGATGGTACATCACGGGCGATAGAGCCAAAAAAGATGAGGAAGGCTACTTCTGGTTTGTAAGCCGTGCCGATGATGTTATCAACACAGCCGGCCACCTGGTAGGTCCCTTTGAAGTTGAGTCGGTACTGATCGAGCATCCGGCCGTGGCCGAAGCGGGTGTTATCGGCAAGCCGGACAAGATCGCCATGGAAGTGGTTAAAGCCTTTGTGTCATTAAAAGAAGGCCATGAGCCTACAAACGAGCTGCAGCATGATATCCAGAAATTCGTTATGAAGCGCCTTTCCAGTGCTGCGGCTCCGCGAGAGATAGAGTTTATCGATTCGCTTCCCAAGACCAGGAGCGGTAAGATCATGCGCCGGGTATTAAAGGCCAAAGAGCTGGGCCTGCCGCTGGGGGACACCTCAACGCTGGAAGATGATTAAAGACAGCCCGTGCAAAAACCGATGTTGAGGTCTGAGAGAAATATCAGTTCGGATTCCATGCCGGTTGATGCGAGTACTTCCTTTAACAGTGCAGCCGTACTGCCCTTTTTGCGGGCACTGCCGCAAATTCCCACAATATCAGCCATTTTTATCTCCTTTGCCCTTTTTATGTATTTGTTCCCAAAAAGAATTCAGCTAAAAACGAGGGGATCACCTGCATCGTTGTATTATCCCAGCCGTGGGGTGAGACGGCTTCGGTTAAAGTACAGATTAATCCTAATACCGGAATCATCAGCAGTGACCACCGGCTAAACTCAAGCTCCGGTATGAGAAATATCCCCCCAACGATGGCCAGCAAAGACATTACAAAAACTGCTGCAGAACCTTCCCAGCTTCTGATCGCTTTAACCGAAGTAAGCGAAGGAACTTTGTAGGTGTGTTTGCCGAACCTGGTTCCAACCGGTTCACCTACAGCATCACCTAATCCTGTGACAAGATAACCGATAACAGCAATTTGCCCGAAGAGAATATTACTTGCTAACCCGCCGATGAGCGTTGCGAAAAATGGAACAATTATGTAGTGGGTACGATGAGGTTCATCCTTCTCGCGAGCCATTGCCTCATAGAGCAGATTTCCATTTCCTCGAAAGATAGCATAGAATATTACCAGGGTACA
The DNA here is from genome assembly GCA_028278025.1 of Thermodesulfobacteriota bacterium. Classification (GTDB taxonomy): domain Bacteria; phylum Desulfobacterota; class WTBG01; order CAIYCZ01; family CAIRTM01; genus JANQFE01. Next base: position 2,873 of record JANQFE010000034.1, on the reverse strand, counting down.
CATACTGCCAAACAGGCACACAATTTTTATGCCCCATATCCATTGTATTACCGCAGCGCTCATAAATATGAGAAAGTGGAAAAGTTTACGGCTGTATCCTGTTTTAAAACCTCTATATTTTTTACAATATCCGGCACAATACAGGCAGGCAACAGACCATAGCAGGCAGACAGGCCCGCCGGCCAGGGTAGCGTTCCAGGAAGGGACGCTATCAACAAAAAATGACAGAGTCCTAGTGATAATCCAGTTCACCCGTATACCTTTATAAATTTTCAGGCCCAAAGGGCCCTGAGAGTTTTGCTTCCGCAGGGTTGCGGAAGCAAAAAGTCCGTGCAAGTCTGCAAGATTCTGCGGTTTCTAAACATACAAGTTCGGATTACAGTATGCTTAATAGCTTATTACGAAGGCCTGACACCAACCCATGCAATCGACAGGCCCGGGGCAATGGACACCTGAAGATAAATATAAGACGCTGTTGGAAGCCGCCAAACAAAATGAGTGCGCAGGAGGAGGAACAGATTGTCAGAATGTGCTGCAGCCAGCGCTAAGCAAGGCACTTAAATGAAAACTGTCAGGCGACAACTACCTTGACAAACGGCGTCTCCATTTTCACGACAAGTTCTTATCAAAACGTACTGTATTCATTGTTTATATATTTTCTCACTACTATGCTTCTTTTTTATAAGACTTGTCAGGGGGTTAGAAATATAGTCCGGATCAATAATCGTGCGGGCGATTTCTTCACCTGATACCAGCGCCTGGTGGATACCTTCTCCTGTTCTATAAGAAGCAAGCCCGGCTGCATCGCCGGCAAGAAAAATATTATCAAAACGGTATCCGTGGTAATCACAGTTTATGGGAAACCCTTGAAGCTTTGCATCCGACACATCAATGTGCCGCTGCCGAAGCCATTGGGCAAAGTTTTTCTTTAGTTGCCCTGCAGACATAAAACCCTTACCGCAGCAGCACCCCATCGCAACCTTATCAATATGCGGAAATATCCACGCATACCATATATGAAAAAGATTTTTGTCAACTATAAACTCAGCCTTCGGGTACTTATAGTTATGTGTGAGATACTGAATTCCTATGAGTATATACCTTTCTTGCGGGAGGGTTCCCTTGCTTTGAAGATATTTCCGTACCTTGGAAAGAGATCCATCCGCCCCGACAAGATATCTGTAGCCGATTTTTTCGGTTTTGTTTATGATAATGTAATCTTTTTTTATAGCCGTTACTATTGTTTTTGTTCTTAGACAAACATTTGTGCTCAGGTTTTTTGCCTGCCATTGACCCAGCACACTGCGATCAATGGTTACATACTGAATACCCGCCTCCTCGAATCTGCAGGCGATTAAATCTTCAGACATACCCAGATTTTCAAAATCACACAGGCGCACTCCTCCGCCACAGATTTTAGGGCCGATTTTTTCATTTTTTTCGATAAGGAGGACCCTGTTACCTGCCTGATCAAGCACTTGAGCACAACTCAGTCCCGCAGGACCTGCACCAACAATAACAACATCATAAAGTTCCATAGATAAACCCATTATTGTGTTAATTGTTAACGGGCTGTTGCCCAACCCCTTTGATAAGAAAGATACCCATGATATAATCCCTCTCAAATTAAAACACAAGAGGGATTTATCATCATGATGGGAAGGCAGAAAGGCAGGCAATCGAAGCTGTTTTATGAGGAGATCAGTTTGGAGGAGCGGGTATCTCATAAGCACCTACTGTGAAAGATCAATAAGGTAATAGATTTTGATTTTATATACAGCCAGGTCCAGGACAGCTACGGAGCCAATGGCAATGTAAGTGTCCCCCCGCCGGTAATACTGAAACTGATGCTGCTGTTGGTGTTGTACAATGTGCGGTCTGAGCGGGAGTTAATGGAGACATTGCCGGTGAGGCTGGACTGGCTGTGGTTTTTAGGAATGGATATAGACAGTGAGGTACCCGACCACAGTGTATTGAGCAAAGCCCGGGGTCGTTGGGGCGTAGAGGTGTTTCGGGGGTTGTTTGAGCAGGTAGTGGGCCAGTGCGTAACAGAGGGACTGGTAGCAGGCAAGAAGCTGTTTACCGATGCCAGTTTAATAGAGGCCAATGCCTCAGAGAACTCTGTGATAAAGCAGGGCAGCTTGAAGAAACACCTACGAAAAGGTTAGAACAAGTTTGAGAAAGGGCTGGAACAGCAGCAGATAGACAAAAAAGGCATAGCCCTAAGGCACATATATCAATGACCGATCCGGATGCATCGGTAACGCGACACGGCAAAGGCTGCTCAAAGCTGCGATACAAGACCCACCGCGCAGTAGACAGCCGTAGAGAAGTAGTAGATACCCACGGGCTTACGCCCGTGGCCCTAAAAACCAAAACCTAACTGGATAGCACCTTTATCAACTTTTTCTTAAAACTCGACATAACGCTTTATGATTTCTTCATTTATCCCAATCGTTGATGAAAAAAAGCCCGGCCACCAAAACTCATTGCGCCAATATTCTTCTTTTAACCAAGCAAATTGTTTCCGTATCTCTCCACTTGTGTTGGCTTTTATTTTTCCAACTGCCTCAGAAACTTTAAACTTCGGTGGTATGATTATGACCAAATGCACATGGTCTTTTTCAATACTATATTTCTCTATCACTATTTCAGGATGATATGTACTAATGTCATTGAGACGTTGCTCAGCTTTGGTTATCAATTCAGTTAAAAGCAGGCTGATAGCTTTAGGGCTGGACAGCCACAAGCACACGGTGGTTTTTGATGGTGGCGCAACAATTCCAAAAAAAATCTGGCCATTGTGGAGCAGCTACAGCTGCACTACGTGGGTGCCCTTACCCCGTACCATCATAAGCACTTGCTCCAGGAGG
>JANQFE010000106.1 GCA_028278025.1 Thermodesulfobacteriota bacterium | reverse complement strand
GGCACGCCTGCAGCCGGTGGCATCGGATGGGGCTGCAAAGGCGGTGCGAGCCATGTCTGGTAATCAAGAAAGTAGCTGTTTTTGCGAGCACATAGCCTGAAGCACGCAGCCCGATGCCGCAGGCTGGCCGTTAATAGTCATCAATAATGCGGGCTAGCCTCCCGGTGTCTGCCCTGGTTCATCTCGTGATGCCACACACCGCTCCATTGGATTCTCAAAGGTTCTGTACTAAGTGAGAACCTTAGCCCGAGGCATAATGTAAGCTAAACGTAGAACCCAAAATCAAAAAACATTTGTACTGGTATCAGTATGATATTCTCAAAAAAGCAAAGGGGGGACGTCCCCTTAATCCCCCTTATCTGCAGCCGAACATTATTTACTAGGGTGACAAATTGAAGACCTGCTTGATTCCTGTTGTAAGAAATTCAATAGACAAGGCCAACAGAATAAGGCCCATGATGCGGGTCAGGAGCTGTTGACCCGTGTGCCCCAAAAAACGGCCGATTTCTCCGGCAAGGGACATGGCCAACCAAAGCAGCATGCATAGGCTTGCAATAATAGCCACCAAAATAACCCGGGATTCGATGGTACTGCACAGCTCGGCATCTATAATCGCGACGCTCATGGCAGCTGGTCCCGCCATAAGGGGAGTGGCCAAAGGGATCACGCCAATATTGGTGTCCTTAGTTTTAGCTTCGTCATGCTCTTTGTCGCTATAGCGCATCTCTTCATCTTTGGCCCGGGCCATTGTGATAGCCATTAAAAGAATAAGGAGGCCTCCGGCAATGCGAAAGTCACCCACTGTTATCCCAAAAAATGAGAGTAGATGCTGACCCAAAAACAGGGTAATCGTCATGATAACGAAGACCGCAATACTTGTGGTTATGGCTACCATACGCTTCTGTCTGTTTGTCATCTCAGCCGTTAAGGCTAAAAACACCGGAATAAGCACAAGAGGATTCAACACGATGAAAAGGCCAGTGGTTATTTTGATGTAATCAGGACCGTTCACATTCCTCCTTTCCCAAAAAGATAGATTCCGGCGGTACCCTGTCCGTGAATGGATCTTGTAAGATTCCTCAAATCAGATGCACCCCGGTAAGCAATATCGGACTAGTTACTGACCGCTCTCAATGCACGCATCTTCCAGGGTCTCCATGTCGATCTGCCGTTTCAGGCAAAGGCCGATACCGCCTACGCCCTCGTGGTTGCGCAGCCAGAAGGTGCCGCTGTTGCCGCTTCCTTCACCGGTAAACGTTGAAAGACTACCTTCGCCGCCCTGGTTATCGCTCCAGGTGACGTTATCGATCTCACCGGAATCTCCGCAGACGGTACTGTTTGGCACTGGCAACCCGTATTCTCGGCCAGCCAGCCGGGCTGGGTCGTGATCGAAAAGTCATCAGTACAGACTGAATACGGCGGGTGATTCCACGTCATTGATGGGCACTGGGGAGAATCCCGCTGCGCGTCAAGGCAGTAAAAACAATTGTGTCCCAGCGAGGCCACAGCATCGCTCGCAGAAAAAACCCATTTGTACTGCCCCATCCCCCCCACTCTCAACTCTATATTGGCACCCCCCAACATTGGTCGTATCTTTACTCCATATAGGTATATGAAACTCTATATTAAAAATATCAACCCCTTCGGGCAGACATGACAACAAAGAGTTTATCAATACGTTTATGGGACAAACCCATACGGGCTGCTGTCTATATTAAAAAATTACAAAGCAAAAGTGTCCTATAAACAATTTGTCTAAGGTTTAATAATTCACATTCCTAGTATATTCTTCTTTTTTTTTCAAGTTGTTTAAATCACAAATACAAAAAAATTATAACGGTGTAATTCGAGAGGCACCTCACGACAGGAAGGGAAAGAAATTAAAGCTCTCTAGGGGGTCAGCTGGTAGGCTTGTTTAATAGCTGACATGAAAAAGTCAATGGACAGGCACATAACACTCCTGCGCAAACGAACTCCCCCCCACTCAAGATAAAACCGACTATTATAAATGCTGTGAATACAAGACTTCTAGCCATTCTTCTCATTGTCTGCCCCTTTCTAGGAGTAGGATAAAAGGGAGAATATTAAATAGTACTGTATGGATAGAAAATCGCAAAAAAACAAAACGACATAATTTCATTTTTATTAAGCTTTGAATATATTGGATGGATATACGCCAAAGACAAAAACCATGTTTTTGTCATTTCACGAGACTGGTATGTTATATCTGATGCTGATCCTCAAACGTTTCAAAATGTCCGCGGAAGAGGAATTGATGCGGTTGATAAAAATCACTGGTACTCCAACGGTAAAATCGTTCATTAATCAGATTAATTTTAATTTACTAATGTAATATTGCAAATCTACCTGTTTAAAATTTGTTCTTCAAACCATCATAAACCACAAACAAAAAAACAACTGCACAAGGTACAGCGCCAAAATATTCAATTTTTTCTTTACAACTCAAAAAATATATGCAAAATGGAATTATGTACTCCAGATTAATTACACCACCTACAAATAAAAGCTTCTTCCTGTTTGGTCCGAGGGGCACGGGAAAGACAACATGGGTAAAAAAAACATTTCCCAAAGCACTTTACCTGGATCTGCTTGAATCAGAACTATTCAATGATTTATTAGCCCGACCACAAAGGCTTGAAAACCTTATCCCCCATAGATTTAACGATTGGATTATTATTGATGAAGTGCAACGAATTCCGGAAATACTTAATGAAGTCCACCGCCTCATTGAAAACGAGCGCAGGAAATTCATTCTTACCGGGTCAAGCCCAAGAAAATTAAGGAAACGAGGACAAAATTTATTAGCCGGCCGAGCACTTTCATACTCAATGCATACATTAACCGCCAAAGAACTTGGAAAAGATTTTTCTTTAGAGCATTCTTTAAAGTTTGGACATCTTCCCAGCGTTTATTGTGAATCAAAACCCAAAAAGTATCTTGAAAGCTATGTTCGCACCTATCTTGAGGAGGAAGTAAAACAGGAAGGTTTAACAAGAAACTTGTCTGCTTTTACAAGATTCTTAGAAGCCGCAAGCTTTTCACAGGCAGCGGTTTTAAACATTACAGAAGTAGCGCGGGAATGCTCAATCGAAAGAAAAGTTGTTGAGAACTATTTTTCTATCCTGGAAGACTTACTTATAGGCCATCGGGTTCCTGTTTTTACAAAAAAAGCAAAACGAAGGCTGGCTTCTCATCCAAAATTCTATTTTTTTGATGTGGGAGTTTTCCGCACATTACGCCCGATGGGTCCTTTGGATATGCCTGAAGAGGCGGAAGGTGCTGCTTTTGAGACATTGCTTTTTCAAGAGCTTAACACACTTAAAAATGTGCTTGAAACCAATTACGATATTTACTATTGGAGAACATCAAATAAAGTCGAAGTAGATTTTATCCTGTATGGACAGGAGGGGCTGTTTGCATTCGAAATTAAAAGGACGGGGCGTATTTCAAAATCAATGCTTAGCGGTTTAAAGGCATTTTTAAAAGATTATCCGATAGCAAAAGCATTTTTCGTCTATGGAGGAAAACGTCTTTTGAGGGAAGGAAATATTGAAATTATACCTTTGGATACATTGCTTCAGGAATTACCTCGAATTCTGACGAAAAAATCAACCTGATAAAGAGATTCTCAATAACCCTGGAACCGGGCAGAGGTATGTGATCATGAAGCAGACATGCCGATTTCAATGTATCGTGCTGCTGCAAACCCATACTGTCTAATTTTAATCTATCATGTCAATAAAAATTTATAGTGAGCGTTCAATATGAGCTGTCAGGGGTTTTTAGAAATTTTTTGGGGCGTTGGCAATACTGTTCAGTATGAAATTCGATATATGGAGAATCGAAAGCCCTGAACAGGCGTGGCACCTGTCTTCCGTTTTGAATTTTCTTTTTTCCCTCACAATACGTGCGTCTCACCTATTCAATCTGCTTTTTGCACTGTTTGTCAGAGAGTCATAATCACACGCGGGATATTCTGACCAGCGCGTCCCCAGGGCTGCAACCACCAGACCGGCCTCATTTATACCAACCATGGGAAACTCACGGCCCACGTAGTTAAAGGTTACACTGCCAAACTGTGATATCCAGCTGACAGGTTCACCTTCAACAGCCTCAGCAGCGATTGCCGCGGTCTTTGAAACACCGCGCTTGTTAAGAATCACCAGGCCCTGCCCGGTTTTCCAGTCGAAATTCTTCCCGAATACAGGCATGTCATTGGTATCAAGGGAAAAAGACGCTGCACAGTATACTTGCTGGTTGATATTTCACAGGCAACCTCCTTTCGTTGGAAAAGGAAATTTGTATTTGTTCTGTAATATTATATATCTCACAAAGAAAAGACGCACAACAGTGAAAAAAAAGCTATAATACAGGTATTCAATATACCCGTTACTTAATGGACAATAGGTATGTTCGCAGGTTAGCCTTTTTATGGCGAAGGCCCAGTTTTTTGCGGATATTTTTGCGGTGGGTTTCAATCGTTTCGTAGGCTAAATTCAGCGTTTCTGCAATCTGCTTCGTGGTTTTGCCGTGTTTAATAAAGCTGGCAACCTGGATTTCAGTAGGGGTCAGTTTCATGAATTTTGATGATAGTTGTTCGGAAAAAGGAGCTATCACCTCATGCAGGTTCGCCTCAGCAATCTCCACGCGTGTCTTTTGGTTTCTTTCCAGGCGGCCTTCTTTCAATGCCTGCAGATGCGGCAGCACCAGTTCTTCAACATTGGCCAGAATCCTTTCTTCCAGTTCCTGACGCTCCGCACCCCGGTCCTTCACCAACACTCTTAGTGCAGTGTTGGCTTCCTGCAAGTTGCGTGTGCGCTCAGCCACTTTTTGTTCCAAATCCTTGTAAGCGTCCCTGATCTTATTCTCTGACAATTTTCGAGCTGTAATGTCCCGGCATATACTAATGGCACCCCGACGGCCTCCTCGGCTGTCTTTAAGCAAAGACATGGTCACTTCAAGGGGCACCAGCTTTCCGTCTTTCTGAAAAAGGTACGTTTCGCTGCGTGCTTTCCCCTGTACGAACATTTCATCGGCAATCGCAGTTTGCCGCTTGCGCCAATTTTCGTCAATTGTTATCTTCTCGCCGGTCGTACATTCATGGGTGCCTTCAAAGGGCGTTAAATCCATAATAATTTTACCGATAAGGCCCGCTACAGATTCATATCCGAGGACACGTCGGGCGGCATCATTTACGGTCACAATCCTAAGATTGAAATCTGTTATAATAATAGCATCACCGGAATTTTCCAAAATCTTCTTCTCAGCTTGTTCAAGGGTATGCATCTTAAACAGATTAATGCGCTTTTGCATAAGCTCCGATTCACCGGGAACGTCATAGCGCAGGTCCATGAAATTCAACCCGGAAATATCTTTTTCATCATAGCCCAGCATGTGAAAAAAAGAGCGGTTTGTTTTTAATACATCACAATCGGCATTAATAAAGAAAAGGCCCTCGTTAAGCAGGTTTGCCAAGTCATGAAAATATGAAGAGTTGATAAGTAGAGATTCTTTGGGCATGGAAAATTATCCCTTTATGAACATAAACTTTCTTAATGTGTTGGTTGCCGTCCTCTATTTGTCCGATTAAATGCAATGTGCCGGTTAATATTTACTTATTTAGCAGCTGCAGTGCAATTTGCTTAAGAGCTTTCAACCAGTTTACCGCTAAGGTATTTATGGATTATGCACTGCAATTAGAAAATTGTTTTCAATACGGACGGTTGACGGACAGTTTAGAAAATTGCGAGGAAGCAAAACACTACCTACCTTTTAGATGGTCACGAGCTAGAAAAAACACCCATCCCTATACCACATTGTTCCCTCGCCGTCTCAGTCAAAAACCAACCATCATCCCCTATAGCCAGGAATAATGACAATTGAATATATCTCGGCTTATCAGCCCACCCTGCCTTGAACAGGACAGAATCACCCCGACTTCTGAGCTTCCCCCAGAAACAGCCATCCATTTTCTTAATGATTGTGCATGCTGAATGCTTATTGTTGCAGAAAGTTTAATTTCAATAGGGATATTTTTTTCAGCAGATTCAATCAACAGGTCAACTTCAAGGCCGTCAGTACTTCTCCAGAAATATAATGAGCAGGGATCGACTAAGGCTGAAAAGCGCTTAATAAATTGCGTAACACAGGCTGTTTCAAACAGTGCCCCGGCCATTGGACCCTTCAACAGATGCTCAGTACTCTGAAGACCAACAAGATAGCATACCAGACCGGTATCCATAAAATAACACTTTGGAGATTTTATCAGCCGTTTTCCAAAATTTCGGTAATACGGAGGTAATAAATAAATAATACCACTGGCTTCAAGAAGCGAAACCCACGCCTTGACCGTTGGTACCGTTACCCCCACCTGCCGTGCAATGACCGAATAATTAAGAACCTGGGCAGTGCGGCTGGCCAGTATTCGCAAAAATTTTTCAAATTCATTCAGGTTGGCCGATTTAATAGTCCCGCGAATATCCCTGTCAATATAGGTCTGGACATAGCTTGAAAACCAGAGTTTTCTTGAAAGGTTCCGGGTTACAAACAGTTCTGGATACCCACCGTTGAGAAGCCACGTGCCATGCGCAATTGTTTTTTTGTTGGCATCTCTTTGCTTTATCAAATGAGAAACAAATAAACTTGCTTCATCAAACGTAAGCCTTAACTGTTTTGTCATTTCCTCCAATGAAAAAGGATATAGGGTCAGAACAGCAACACGGCCTGCTAACGATTCACTAATGTTCCGCATCAACGCCCATTGCTGTGAGCCCGTTATAACCCAATGGCCGGGGCTTCTGCTTTCATCGATACGTGCCTTTATGTAAGACAACAATCGAGGAGCATACTGAATTTCATCAATAATCAAAGGTGGGCCGTATCGCTCAAGGAAGCCGCGCGGATCATCAATAGCAAAAGAGCGGATGTCCAGTTCATCCAGAGAGACATATGTATGGCTTTTCCCTAAAATTTTTTTTACCAGGGTCGTTTTTCCGGATTGCCTCGGACCACCGACAAATGCGGCTGGAAATGTTTTTAAAGCCTCTTTAAGGGTTTTTTCCAATAAGCGCGGAATATACATATATGCTATTTTAAATTATGACTTTAAATTGTCAATATTTTATTTGGACGCTAAAAGCAAAAGAACAAGCGAGCCACCATAAAAATATAGTTGACTAATCAATTATTTTCTGCTAATCCTTTTATTTATAATGGACTTTTAGGGGATCGTGGGTGTGTTGAAAAAGTAGTTTATGCAGGGCTGTTCAAAAATGTCAAGATGCAAGGCGTGCGAAATCATAGATGGAATGAGGTCCGCCGCGGCGGATCGCAGTGACGCATGATGAGCGCAATCCCGCCGTGGCGGGACTGATGGGGGTTTTTCAACAGCCCCATCGTCACTCTCAAACAGGCCCTGTCCGGACTGAACAGCAAAGAAATTGAAACCTGTAAGGTGGTTGTACGAAAGCTGGAAAGAAATCTCTCGAAAGAATTTTTTTACGATAATAATTGACATGTCAATTATTTAGGGGTTCGGTACATAATTTTGAGTAAGTTCAAATAGTGCACAGGGCACCTTATTTGAACCAAAATGTTAAGCAATTAAGCGAGGGAGGGTAACATGGGTCTGCCAACAGGAGCTTATCAGGCCATTGAGTGCGCTCTGGGGCCGGAAAATGTATGTGATGATCCTTCGGTAACATCAGCTTACAGCTATATGTGGCTTATTCACTTTACTCATGCTCAGTCCGGCAGATACCGGCCTGCTGCTGTTGTCCTTCCGGGCAGCACGGAAGATGTCCAGACAATAATAAAAATTGCTAACAAATACCAATTTAATTACATTCCGGTTGGGTCTAACTTTTTACCACCGACGATACCTGTCCGTCAGGATACGATCATCATCGACCCCAAACGGATGAACCGCATTCTTGAGATCGACACAGACAATATGTATGCAGTGATAGAGCCCTATGTAACCTATGCGCAGCTTCAGTCTGAGGCCATGCAAGTGGGCCTAACGCTGAGCACACCGGAAGCGGGGGCACAGGTTTCAGTGCTTGCCAATAATGTATTTCAGGGAATGGGAGGAACAAGTCACAAATTTGGTTATAACAAAGGAGTGCTTGGCTGTGACTGGATTCTTCCCAATGGAGAATTGTTGAAGATCGGCTCCCGCAGCAACGTAAACGGAGACTGGTTCTGGGGAGACTGTGCCGGGATGAACCTGAAGGGGCTGTTGCGGGCCGACTCGGGTCACTGCGGAGGGTTGGGTATGGTTACCGCCATGGCCGTGAAATTGTTTCCCTACCCTGGCCCAAAAACATTTCCCGTCAAGGGAACAAATCCCGATTTTTCAGTAGAACTTCCGCAAGAAAGCTTCAAACTGAATCTAATACAGTTTGACGACAAAAGAGACCTTATTAACGCTGTGTATGAAATAGGACATGAAGAAATAGCATGTGCAGTACACGGAATTCCTGGAAGTTTTGCTTTAGCAGCCGTATCACCATCGGTTGAATATTTCTGGAAGCGGTGGTCGCAGTTCAAACAGGAATGGAAGAATGTTCTGTCCGTTGTTCTTGTCGGCTTTTCTTCACCCCGCCAGATTGCCTATGAGCAAAAGGTGCTCGATGCCATAGTATTGGAACATGCAGGCACCTATATTCAGGAAGGGTCGGAACTCTGGGAGATCGGAGGAGTGCTGGAAGAACAGATTAGAACAGGTGCATCCAACAGGCTTTTCAGGGTTGCAGGAGACTTCTTTATTATGGGAGGCATTGGTTTTGATTCAATCGATCACAGCTATAAAATGAGTGAGGAGTTTATGTGGCCCATCGTGGAAGAGGGTCAGAAAAAAGGACATTTTATTGAGGGCGACCTCCATAACGACTACCTCAACTCCTATCAATTAGGCCATGTTTCCGAAACGGAAGCATTCATCTTCTTTGAGCACGACATAAAGGCCGGGTCCTCCGTATTGCAGGGATATATACAGACCATCAAGGAGGCTCTAAAGAGAAATATGGTGCCGTCATGGCTTATAGGAGATATGGCATACTTGGCCGCACCGCATATGTGCAACTTTCATGAACTTGTACTTAAAATTAAACGGGCACTTGATCCCCGGTTGACGTCAAACCCGGGATATCCCCTGTCTGATGAACCGCCAACAACTTAAAACAATCTAAAGGATATCCGTTTCTTGGTATAGGAGTGAAATCAGCAAGATTAGCCCGCATTATTCGTCAGCATATAGTGAACACACTATCTCCTAGTGTTTACTACAGAGAAACCTTTCGGCACGCCTGCAGCCTGCGGTATCAGGTTG
>JANQFE010000105.1 GCA_028278025.1 Thermodesulfobacteriota bacterium | reverse complement strand
ACTATGAATCCTTATCGTTTTATTGCTTTAAATTAAATAGTTCTTGATAACTTTTTTGCTTGACTACGCCCGTTTTATAAGAGGCACTTTAGCGCACTTCAGACACTTCTTTTAATATGTCTTCTGCAAATTCTGTATGGTAAACAGTCTTTTATCAACTTTCTTCAACCCGACTTCCTTCCAGTCCATCCACAGGTTTGATGCATGCGTGCGTTGAAAGTCAATAAATATATACCCGCTGATCATCTTCTTGTTCTCGCCGTTCAGCATGGTAAAATCACGAGTCAGCACCTGAAAGCATTTCCAGTACCGGTCCAGGTCATCATACAGCTCTGTCCACATTATATAATAGCTCTCAGGATCAACATACCAGATACGCTTTGAGTAGATATAGTGAGGATCTTTACTTTTTACCTCAATCACATAGGTCTTATGACGCGAGCGGGTTACATTTGCAGGTATTGCCTGACCCTCCTGGCGAATGCGATCTTTGGGATTAAACTCCCGCGAACACAGCAGCTCCTTGGTACCGACCAGCTTGTAGGTATTGCGCAGGATATGACCGTCCCAGCCATACTCATCATCATAGATAATGTCTGAGCCGTCCACCGTGTCGGTGCGCTGCCCCACCGCAATCCTCCTGATCCTGCGAAACGGGGCATAGTACATATACCCGTCATCGCTTTTGCTGGGATCAATGTAGCGCAGATTGAAAAAACGTGTATTGCGGCTCTCCGCCGGATCATACATGTGCTGAAACATACCGCGATGAATACCTTTTTTGTTCTTCTCATATTTGGGCAACGGCTCTACGTCCACTCTGTGAATGTAAAACAGCTCCCAGCGCTCTGTTTTGGTTCTGCGCTCCACCTGTACTCCCGGAGTAATGACAGGACCAAAATTAAAATAATGGTTTGCGTCACCGTGTGTATTGAAATCAAAGTTCCAGGCAACCTCCAGTCCGGTTTTGGGTTTTGGAAACGGCATGCCCGCTATGTCGCTGTAGTTTTCTATCCACCCTTCGCTATCAACCTTTACCTGTGGGGAATACTGCTTGGTTGCGGCAATCATCCCCTTGGTTGGAGTGTACTGCTTGTAGGGTATAATCGTGAAGTAATTTTGATCTGGCAAAGCGCCCCATTTTTCATGGTTCTTGTATACCTGCACAAAGGCATCGGGCAGAAATTCGGCAATCTGGTCGATATTGTTTTGATCAATTTTTTTACCGGCCCAGGTTTTTTCCCACTCCCTGATCTTGACCAGCTCTTCAGCGTTGTAGGCTGCTACCGGAAAGGTTACTTCGGCTGCCTGGACCATCACCGGTATGATCATCGTCGTCATAACTGCCAGACATACTGCGTATTGTTTACATATTTGAAGCTTCATAATTCCTCCTCGTAAAATTAGTATCTGTTCCCTGCGGCTACCGAAGTGGTATACACCGCTAAAATTCATACCGGGCACGGATCAGGACTCCGTCTTTGTCATATAGGCCCTTATTCCTGGAGGCTGATGATCCGTATATTGCAAAGGCAGCCTCAAAGCGCCAGTGAGCCCCCGGCGCATACGAGATAATAGGGCTCAAGAAATATTTACCAATCGGGTTGTAGCTTCCGGTAAACATGAACATCAACTTACTTTTTAAAGCAAACTGCTGAAAACTCCAGGTAAAGACCGTTGCATGACTGTCACCGGGCCGGTGGCCGCGGCCGCTGTCAAGAATCAAGTCACCATCGTGATTGATTACCTTTTCGTAGAAAACAGTAAAACTCCAGGTCAGTTTTTTACTGTCAAACCAGCGCCTGCCGAAATAGGGTATCAGGCCCCGGTCGGCATAGGTCAGGCCGAAGCCGGCAATATCTCTCTGCACTTCGGCATAAGTTTCATCACGCTCGCCATTGGTCCCTTTATTCCAGTGGTTGCCGATCTCGTAAAACCATTCCAGACGCCATTCCGAGCCGTGCAGCTTATCAATGATGGTCTGAGCTGTACCGCCGATCACCTCGTAGCGCTTAAAATTAAAGACTCGTTTACGGTATGAATCAGGATTGGGATGACGGTTCTCGTTAAACACCATTGAGCCCAGCCCGTTGCGCACATATATCAAGGTATACTCGTTCAGCCGTGAAGCATTTGCCGTAGGAGCATCGTTGAGCGTATTAAAATAGAAAATTGCCCAGTCGATATCCCAGGTATAGCCCCTTACCTTGAAGCCGAACTCCCAGTTGCTGAGTGCCCATCCCGGCTCATCCTTGCGTGCCTTTTCAAACTGCCAGTGGGTAATACCGAAAATCTTACCGGGATTAAAGGATGTGGCTCCCGGATGGGGTCCCCGGAGGGTGCCCTCGTAAGGCAGACGCTGCGCTTCAAAATGGCCGGGGTTAAAAATAAACTCAAAATTAAGGCTGCCCGGCAGCTCGGTCTGATAAAAACCCCTGATCATGTAGAGGCCCAGCTTGATATCTTCCCAGTTTTCCGTGCCCGGAGAACCGTAGCGCAGATCAAGGGGGTTGATCACGTCTGCGGTTCTCTGCAGGTTGGTCTCACCCCATACCACGATCTGTTTACCGATTTTAAACTGCCAGGGTCCTTTTATAATATCAATATAGGCTTCTGAAATAAAATCATCTTGCCGGGGCATGCTGTATTCATGCCGGACCCTGTGAGGCACCCCCCGTCGAAACTCATCGTCAATCTTGGCCATAGCCTCATACCACCAGTGCACCCCGAGAAACAGGTTTACTGCGTAGTCATCTTCCTGTTTCCATTTGTAGAGAGCCTCAACAAGAAAACTGGTACGGGCAAAATTGAGCTTGGATGAATGAAAATCATTCTCTTCTTTGGGGTAGTTCCGGCGGATATAGACCTGTTCTTTGAAATACCCGCTTATCTCCAGGCGGCCGTCATCAAGAAAAATGGTGGCCTGGGCCGTATCAAGACCCTGCAGAGAAAAGACTATCCCAAAAACGACCAGCAGCGAAAATAAAACTTTTTTCTTCATACTTCCCCCCATTGCTAAAATTACCATTTAGTTATCTTTTAGCCAAAATAAACTTTGGTTTAAACAGAAGAACAAAACTTGGAATAACAAGTAAAGCACCCAGCATATTCAGCGTCAGAATAATTGCCAGCAGCAGACCCATGAGCGCCTGGAACATCATCTTTGACAGAAACCAGAATACAATCCCGCAGATTAGTGTCGTAGCAATATAGATTATTGCTTTACCTGTTGTACCCATTGAAATGATAACCGCCTCGGAAAGATCCTTGCCGTTTCTTCTGTACTCCTCGATAATACGGCTCACCAGATAGATGCCGTAATCGACTCCCAGGCCGATTCCTACAGAAGATACCGGTAGCGTCGCAGTTGTCAGCGGCAGCGGCGGGTTATTGAGCACCATAAAAGTAAACGCCAGCACATTGGAAAGCAGCAGCGGCATCAGGATAATAATACCTGCAACAAAAGATCGGAAAATAAATGTGCAGAAAATAAAAACAACCAGTAATGCCAGTCCGAGCGTTATTAACTGGTACTGGGTCAGGGTCTCATTAATACCGGCCTGAACACCTACGGCTCCCCCAGCCAGTTTATATTTCATGTCAGTACCTTCAATGGTGGACTCATTCGCGATATAATGTTTTACCCTGCCGATAACCTGTTTTATGGTATCAGCGGTTTTGTCTCTACAGAAAAGAACCATGTTTATTTGACGATCGCCCAGGTCAACGTATTTATCAAACGCACCGGGTCCTCCCATCTGCAGGGCTGAGCGGAAAAGGAACTCGGTCTGGCTGTCATCAACCGGCAGAAATCGCCAGCGCGGGTCACGTCCCCGCATCCCGGCATGTATTCCCGGTATGCGACCCTGCAGGGTTTGGACAAACACAACCTTGTTATTGGGGGTCTGTTTCATATAGCGGGCAAAATTCAGGACCTCTTTAGTTGCTTTTGCTTTGGCAGCCCCCTGGGATTTGCCGGTATCCAAGATAATATACAGGGGATTTAAATACGGCATAGAGAAAGTAATGCGAAAGCTGTCTACGTTATAACGGTGAAAGGGCCACAGGACCTCTGAGCCCGGTACGGCGTTTCCAATGGTTATCTTGTTCAGATAGGTACAGCCCCAGATAAACAGCACGATGGATGCAACAGTAATAACGTATTTTCCACTGCGGTTGATCCAGTTTCCGGCACCCGTAAGAACCTTATCAAGCAGGCTGCGGCCGGGTTTTTCAGGCTTGAGAGGCATGTAGGAAAGCATTATGGGGACAAGGATCATTGCAATGACAACGGTTGCAAAGGCCCAGAATGAACACGACAGTGTAATTTTCTGCAGGATAGCAATCGGTGTAACAGCAATAATGATAATACCTGATGCATCCGTAATAATACCCGCAAAGCCGGGTACAAACAGGCTTTGAATCACTTTCTTGCAGGCCAGTTTGTTATCCCCGGTCTTGGCGGCCTCTTCCTTGTAGCGTTTCAGCACCTGGGTGGAATGAGAAGCTGCCATGGCTGCAATCAAAAAGGGAAACACCAGTACCAGGGGATCAAGATTGTATCCCAGCAGACTCAGGAAACCAAGACCCCAGACCGCGCTCACCAGTGCTGCCACAATGGGAAGCAGCATACCCCGCTTGGATCGGAAGTAAATGAAAAAGACCACCATCATGGCAGCTATAGTATAGAGAAGAATCTTGATGATATCGCCAACGTAGTAGTCAATATACCCCAGGTGCATGGGTTCGCCGGCAATTGCTATTACATGGTTCTCATCTTCCATCATGCGCCGCAGTTCCCTGAATTCCTTGAAACAGGTGGCATAGTCAATGTGTTCCTCGAAGAAGTCCACTGTGATAAGTGCGTTTTTGCTGTCCATAGAAACCAGGCCGGGATAGGTCCTGCCGCTGCTGTATACATTCAGCCGCAGTTTTTCAAGGGCTTCCGGGCTCTCGGGCAAATCAGGCCACATGAGGGGTTCGGAAACATACCCCATGCTGGTCATCTTCATGGTTCTGACTTTGCGGTGCGCAATAGACTCAATCTTGTAGCGGTCAACAGCATGGAACTTACGCAGTTCATCATTGATAAACTTGATTTTTCCCAGCGTGTCAGGATTAAAGATATCTTCATACTTACCACCCTTTGCAGGCTTTTTAACCTGAACCATCACCAGCACCTGATTAGCACCTCCGAATACGTTGCGGACCTCATTATGCACATCTATGTATTCATGCCCTTGTGGCAGCAGGTCGGGGAAAATAGTCTTCACTTCCATCTGACTGGCCTGGTAGCCGAAAAGAACCGTAATGCTCACGATAATGACAAGCAGAATATTTCTTTTTTCAATGATAAAATCTGAAAATCGTTCCATGAATTCTGTATCCTTATAAAATTATTTTACTATTCAATAATCGTTTTCTCCAAAGCTTCAGGCATTTCAAACCAGTCGGTTTCATAGGACAGACCGGAGCGAAACGTCCAGGTGTCTCCGCCATCAGTTGTAAAAACCATGGTGCCGCTCTGTCCTACAACCCAACCGTTCTGCGGACTGCTGAAGAAAAGATTGGCAAAGCCCAGTTTTGACTTAATACTGTCTTCCTGAAGTTCCCAGCTTATGCCCCCGTCTTTAGAGAGGATATAGGTACCCATTGCTCCGACAGCCCATCCTCTGCCGCCTTTAACAACAATATTGTAGAGAATGTCCTGGCCTGTATTAACGATCTTCCAACTTTCACCTGCATTTGCGGTATACATAATCATTGAATCCATACCGCAAACCCAGCCGTTCTTTTTATCCGTAAAATAAACTCCGAAAAGAGCAGGCCGGGGGTTTTCATACTCATCTTCAATATTTTCCCGTTCAAAGAATGTGGGCATATTTCTCTGCCAGGTTGTACCGCCATTGGTGGTGTGCAGGATAATGCCCTCTTCACCGACTACCCAGCCATTATCACGATCGCTAAAATGCACCCCGCTCAAAATCCTGTCCTGCTCCTCACTTTGCCGGACCCAGCTCTTGCCGCCATCCGATGTGTGGAGAATCGTGGTGTACTCACCGATAGCCCAGCCATAGTCCTTATCAACAAAGGACAGCGCCAGCAAATGACGTTTGGTGCCGGGATTCTGTTGTTCCCACGTGGCGCCTGCATCCGAGGTATGCAGCATTGTGCCCTTTATACCTGAAATCCATCCTGTTTTAGAATCCACAAAGTCCAGATCTGTAAGCAGATTTTCGGTTCCTGACTGCTGTTCGGTCCAGTTTTCACCGCCATCACCGGAATGAAAGATTATCCCGAAATTTCCTGTCACCCATATACCATTGCCGTCGGTGGTATCACCGGCAAGAACATATTCAGAAGTAATCATTTGAATATCAGGCACTTTGAACTTACTTTTAGCCTTACTGCATCCCGGCCCTATACCGAAAGCTATCATAAGTAATATGGCCACTGCACCTTTACTATATGCTCTAGACATGAGGATTACCTCTCCTGTGCAATTAAGTTGTTATATAGTGTGTTACTACTCTGAATAATACATCCTAAGATATGAGGGTATTGGCCGGACCTCCTGGGGGAGGTCCGGACGACACTTAAAAGGAGGGGGGACTCCTTTAAAAGTCATATTATTTTTCATCATCAACTTCGATAATTGTAATAGCATCTTCCGGACAGGCATCCCGGCATGCCAGACACATATGACAGATGTCCTTTGCTTCGGCTATTGCACGGGCCTTTTTTGTGCCCTCCCCGGTCTCAACCAGCTCCCACAGCTCCAGCCCGCACATCTCCACGCATTCACCACATCCCCGGCATTTCTCTAGTGCTACTATATGTTTTACCATGTGTTCTATTCTCCTGCCTGCAGTGAGGCCTTCAGCTCGTCAACTGCTTTTTTGAACTGTCCGTCATCCTCATACAACCGCACCATCGCATCAAAAAACGGAAAGGTCGCCATGAAATGTACCGCTATTGAGGGGTCCTTCATATCGCCCTTTATTATCTCGCCCTTGTCCTTGATCTCCATCAGATCAAAACTGTTATCGATGGCCCCGCACATGTCTACCGGCTTCATCCGGATGGCCGCATGACAGTCCTGCCGGATACCCTCCTCCAGCGACACCACCCCCTCAGCTACCACCAACGTCACCTCATCTGATGCTATCTGCATGCCCACCTTGTGGTCCTTAAAATCCGCCAGCATCTCCCGTGCAGCCTCATCACTGTTGGTGAACTCTGCACCTTTTTTCAGTATCTCTATCATGGTCATAAGCTTGTGTACCTCCCTTGTGTGTCTGTATTAAAAAAACAGCTCAAGCAGTCCCTCCGTATGCTCCGGCGCCATCGGACCGATAAGCTTGACGGCGTTGATGCGCAGCGTTGCTTTTATCGCCCTGACCCTGCGCTCTATCTCGGCCTGCTTAGCTTTCTCTACTACGGTGCCGGCTTGTCGGGCATAGTCTGCGTAGCTCTTTAAATACTCTGTGTGCGGCGACAGGGCTGCCAACCGCTGACCCTGCCGTTCTATGGGCATCCGGGCTGCAGTGTAGATAATCGAGCAGACTGCCCGCACCCCGTCATCCTCTTCCGGCCAGATTCCCGCAAGGCTTGCAAACCGGTCCCAGGATTGTCCCATCGGCTCTATGTATTTTACCCGGTAGGCCTCATCCACCAACGTATCCACCGTCGGAACCAGGTCTACTAGAAATACGATCTGTTTCTGCGTCTCCTGCCACCTGGACACATACACCGGCAGATCACAGCCTGCCGCTGGATATATCATGCATAGTCCCAGCTGCTGCTCTGCCGTCTTGATGGTACCCAGGGCTATCTTTTCTGCCTGCTCACTGCGCCAGGTTCTGCAGCTTATTGCGGTGCTGCCGGCCCTCAGATCTGCCAGTGCGCTGTGCTGATCTAGCTCTTGTGCCTGCAACTGCTCTAGCAGTTCCTGCAGCTTCTCTTTATAGGGTGCCCATGTAACCTGCTCTGACATTGTTCGTTCTCCCTGTTAGAATATTAGACTCACAATTACTTTCTCCATCTCATCGCCCACTACTTTCTTTAAGACCTCCCCGCCCGGATCAAGATCGCGGTAGTATTTCTGCATGGCCCGCTTGCGCGTAATCATCTCCTGTTTGTAATCGCCTTCCGGGATCGGCTGGGCCTCTTCCAGCAGCTTCAGCCACGTCCTGGCATAAGCCACCACCACCTCTATGACCGTGTAGCGGTCCTCGGGATTGGGGATCCGCCCGTCTATGGGATAGGGCGACAGGCTCTCCCGGGCCCAAGGCCACGGCCCGTAGCGCCGCTGTACCAGACAGCGACCCTCCTCGGTCAACCCCGGCAGTGTGCGGTATTTGCGCCACACATCCGACAAAACATCAAGGTATTTCTCCCGGTACTCCGGATATACCCCTACGTCCACTACCGGCATAAAATCTACCGTTATGGACAGCCGCTTGGAACTCTCATCAAACTCACAGGCAAAGATCGGCAGGTCATAGTCATCGCTTACCGTCATGTTTAAAGAGCAGTACTTGGCCCGACGCATGTAGTGCAGTTCGCCGTAGCCGATCTTGTCGATCTTACCCGAGCCCTTTAAACGAAAGGCCTTGTAGCCCCCCGTGGCCATGGGCTTCTTGATCTCAAGGGCCTGCCGGGTATCCATTCCCAGGTAGCTTTCCAAGGGTTCCAGCTCAAGCCCTGCAAATATCCGGTGGCGCTCTACCAGCTCTTTCTCAAACTCTATCATGTCTTTGAATTCTACTCGTGCCATACTAAAAGCCCTTTCTGCTATAAAAGGTTCATCATGGATTCTGTTATCAATCGCGACTCACAGCCGGCATGCCGAACTTGCCTCTTAAGCCGTTGATAAATCCCATAAGCTCATCAGGAAGTGCTTTAAATTCTTCTTCTGTGTACACCTGTCTTCCCGGGGCATAAACATCATTGGGGTCAAAAACTTTTCTGAATTTTCTAAAAAGCCGATAAGCATTGGGACCGCATTCCGGAAAAGCGGCGGTCAGCGGTTCAAGAAGGACACCCATACCGATCGGGGCAAAACCCTGTGAAACAAAATCAGCCACAGCTGTAAAAGTAATATCCCGGGTCTTTTCAAGTTTTTCAGGATCTGTAGGGTCAGGATATACATCCGCCTCTGAAAGCCAGAAACGGCCACCACGGTTAATTGCATACAGAAAAGGCGTATCATCCACACCGCCTCGGTCGGTTATGTAGGTCTCGCCGACTTCATTGATGGAACGGGTCCATATTTCCTTTGTTTTATAAGCCGTAGCTTTAAGCGTCCCGCCGGGAACTATGGAGCCTCCGTAATAGTGTCGGTTCATTCGAAAACCGGTCACATGACGTATGCAGTCAAGGTTCCAGGGTTGCAGGGCATACAGCACGTCAGATTTGTGGGAATCCGTTAAAAATGTTCCACCGGTCTCAGCAATAATTTCTCTAAAGACTTTTTCTTCATAATCAACCTGTTTTTCTGATGTAATACCGCAAATGATAATATAACAATTATATGGAGGGAAGAATTTATTTTCAACCCGGTCAAGCGTCATGTCCTGGGTCTGGGAGCAGTAATATGAATTATAGACACCGGTTGCATTAAGTCCGATACCAATGCCTGACTGGGCTATTCTGTTCAACGCAGCAACCTCGGAATCATAGTCAGGAAATTCTACCCATAAAAGTTTAAGTCTTTGCGGCGGGGGAGCGGTGTCATACTTAGGTTCATGATAGGTATGTATGCAGGGCCTGCCGGCTGGGGGTTCAGGTAGATCAGAGCCGCCCGGCCAGGGATGCAGTTTCACGGTTATTTCTGTAATAATACCGCCTGTACCGGCACTTCCCCTGATCAGACTGTACAAATCCGGTCCCGGGCCGTATTCATAGAAGGTTTTGACACCTGCGACGGCGTCTGAACCGGTTTGCAGCACCTCTCCTGTAGGCAACACCACCTTTGTACTGACAACATTGCGCGAAAGTGTTCCATACTTAAGGTCTGTTTGCCAGATTCCTGCAAAGGCTGTCTGAGATGACAGCTTGCACAGGGTAGTTGCCAGAGGGCTGCCTCCGTTCCACAGTCCCTTTTTCATGGCTTCCGCTTGCAGCTGACCGTAATCTGCGTATGCTTCAAGCCGCGCCACCATGTTTTTTTCATCAATCTCCAGCACCCGGTTCATCCTGCTCAGATGAATACACAGGGTAGCATCAGGGGTGCTTGGCCCGCAAAAAGCAATCTGCCCGTTGGTAAAAGGCACAACCGGAAATCCAAACCGGTTGGCTGTCCGCATAATTGCCTGTATCTCTTCGGTTAACTGCGGAAGCACAATACAGGCCGGCAGCATTGTGTGATCCTTGTGATGCTGTCTGAGGGGCTGGGCGGCATCAACAGAAAACCGGCTGTAGGTTTCTATAACTGCCCGGTCTTCTGACACCCACTGGGGCCCTACAATATCTTGAAGCACTTGTATAGCCTCAGCAGGAAGTTTGTTCGGGATAACCTTCTTTTTTTCTCTCTTTGCCATCTGTCTCCCTTTTAGCCTTGCAAATAGCTCCTTAATCAGGAAATGCAATATGGAGATTCAAGAACCTGCCGGGTCAACAGCACCTTTTGAATTATTTATGACTTATATACTTCTTTGCAAAAGACCAATACATTGCCTTTCTCAGCCCAATGGCTTTGTCGGATCAACACAAAAGCAAACCTGGTTTTTTCTGATATTTGCTTGTATGCTTTGGCTATTGGTTGGTTGAATGTAGTCTATTAGACTACTTTATTTGAAATAATAGCTTTTAGGATTGTAACTTGTCAAGAAAAAAATTCACCGACTTCATAAAAACTGCTCCATTATACAACAACAAAGAAGGTTTGCAAGCTAAGTATTCACCCTGCCTGTTATTTCTCCGTTGTGTTTTTACCGGGCCGAAGATATAACTATTGACAACACAGTTGAGTTGGTATATATAATGTCTAAGAATGTAGTCTGTTAGAATACATTAGAGTCTTCTACAATAGAAACCGGTGGACGTTGATAACTGTAATGCATATGATGTAAGGGGAATAGTATGGCAAAAGAATATGATGTGGTTGTTGTGGGAGCGGGTCCTGCGGGTCTCATGGCGGCAAAAACAGCCGGAGAAAATGGTCTCAACGTTGCTTTGCTTGAGAGAAAAAAATCAATCACGGATATTAACCGTGCCTGCAGCATGATGGTGGTAACACTCACCGGTAAATACCTGGATGATTGGGTTGGGTTGAACACACGTGATAAGCGCCTGTGTTTCCCCGGATACGGATTTTCCGTCAGGTATGACGGCGGCCATCAGAATTTCTATTCATGGTCAATTTACTCCTATAAAGGCAATAAAATTCAACTTGGGGACTATCAGAAAAATGAAAACATGGGGGATAAAGGCCGGGTCAGCGCTACCTACAGCAAAGAATCCCTGCTGAAATGCCTTCTGGAGGATTGCTACAAGTCAAATGTTGATGTGTTCGGCTCCCATAATGTCATCGGCACCCAGACGAAAGATAATAAAGTAACCGTTTTTACCCGTGAGGGTGCCAAATTTACCGGCACGTTTGTTATCGGTGCGGACGGGCGTGCATCCCGACTTGCCAAGAGCCTGGGCAAAAACAAAACCAGGCTCTATTACGGCACTAACACAAGCTTTGGTTATGAAATGACCGGTGTGGAACCGGCTGAAAAAAATGCTCTGTTTCAAATTTTCCTCAATGAAGATCCGCCCATGAGGATCTGGATGACTCCCCGGGCTGAAGGAGATAAGCACTTTGCCTTTATCAGCTGTACCCATCCGGGACAGGATTTTATAGGGGCCTTTAATCGCTTCATTTCACAGGGACAGTTTGCACCATGGTTTCGCCATGCTGAAAAAACCCGGGCACTTTCTGCGCTGGGCAACATGTATTCACACATTGAGGATCCCTACCAGGACCAGGTCATATTGATTTCAGATGCAGTATGGTGCCAGGAAGCCGAGATGACCGGCGCTGTTATCACCGGATGGAAGGCCGCCAATTCAGTTGCCTTTGCCTTGGCCGAAGGTAAAATCTCACGGGAAGGTGTTTCCGATTATCTCAACTGGTGGCAGGATAAAGTTATCAATAAACTGGACCACCGTGATATGATCCGCAACGCAGTTATGCCCTACTGCTTGACCTCCGATGACATAGACTACCTGCTCAGTAAAATTACAAAAACCCTAAAAAGTATTCTTGATCCTTATGAAACACCCAAGATTGTCGGCGGCGCAATGGCTGAGATAATACCCACAGTACAAAAAGAACGGCCTGATGTTTTCACAAAACTTCAGACCATGCGCACCGATCCTCTTGATGCAATTTTCAGAAACTGTACCCGCTCAGGCTTTCCAACAACAATGCAAGCCAGTTAGGCTTACTGTTTTAATATATATGTAATTAAGAAAAGTTAAAAAAAACATCATGTCAAAGGGAGGCAACCGATGGAAACACTAAAAACTTCAGCAATCGTATGTTTGACCCTGGTATTGGTAGGTGCCTTGTTCTCTACCGCCTTGGCTGCAGATAAAGAGGACAAAATACAGCCCGACAAATCCATTAAGGCCCATAAAATTATCCGCATTATTGATATTGGCTCAGTCCAGCCAGGGGTTGCTACTGTTCAGCCCGGCACAACAGTTATCTGGATCAACAATTCCAAACGAACCATAGAACTGCAATTTGAAGGCAAGCAGGTGACCCTGGCATGCAAAAGTCCGGTTCATTTTGTTATTGATGAACAGGGCTCTTTTATTTCAGACCGGATACCTTCCGGTTCAGTTGCCAGTCTGTGTTTTGTGGAAAGAGGCGAGTTTAAGTATGTTGCACGCAATGTACTTTCATCATACTCGGCAGGGCTTCCCTATGAAGATCGTGCCAGAGAATTCAGGGGCAAAGTTGTTGTAAAGTAACAAAAACCGGCAGATTTAAAAAATATAGGGTCCAGTGAGCGCGTTGAAAAAACTTCCTTAAAGGGGCTGTTCAAACCGAATGAAAGACGTGCCAAATCATGCGGAATGAGGCCTGCTTTACTGTACGTTGCAATGACGAATAATGAACACAACACCGTAGATAGACGTTTTTCAACAGCCCCACAATAGTCTCACTGTAATAGCCCGCGTGCCGGAAACAGGGTATCTCTGCATGGTTTGTTTTACAATTATAATTATTTTCACGGTTTCATAAATAGAAGGAGTTATCAACTATGTCTCAAGAAGAACTGAAAAAGAAAATAATCGAATTTACTAAAACCTATGAGTATTCCAACCTGATTACAATAGACGATTCCGGTTTTCCCAAAGGACGGATGATGGAAAACATCCCCGTAGAGGATGATTTACTGTTCTACTATGCAACCGGGGTCCAGTCAAACAAGGTGCGCGAAATTAAAAACAATCCGGCGGCCAGTACGTTTTATTACAGACCCAGCGACCACAGCAGTATATCAGTAATGGGTAATGCAGAAATTATTACTGACGAGGCCGTAAAAAAAGAAAAATGGAAAGAAAAATGGTCTAAATTCTGGCAACAGGGCCCCTCGGACCCTGCTTATACACTGATCAGGATTGTTCCCAAAAAGATAATTTATCTGGACTTTCCAAGCCACAGCCAGGAAATACTTGAGCTGTAATTGATTAGTACAATGTGACACTTTACTTTGTCGGTTCAGCGGTGAGGGTCTTTGGTTGTGAGCAGTAAGAGCGGTGCGAGCACGGGTCTATCTCACAAGAGCACTCGTTCAAACAAGCCCATAGCCCGCAGCAATCGAAAACTAAAGACCTCGCTAAATCATTACCCCCAACGGTAAATGTGACGCTGTACTACTAATATTTAATAAAGTGCCGAACGCAAGTTAAAAAATCGTTAGGCGCTCTCTTTTTTTTACCACCATTGCGGTTGGCTAATGAGCAAATTCAATCATTTGGATGAAAGGAGAGTCTATGGACGAGAAACCAAAGCTAAGTAAATTCGCAGGTATTGAAATACCACCGGATCTGACCAAATCAAATTTTTTCTTTCTCTACCTCAACACCCTTTTCATCGGCATGCTCATGGTCATGCCGGCTATTCTCCAGCCTGCATTTCTGCAGGATATCATAAAAGTACCCTCCGAATTTTTCGGCTTTATCAATGGCTTTTTGCAGAACATGAGTCAGATAGCAACGCTGGCCTTTGTCGGCATTGTGGGGGTTTTATCAGACAAAACCGGCCGCAAAATTCTTGCGGTCATCGGTTTTATCATGCTGGTAATCTTCTATTACCTGTATGGCCTGTCCGGTGATATCGCCGCCGGGATAGGACTGTCTCCGGAAGTGGCGGCAAAAATCTGTGCCATCATGAATTTTGCACCATCACAAGCTGACGCATTTACCGAGAGTGGACCGGGACTGCTGGTTGCTTACATCCTGCGCCTTATCGTGGGTATCGGTATGATACTGTGCTACCCCCAGTTCATCACTATGGTGGCGGACTACACCTACGAAAAAGACCGCGGTAAGGGCATGGCCCTCAACGGTATGATGATGGGGCTGGCCAGCATCCTTATTTTTGCCGTGCTTGCGCCCATAGGTAAAAAAACCGGCGTTGAAGGGCTCTTCCTGCTGTCTTCAGTCATGGCATTTGTCGGTGTTGTCGGTACCTGGGTATTCCTGAAAGAACGCCTGCCCGAGACTAAGAAGGAAGAGAAGAAAGACGTCAAACAGGTATTTCGCATGATCATGCAGAGCCCCACTCTTAAATCAAGCTGCCTGTGCTCCCTGATCAGCCGTGCTGATATCGGTGTTATGGCAACATTTATTATAGTCTGGGCTGTTCAGCAGGGCACCAAACTGCAGATGACCTCTGAACAGGCCACCCTTAAGGGTTCTATTCCTATGATTATCATGAGTGTTGTTACCTTTTTAGCATTCCCCATTATCGGTATCCTGCTTGATAAATGGGGTCGCCTGCAGACAATCATTCTCACGCTTGTATCAGGAGGAATTGGGTTATTAATTATTGCATTGAGCCCGGGGCCTTTCTCACCAGTGGTTTTTGGTGCGGTCGTGTTCGTGGCCTTCGGTATATCAGGCTCGATTGCCGGTGCCAATACCCTTGCAACGGATGTTTCGCCTAAAGCCCAGGTTGGTGCTATCCTTGGTGCTCTCAATACCATGCAGCCCATCGGCATGCTCTTCTTTCTGCAGGTGGGTGGATATTTATATGATCTTCTGGGGCCGGGATGGGCTTTCGGTCTCAAGGGGGCTGCCGACATCCTGCTGGCGCTCTGGCTGATTATGGCTAAAAAAGGCATTACTACAGAGCTTGAACAGAACAAGGCCGCTGCATAAATATTTCCCTCAAAACGTGTTTTACAAACAGGCGAAGTCATACGGCTTTGCCTGTTTGTTTATTGAAAACATTCCTCGATACACTTGTTTTACTCGGTTATAATTATTTATTTTTCATTTTTGGAGAAAGGGATAATAATTCATGTATAGTATGCCGATAGAATAATTCACTTTACTCATAAAAAACTTGACATGGTTTAAAATAAGGTATATTCTTAATTTATAGTAAGGTTTTACCCTATTTTTGGCTAAAGTATTTTTCCCTTTAGTAATTATAAATTAGTAGTATTATGTTGATAGACTAATTCACTATAGCTACAAAAAATACTTGACATGGTTCACTATAGAGGTTATTCTTATATAAAAAGTGAAAAGATCCTTAGATCAGGTTAAAATTTCCCCTATAATGTAAAACATAGCATTTTAAAAAGAGTTAATTTGTATTTTTTTATATAATATTTTCTAAATTATAATTTTTAACTTTTTTGCAGGGAGGGTTCTACATGGTAACAAAAAAAACTTTTCTCGTAATTCTTTCAGTTCTCATGGCCGTTTCTTTTGTGATTGGACCACGGCCGGCTGCTGCGGAAAAAATCGGGGTGGTTTTTGCTATCCACGGGGGCAATGATGAGGCCAAGGAGTGGTATTTCTGGGAGTTTGGTGTCCAGCAGATGACCTACCGGCCGGACCATATTGTCCATAAGAACTTTATCTATAATAAAACCCTCTGGTATGGAATCCTGACAGGGGATGAAACCGCCCTTAAGTTTGTTGGAAAATCTGATTTATTATGGGGCAGACTGGGCGGCATCGAGCCTTCTACTGCTAACCATTTGGAACAGTTCGCCGATCTGCAGGATCACCTGAATGCAGCTGCCTGCGATAATACAACCTTTGTGTTTGACTGGATGGCCTGGATTGCTCCAGACCGGCCGGAGCACTTTCCCTATCCACGCTTTTTGTACAACGTGCCTTCACATATAGTACCGCAACCCTTCATGCCGGCACATACAATTTCAGGCGTTACCTATTGCGGGGAACAGCAGACAAACGAAGTTGTCGTAAATTTTGATGGCGGAACCGCAGCATTCAACATAGGTGCTACGGTTACCGGAAGCACAACCGGAGCATCGGCAACTATTGATGATGTTGTGGTGACCTCGGGCAGTTGGGCCGGCGGTGATGCTGCCGGAACCCTGTATCTGTCAAACGCAACCTTTGTAACCGGCTCCTGCGGCCGCAGCGGCAACCCCTGTACACCTGCCGGCGGCTGCGGCTTTATTGAGGCCTGCGTGGGCGATCAGATAGCAGACGAGCTCATTACCGATGACGGTGCTGTACCCGGCTCGGCAACAGCCGTTGGGACCATCCACTGGGAGGGCTGTGATCCTGAACGCTACAATGTTGACGGTCCTGCCGAACGTCTGGTTGCAGCCGGGGTCGACCGGATAGTCATCGTGGATGCCACGGTTGGTTGTGTACGCTTTTTTAAGACCTACGAGGCCCTTCAGATGTTTAAGCGGGCTCTTGATGATGCCGGGGCCTCCTCAATTCCGGTTACCTGGGTCAATGATCTCAACAACCTCATGGAAAATTCCTATCCCACGGCACCCATCGGCTATGATGGTGTAAACTGGACACCAGACCTCAATGAACCTACGGTAGACCCGTCAATTCCTCTATCCGGCAATCCTAATCCTATTGCCGAGGACCCGACTCTGGCGCTCCTGCATGTTGAAGGCATAGAACAGGTCAAAAACCCCTTAGTCGACTGGGCCGACACCGGTGTTCTGATACTCAACCATGCCCACCGTGATTACGGACAGGCCTACGACCCCAAGATTGACGATACCATGATCATAAATCTAAACATAGAAAGCCAACTGCTGAGCCGGCATCCCGGCATGGACCCCAATAACATTATCGGAGCCTACATGGGAATCAAAGAAAACGGCGAAGATGAGGGTGGTCCCGGGTGTACTCAAATTGAGCGAACCCGCGCCATGCGCGGAGAAAACCTCGGCCATGCCTGGCTGTATGAGGGCGCTGGAGAGGTTGTTATAAAATTCAAGAATGCATCCTCAGCATTTACCATCGGTGAAACTCTTACCGGTGCAACCTCAGGCGACAGCGCTGTGATCGTGGATATTGAGCAGGAAGGCGGAACCTACGGCGGCGGGAATGCCTGCGGATCATTGACCTTAAGCGGCATTGCAATTGCCGAATTTGACGACGGCGAAACAATAACAGATACCGGCGGCGGCAGTGCAACAGCAGACAGTCTTACCCAGTATGCCTATAACCTGCCGGGCGGCAAATGGGGCTACATGTACTGGGATGCCCTTGAGATATTGAAAAACCAGGGTGTACAGCACATCATAATCTGTTTTCCTCAGCTACTGGTAACCAATTTCTACGATGTTGAGATTCCCAACCAAATCGGTAAGGAAATCGGGTACAAGACCTGGCTGGATTGGCCGGCCGGCGATCCGGCCCTGTTTCCCGATCCGCCCTACCACCCGTTCGCAGACTACTGGGGTGAATGGATAGATCCTTTTTCATGTACGGTATCAGGCGGCGACCCCGTCACCAATGAGTGCTGTTTTGAGATGGGCGGTTGCGGCGATCCGGCCCGACCCTATCCGCCGCCGCGCCAGACAACCGGCAGACGTGGTGACTTTGACCCATCACTGGTATATGACATGAGCGAGTTCGGTCACCTGGGCTATGATGAAACCGGAGCCAGCGGGGCGCCTGATCCCAACAATCCGGTTCAGGATCAGTACACCGGCACTTGGGAAATGTGGCGACCGCCGGATGGCGATGACCGCGTTGGTCAACTGCTGGCAGACCATATCATTGATGTAATAAGCTGTACACCGACCCTCATTCAGCTGAGCAGCCTGGAGGCAAACGCTGCCAACAACCGGGTGGTCATTACCTGGAGCACCGAGGCCGAGATCGACAATGCCGGCTTTAACGTGTTGCGGGCCGATGCAGCAGACGGTGATTACACTAAAATAAACGCTGCCTTGATCCCTGCAGCGGGTACCCCCACCCAGGGTGCATCCTATTCACTGATTGATACAGATGTGCGGAACAGGAACACGTACTACTATAAGCTTGAAGATATAGATACCAACGGTAAGATTACCCAACATGGTCCGGTAAGTGCAACTCCGCGGCTGATTACTGCTGCCCAATAGAAGCTGAGCTATCGTAGAGACCAGCAAGGCAGAATCACATTAAGTGATTCTGCCTTTTTTTGTGTATACCCAGGTGTATGTTGGATTGTGCCTGATATTTTGTATCCCGTATCAAGTAGCCGGCAACAAACAGCTCATTACTCAGCACTCATCTCCAGTTTCCTGAACCAGCCGATTCAGGATAAGCCCGTGGAACCTGCTGTGACCGGATGTGAGGTACTGCCATCCCAGATGTGTCAAACAGTTATTGCAGACAGCCACCCGCCAGCTAAACCCCTTAAACCAGCTCCATTCCGCAGTAGCCGGACCCACATACCCGCAACCCCTTACCTTTCTGAAGCAGCCAATCTGATACAGAATACCGGCCGGATTAGCACATGTGTGCAGATGAGCGCCCTGAACTTCAGTTCGTTCAACCGGACTGGTTATAACCTGACGGCATTCGCGACACAGTAGTTTTTCTTCCCAGTCCGGCTCTTTTGTTTCAACGTCATCCTCACTGTACTCATCCAGCTCTACCTCCCCCGGCCTGTCCGCCGGCTGGCGCAACAGGTGCAGGGAACCGTAATTAGAAATAAGTGCTGAGGGCAATGGATGCCCAGTGTTGAAAATACTGCTCTGCATTTTCATAACAGCCTTAAAGAATTAGCTAAATGAGAAAATTTTTAATTATTTCAAAATAGTGTTTCCCGGCTACCATAAAGATGCTGTTGTGGTCCGCCCCCGGGATTATCTTCAGTTCTTTCTTTTTGGCCGGTGAGAGCTCATAGAACTTTCGGGCATCCGTTACAGGTATAAACTGGTCAAACTCAGCATGCACAATAAGTGTCGGCTTGGGAAATTGAGCAATTTTTTCTGTATGCCTGAGACAGTCCGCCTCTGTTATGCCGAGCCCTGCAGTGTCAACGCCTAAAAAACTCAAGAGGGGAACCGTATAGGCAAAACCGCTTTCAATAATAAGACCTGCCAGTTCGGAGGCATAATGGGAAGCAAGTTCCAGTGCGGATGCACTGCCCAGAGAACGGCCCATAACAAAAAGCGGCCCGGCTCTGTGCTGATTTTTGAGCCAGGTCTGTACCTCTCTGTAAATTATGTGGGCATCATCAATCATGGATGTAACGGTCGGTGTCCCGGTACTTCTGCCGTATCCCCGGTAATCAACAGCAAGCAGGTTAAGTCCGTGGCTGTTATAGAGCGGGCCCACATCATCATAATCACCCACAATTTCACCATTTCCATGGAAAAACAGAATATGCGGATACGTTGGGTCCGTAAGATAAAATCGACACCCTATAGTTACGCTGCCTGCAACAAGCATCTCATGGTCAAGAGCACCGGGGGGCTTGGGGGCTGGGATTTCCTTCCTTGGATGAAAAACACACAGTAACACATCGGGGTGATCAAGCTTGGTATAATTATAATTTTTTTCCATTGCAGTCCTCCGGCCGGAACGGATTAGCGCAGAGATGTGCTTTTATACAGTGCAATAATTTTATAAACAACTGCCCCAAAGAGCAATATCTTTGTTACTTTTAGCTCTTGCCATGATTTTTGGTTTTAAGTATAGTTATAATCTAACAAAGAATTCGATTTGACGCAAACATGAGGTGAAAAATGGCTGTCCTGGTAGTCGGCGGCGCAGGGTACATCGGCTCTCATACCGTACGCTCACTGCGTACAAAAGGCACAGACGTAATTGTGTTTGACAACCTTGAAAAAGGTCACAGGGCGTCTATTTCTGATGCTGTCTTTTACAGGGGTGATCTGCGCAGCAAAGAGGATGTTCGCGCTGTTTTTACACAATACCCCATAGATGCAGTTATGCATTTTTCTGCATACAGCCTGGTTGGCGAGTCAATGCAAAAACCTGAGCTCTATTATGAAAACAATATTTACGGCAGCCTGAATCTTTTATCTGTGATGAAGGAGAACGGAATCAGGTATTTCATCTTTTCTTCAACTGCAGCTGTCTATGGTGAGCCTCTTCAGATCCCCATTGATGAGGATCATCCTACAGTTCCGACCAATGTGTATGGTGAAACAAAGCTTGCTATAGAAAAGATGCTGAACTGGTTTGACGGCATTTATAATATTAAAAGCGTCAAACTACGCTATTTTAACGCTGCAGGTGCCGATCCTGCAGGAGATATCGGCGAGCTGCATAACCCTGAAACCCACCTTATTCCATTGGTTCTTGCCGCAGCGCTTGGTAAGCGTGAAAACATTGCTGTCTTTGGCGATGATTATAATACACCGGACGGGACCTGCATCCGGGACTATATTCACGTGAATGACCTTGCTGATGCCCATGTGCTTGCTCTGGAGTATCTGTCCTCTGGTAATACTTCAACTGTATTCAACCTGGGCAATGGTAATGGATACAGCGTAAAGGAGATTATAGATGTTGCCGGCAAGGTTACCGGCAGAAAGATTCCTGTCAGGAAGGCCGACCGCCGGCCCGGTGATCCGGCTGTTTTGGTTGCCAGCTCTGATAAGATCAAGCGTGTGCTGGGGTGGAAGCCCAAGCTTGATGATATTGCGACAATTATTAAAACTGCCTGGAACTGGCAAAAAGGTGCAGCACAGCAGTGGAAATAGCTGATAAGATGATACGCTAGAGACCGGGTTCCAACAAAGAGGTTAAAAAACAAACCAGGCCATAGCATGCACCCCCGCTTTCTCGAAATTGAAATAACCGGCAGATGCCCCTATCAATGCAAACACTGCTACGGGTCCTTTCCGAAGCCCGGAGAACTTACCCTGCAGAACATAGGTGACATACTGAATGACGCCCGGGAGTTTTTTGACTGTATTATCCTCTCCGGAGGTGAACCGTTTCTGCATACCGGCCTGACCGATATGGTCGAAAAGGCCTCACGGGAATTCGTGGTTTTTATTACCACTTCAGGATTTGGGATAGCAGCACAGCATATCGCGCAGATTGAAAACAGGGCTGTCCTGGTCTTCGGCTTGGATGGAATCGGGCGAACCCACGATGCTTATCGTGGGTTTCCCGGTGCTTTCAATCATCTTATTAAAGCACTGGAAATGACCCGGGGTATGCCCAAGGAAATTATCGTCACCCTGTGGCGAGGTGTTATCTCCCAGATTGACGATATTATCGGTCTAGCTGAAAAATATAACGCTATTGTCCATTTCAATGGTCTTATCCCTGTGGGACGGGTAAAGGATAATCCTGAAATCATGCCGGACATTACTGAACTGGAAGCTGTGTATGCAAAACTGTACCGCCTCAAAATGAACACCGGTAATGTAATAACCAATCTGCATAAAGTTACTGCACAAGACTGTTCGCAGGGTATTGAATTGTTTTGCCGGGGCAGGTTCAACATTACACCGGAGGGCAACGTCCGGCCGTGCGAATTCCACTGCACAGTACTCGGCAATATCCATACCCACTCGTTGAGAGCAATACTAAACCAGGCTTCACAAACCCCTGGCATCAGATGCAGAGAAAATGGTTTTAAGGGCCACGTCCGCACAGATCTGAAAAATCCCTTTGACTATCACACATCCATCTGCCATAAAGTTTTCTCTCAGCAATAATGTTTGCAGAATTTCCATGTGTAAAGAGCCGGCAGAATATTTGTTGTCTATAATTCAGTCCAGAGCTTTTCCCTTTTTTCTATAGCCCGTGAACACTGCACAGGCTGCTGTGGTAAGAGCAGCTGCGGCAGTGTGAGCAATGGACGATATAGTAACTTCCGGATATCCCCGCGAGCACATAGCCGCAGGCGGTCGAACCGCATCAACCTTGGCAGCCTCAATTAGTGAGGCTATGCTTTTTTGCAGTTTGCTTTAATGGGCAGATGATAGTGTGTTTCAAAGCAAACAATACTGTATTTTGCTTTTAAAATATGGTACCTACGTTAGGTGTGAAAGAGAAAAAGAGAATAATTATTGCTGAAGATCATAGGATCCTGAGAGAAGGATTAAGGGTACTGTTGTCGGCAAATTCAGAATTTAAAATTGTTGCTGAAGCTCAGGACGGATTAGAGGCCATACAGTGTATCGAAAGGTATAAGCCCGACATGGCCTTAGTGGATCTATCCATGCCCAGGATGAACGGCACTGATGCTATAAGGGAAATTAAGCGAACAAATCCTGACATAAAGCTCTTGGTCCTTACTGTTCACCGGGCGGAAGAATATGTACTGGAGGCCTTACAGGCCGGTGCTGACGGCTATGTTCTCAAAGACGCAACCAGCGAGGAACTTACCATGGCCATTCAGAGTGTTTTAAATGGTGAGCCTTATTTAAGCCCTGGGGTTTCCAAGCATATTATCGAAGGCTATCTTACCACAAAAACCGCCCCCAAGCTCAGTCCTTTACATAATATACTTACTCAGCGGGAACGTGAAATTTTAAAACTCGTAGCAGAGGGGAATAAAAACAAACAAATCGCTGCTTATCTCTGCATCAGTTTAAAAACCGTTGAGACCCACCGAACCAACCTTATGAAAAAACTTGATTTACATAACACTGCAGAATTAACAGCGTTTGCCATCCAGAATGGAATGGTTGAAAACAGATGAAGCTCACCGTACTCCCTGCACAGGGCATCCTGATATGAACGGTAAAACCGGCCTACCGCTCTTTCCTTATAACAGAAACCTTTTCCGCGCGTATAACTTACGACACCGGCCCGGATGTGCTCAACTTCCAGGTTGCCTTTACGACCGTTCCCCTGCCCTTTGATGCATTAATCTGAAACGTTCCTCCGGAAAGTTCAATGCGCTCCCGCATGCCGGCAATGCCGATACCACTGCTGTCGTTTTTATTCAGAAGTAATTTTTCCGGGCCAAACCCAATCCCGGCATCCTCCACCCTCAGCTCCAGGGCATTGACTGTTCTCCTAAAAAAAACTGAAATGGTTTCTGCCCCACTGTATTTAACTGCATTATTGATGGCCTCCTGCAGGACCCTGAAAATGACTATCTTCAATGAGGCCGGTACGTCTTTTTCCAGAACGGTAATATTCAGGGTGATGTGTTTGTTTTTATAAGCCTGTTCAATCTCACGACAAAACCAGGAAATGGTAGCTATAATGCCTAAATCATCAAGGGTTGATGGACGCAGATCCATAACTATCCCGCGAACTTCCTCAATTGTCTGCTGCAGCTGCGGGACGAGCGTTCCCAGAGATTTTGTTACCTCAGGTGCAACTTTTTTCTCAAGGCCTTTTATTAAACTCTCAACTTTAAACTTAACTGCACTTAATGACTGCCCGATGCCGTCATGAAGTTCCTGCCCGATGCGTTTGCGCTCCTTTTCCTGCTCTGTCAAAAGCATTGCAGATACTTTGGATTTGCGCATAACTTCCATATTGCGGCGCAATGCATAAATACCCACAGCAGCTGCGCATAGTCCGATTAACCATACAAAAACATAGAGATACATCAGCGAGAATATTTTGCGCCGATGATAACTTGAAAGTATGGTAGCCGGAATTGTCACACTGATACCACCTCCCAGATCACCTGTTTTATACCCGTAGTTGTTATGACATGGTAAACATACTGTTTCCATCCAAAGCGGTGCCATATAACGAAATGCTTTATGTCCGCTGGGTGTCGTCGTAAATTCACAATATTCTTCAATCCCTTGTTCAAATGATGTAAGAGCGACACGTTCCCAGGTATCGGCAGCATTAGCGCTCCGCACCGGATGCAGACTTGTGATGCTAAATTTTATATTATTTCTTTTGTCGGCGATTTCTGCAATCTGGCGTGTCATATAGGCCGGATTGATCTTAGTGAGTATTCGCCCGCTGGTTGTGACTACATCTCGATCAGGATCGTTAAGATAAGGATTTGGTTTCGCCTGTGGTGTAACCGGGACATAGACTCCTCCATGGTTAGCATTCCACTCTCGTGTAATTTTTATTTGCTCAAAAAAAGACCGCGCCTCATACGTTGCCAGCTGAAGGGTCTGCTCCCGCTCATTCCTGATATTCCAGTAAAATAGTATTACTAAGCCTAATGTCCAAACCAGACTAAACACAATAAAAATTAATTTAAAAATACCTACCTTCAAAATATGCATTATTTCTCATGGAGGAACAAGAAATGATTTTATTATTACGCATGTATAGAATCACAGTTGAGCCAAACCTTCCTTATAGGCATAACGTATCAGGTCAGCTTGCCGATGGATATTAAGTTTACTCATAATATTGTTTCTATGGGCATGAATAGTGTGAACAGAAATTTTTAATCGTGATGCTATTTCTCTGTTATTAAAACCCTCCGTTATAAGCTGCACAATTTCTTTTTCTCGCGTAGAAAGCTCATTTTGATTCTTTTTCGGCGGCTTTTGCCGGGTGCTGTGAATAAAGTTTTTAACTACAAAATTTGATATTTGAGCACTTAAGTAATAATTCCCTCCATAAACCTCGCGGATTGCAGAAATTACTTCATCGCTTGCATGTGATTTTAACAAATATCCCTTTGCTCCGCATTGCAGCGCTTTCTCCACAAATTTCTTGTCGTCGTGCATACTCAGTATGATTACTTTGCTTTTAGGATATTTCCTTGTGAGCCTGTATGTCGTCTCTATGCCGTTTAATTCGGGCATGGATATGTCAAGAAGGTAGAGATCCGCAGGCCTTTGCCGAGCAATGCTAAAAACCTCCTTGCCGGTTGAAGCCTCACCTATAATATCAATATCTTTGGCCTTCCGGGTAATAATTCTTCGGATCCCCTCTCTGACAACATCATGATCATCAGCAAGAATTACTTTAATCGACATGTCTCTTCCTCCTTTTTTAATACGGTACTATTACTGAAACCTCTGATCCCTTTTGGGGCCGTGACGTAATATGAAAAGTCCCGCCCACGGATTCAACTCTTTCTTTCATGCCCTGGATCCCTAGATTGTTTCTCCGGGGATTCTGCAGGATCTTTTCAACATTAAACCCGTTTCCATTATCCCGTATGGTAAAATATAAAGTATTATTCTTCTTAGAAGTCAGTCGTACAGTTGCTCTTGTAGCCTGAGCATACTTAATTATGTTTGTAAAAGCTTCCTGGGCAACCCGGTAAATAACGATTGCCGTATTGCCGTACTCTCTGTCTTCAGCTCCTTTATTATGAAACTTTATCGTGAGATTAGTCTGTCGCTCGATCTGTTCAAAAAAATCCTGCAGAACCTCGGGCAGACTCAAAATTTCAAGGTCAGGTGGTCTGAGGTCGGCTGCTATGCCCTTCAGCTTGGTAATTGATTGCTCGAGCATCGTTTTTGTTCTGGTGAGTATTGCAAGGGCACTTTTTTTATGCCCACACTGGATATCATCCTCAGCAATGCTTAACATGCTGCCAAGGGATATAACCAGAGAACCCAATTCATCGTGTAAATTCATCGAAAATTTCTTTTTTTCCTCCTCTCTAATTGAAAGAATTCTTCTTGAAAATTCCCTGAGACGCTTTTCAGAAAGCTGCAGCCGTTTTTGGTTTTCTTCCAGTCTCTCAATTGCCTGCACCCGCTCTTCTTCAATACCAAGTGCCCGTGCAAGGATCGTAAACAACTCAAGTTCATCGGGGTTGAAAATCCGGCTTTCCTTATATGCCACACATAATACACCGGCTTTTACACCATGCGCAACAACCGGAGTACTGATATACATCCGGATTTTATACGTGCTGAATATGGTATCCGTACTTGCCTGAGAAGCTTTGCGACGAGCATGTACAACCTTAGGAATCCCGGCATTTTTTTGACGGAACAGAGCCGTCCACCAGGAATCGGTAAGTTTGTTTTTGCCTTTTACTCCTCTGGGCAACCGCCAGCCTGACTGCACACGAAAAGCTTTCCCAGTGCGCTTGATATAGAGTGCAAACGTCCCCTGAAAGAGCATACCTGAAGTTTTAATAATACGGGTAATATTTTCTTGGGCATTCGGACCAAACCGTGAAAAACATATATTAACCCGTGCCAGTGCATCTCGAATACGTTTTCGTTCAGTAATATCACGCAAAATGGCACTTGAAAAAATATTTTCATTTGCCTGCCATATTGAAAAAGAGCTTTCCATCGGCAATTCTCTGCCGTCTTTTCGTAAGCCGGTTATTTCAATCGGCTTCTTAGTTGTCTTCACAACCTGTCTGTTGAGCATCATCTGTATTATTTCTTTATCATACTTTTTAAAACGTGCCGGCGTAAGTATGTGAACAGGGCTGCCCAGCATCTCATGCTGTTGGTATCCATATATCTCGGTTGCACCTTTATTACAGTAAACAATATCGCCCTTACTATCTATCGTAACAATTGCATCAGAGGTCGATTCGGCAATAGCCCGGAAGCGCGCTTCACTTTCCCGCAGGGCTTCCTCCGACTGCTTGCGCTCGGCAATATCCCGCACAAAAGCCCACAGCCCGGAGGGGGCACCCTGTTCATCTCTGGTAAGATACGTTCTGACTTCAACCGGAAATATGGTGCCGTCCTTTCGTATATACTCTTTTTCATACGTGTTGGAATATCCTCTTGTGAGTACTTGTTCGGCAACTATCTGTGCTTCGAATGTATGCCATGTTTTAGGAGTGATGTCCTCATAGGTTAAGCGGTAAAGCTCATTGTCGCTATAGCCCAACATTGTTTTGAATGCCGCGTTGTATTCAACTATCTTTTTATCCATACCTGTTGCTATACAACCGTCTCTGAGGGATTCATATAGCTGGCGGTATTTTTTTTCTGAAACTTGTATTTTTTTTTCTGCCTGCTTGCGTTCAGTAATGTCCCGAACGGATGCAACCCAGCCGACCAGGTTGCCTGCAGTATCTTTTATAGCCCTGATATTCATCTCAATATCTACAATACGCTTGTCTTTCCTCTGCCATTGTGACTCATAATTGTTAATGTATCCCTGTGTGATCCACTTACCCGCATCAGGCCCAGGGGTATACTCCCGGGGTACAAATTCCACCGTGTGTTTGCCCCTCATATATCTCTCTGAATAGCCAAGCAGCTTGGTTATGGCTCTGTTTACTTTTACTATATGCCCGTTAAGATCAGTCACTACAATGCCGTCACCGGTGGTCTCAAAAACATTATCTAAAAAATCATAATACTGAATAGTACCTGCAATCGTTTGATTCCTTTTTGTGCCACTATCCTGGAAACGCATCGAGTCTGCCTCTGGAGATAAAAAAATATAGGTGGTAGTGATAAAAACTATATTAACAACAGAAAATAAGAAAATAATTGATTTTAAAGCAAAAAATAGCAAAAGACATTAAAAAAGTCAAGCAGGCAACCGTCCATGACTCTTTTCAAAACTTCACTTTTCCAGAGTATGATGATATGTATTGCACTGCTGCATGTCAGGATTGCAGTGATGATATGTATAAAAAACATTTCTCCTAATGATGTACACTGTATCCGGCAACACCCCGCGTTTGAGATCATTGGATGTTTTCAGGGGCATGACAATTGCTTTTATGATCATCGTCAACACTCCCGGAAGCTGGCAGCATATGTATACACCTCTCAGACATGCTGACTGGCATGGGTGCACACCGGCTGATCTTGTTTTTCCATTCTTTCTGTTTATTACCGGTTCCGCGATGTTTTTTCCCTTAGCAAGGACTGCAAAAACTCCTGCTTCTTACAGGTACATAATGAGACGCTGCAGTGTACTCTTTTTGCTCGGCATGGTGCTCAACTGTTTTCCCCTTCTGCTTGATTACCTTTGTAATGATCCTGTGTTTGATCTCAACAAAATACGTATTATGGGGGTCCTGCAACGTATTGCTCTGACATATCTTTTAACGGGTATACTTGTTATTAATTGCTCAACTGTAAAAATATGGCTGCTTGGTATAGTAATGCTTTTGGGGTACTGGGCCGCACTGTCTCTTATTCCGGTGCCCGGATACGGCGTCGGGATGCTTACACCGGCAGGCAACCTCCCTGCCTACATTGACCGTCTGTTCTTAACACCCTCTCATATGTATAGAGGCGGCCCCTACGACCCTGAAGGCATCAGTAGCAGTTTTAACGCTGCGGTGACTGTACTTGCAGGCTACGGTACAGCCCGGTGGCTTCATCGGCAGAAGGTAAAAACAACAACCAGCGTGAAACTTGCTCTTGCCGGTCTTGCCTGTTTAGGCTTCGGTGGGCTGTGGGACCTTGTTTTTCCCATTAATAAAGCACTGTGGACCAGTTCATACGTAGTATTTACTGCCGGATGGGCTTTGCTCGTTTTTGCGGCATGGTATGAGATTATTGAGGTTCGAAGCTGGTGCTGGTTGGGATACTCCTGTGAGGTGTTGGGACGCAATGCTATTTTTGTTTTTGTTGCCTCAAGCCTTGGCGCCCACACATTGCTGAAAACATGTATCAGTACTGATCAGAATACCATCAGCACCTATAGCTGGATATATCAAAACCTCTTTGCCTCCTGGGCAGGCAATCTGAATGGTTCGCTGGCCTTTGCGTGTACCTATGTGTTTCTGTGGTGGTTTATACTCTATATCATGTATCGACGACGGTGGTTTATACGGATATGAAAACTATTTTGAATTTTAGATTGTGAATGCGGGATTACATATAATGTTAGAGGCCCTTCAGGCATTTTAGATCTAACCGTACCCTTCAATCAGTTTTTCTGAAAGCCATTGCGTTATCACTCTGATACTATAGCTGCCCTGTTCTTTCCGCTTCTCTTGCACTGATATAGTGCTTTATCAGCCTTATTCATTATCTCCTCGCCGGCTATCCCATGGTCAGGAAAACCGGCAATGCCGATACTGACGGTTACCCCTGCTGTTTCACCTGATATGATAAGCGGGGTATTTTCA
This sequence comes from Thermodesulfobacteriota bacterium, assembly GCA_028278025.1. Lineage (GTDB taxonomy): Bacteria > Desulfobacterota > WTBG01 > CAIYCZ01 > CAIRTM01 > JANQFE01. Next base: position 3,265 of record JANQFE010000105.1, on the reverse strand, counting down.
ACCGCATGCCTTATCCTTTCAGCTGCTATAGCGGCTTTGCTGCAATCTGTTTCAGCCAGCAAAGCAACAAATTCATCCCCGCCGAACCTGGCAATGGTATCACTGCTGCGCAGTTGCTCTTGGATCGTCTTTGCAAGCAGCTTTATCATGTTGCTTCCGGCTTCATGCCCATGGGTGTCATTCACCGGCTTCAGATTGTCGGCATCAAGCATTAAAATGGCAAAGGGGTGCTTATAGCGGGCTGAGCGTTCACATTCTTTTTGTAAAAGTGAGGAGAACATCCTCATGTTCCAGAGCCCTGTCAGATAATCGGTCTGAGACAGGTGTTGTATTTTTACTTTAGCCAGCCGTGACTCCCGGGAGAGCATTGTAATCAAATAGGCCACCAGCCAGAAAGGAAAAAGCTGAATAAGCGGGCCGGTGATACGGGAAACTGAGAATGTCTCAAGCACTGATGGAGAAAAGCTCAGCAACAGGCAGCATGCTGAAATCAGTCCGACTTCAAGAAGGGTAATCTTTTTTCCAAGTGTAGTCGCAGCTGTAATAATGACAAGAAAATACAGGCTTACCAAGGGGCTTTCAATCTTGCCGGTCTGCCAGAGCACAAAAGTGATAAATGCAATCATAGCCCAGGTTTCCACAGCAAGCTTCCACTTGATATCGGTATGCTTAAAGAACATATAGTGAAATACAATTATAAACAGCACAAAGACCACAAGAGCACTGAGTATCGCCAATTCATTGTCAACCAGTGTTCCTGGCAATTTAAGGTAGAGCATTACCAGTATTGCGAGAAGCCACTCAATACCGGCAAGCGTACGACTAAACCCCCGCAGTTCATCCTGCTCAATTTCCTCTTTGTGATCGACCCCGGTTACGGGGAGGTTGTGGTGCATTTCTGTTGGCATTTTATATGGCCCTTACAAGATTTAAGGATAAAAACACCGGATACACTACTACGGTTCGGCCAGAATGCAATTGTACATAAGCATTACATTGCACGGATTCGGCATATTGTAAGTCACAAATTTGCAATCCTACCGGTTGAATGAAAAGGACTTTACCTTAAGGCGAGACAGGGGTGCCGCAGTCGTTAGTGCATTGGCGACACGACCGGTTTTTAAAGACCGCCGTGCCGAGGTTCTCCCAGAGGTTTTACGATTTACGAATCGACTCCCGGGCCTCTGAGAAGAAGACTGTAAGCTCTTGCGAGTTAGTGCCGTTCCGGTTGTCAGTGGTTTTTGGAGTCTCTCTCTGCGTTGAGTTGCATATGAGGATCTGTTCAGAACCTTCTCCTTCAGAAAATTCCGTGCCGGGGTTTTAACGGTTTGTGGCCGGCGGTCTGAAAAAGCAAACCGGCTTTTGCGACTGTCACGCAGTTTCGGACTGTTGATAACGGTAAAGCTTCCACGTCTGCTTTTGCGGTATTTACCAGCCGTCTGTGAGAGTTTTCTCAGGGGTTTTTGTCGCAGTATTCTGTCAGTATCCCGGCGCAGGGGTTGTTGCACAGAAACCCGTCCAGCGCTTATCCGCTCCGGTAGTGCAGATTTTGCAGACCAAACAGGTGACCTTCGCTGCTTGAACCGGGCCACACGGTTGATTATTTTCTTAGGTATCTCATGTTTTTTAGGTCTGAACCTTATCCCATCGCCTACTCGGGGAATCTCTTTAAGAGGCTTTGCAATCAGGGATTTAATATCTTTTCCGTCAAAATCGTTTTCAGTCAGACGGTGGTAGAGGGTATCGTCCGAATGATCATTCTTCTTACACTCGGCGTAGAAACAGTCTTTATCAACAAAGACATAATAGTCGCACTCCTTAACATATGGATAGGAATAATAATAGATACCGAATCCCATGGGCGCCCAGAAATAATAGCTGCCATAGGAATAAAACAGCACCCGTGCTGGTGAGAAATGATATCCGGGGACCCATACCCAGCGCCCCAGCCCATCCCTGAACCACCTTCCATAGTGATAGGGACCCCAGCCCCAGCGATCATATGAAACCCAGTAAGCACCATAGGGATGATAAATCCAGCGCCCGTATAAGAACGGCCTCCAATATCCACCTACCCTCGGTCTCCATACATAGCTGCTGACATGGGCATCATAATACCAGTCGCCATAATCATGCAGTCGTGAAATACCATTAATCGGTTCCTTAACATACTGAGTGGTATCATGCTTATCAATCTGTTTGTAGTGGGCTAGAGCGAGTTTTTCAAAATTTTCCCGGGGACTTAACGAAAAGGAGGAAAAGTAAAGTGATGTGCCGTCCGCCCGGACGCTCAGGCGTTTGCCTTTCTCAACAGAAATAATCCCGCTATCAATTGCAATCTGAGCCTTTCCTTTCCACACCTCCAGAGAAAACTCACCGTCTTCACCCAAAGACAGTTTTGCAAGGCTGTCCGGGTAAATATAAACACTGCGGGAGGATTCGTAACCTATAGTAACTGTAGTGTTGCTGCGGGATTCACCGGGGTTGTGCAGAAAGAATTCTCCAAGCTCAAAATCGACAACAGGCTTGTTATAAATTTTATCAAGCTTAAGAATAGTACCTGAATTGAACCATACCATTACCCCGTTAGAAAGGGCAATCTCCATAAACGTATTTTCTCTTGTTAACAGCTCGTCACCTTCCTGGAGCGGCATATTGCGCTCAAGTACTCCGAACTCTTCATCTGAGTCGGCACGCCCATAAGCAGTGCCATGCAGGTAACTGACATAAGAGCCTTCCCAAGGATGCTGCCGGCAGTATGCCTCAGGAAAAAAGCCAAAAACAGTTAAAGCACTCGTCACAAATAACAAATAGAAGATATAGGGGGTTTTTTTCATGGGATCATTCTCCCTTTATTACTTTACCTATGTATATAATACTCTTAATTACCAGAAATAGCAATTAACACGATCAAAACCGAAAATGTCATTAATGTAGCCGATTTTATTGTTTAGATACATTATTTTGTCATATTTTGACAATATTTAGTATTATTTGCATAATAATGCATCTTGTGCTTAGCTCGTTTTGATCTCTCCCAAAAATTTCTCTCTCTATATATTAGATACCCTCAGTTTCACATTTGTTACGTTTATAATAGACGGGACAGAAATTTACATTAGAGACTTCAGCAATATAGTAACTTCTGGATATTTCAGTGAGCACCTAGCCCGCATTATTCGTCAGCATATAGTGAACACACTATCTCCTAGTGTTTACTACAGAGAAACCTTTCGGCACGCCTGCAGCCTGCGGTATCAGGTTG
>JANQFE010000149.1 GCA_028278025.1 Thermodesulfobacteriota bacterium | reverse complement strand
CAACGTCGTCTTGCCGTGATCTACATGCCCTATCGTCCCTATATTTACGTGTGGCTTCGTCCTCTCAAATTTCTTCTTTGCCATCTCAACCCTCCTAACTCAAACATTACCACTATAAAAAAATATATATTGTCATTTATATATGTGTCTGCTCAGCAGACAACCTTGCCAGTAGTGCCTCGGCAAGGGAAGCGGAAAGTATTTCATATTCTGAAAACTGCATCGTGTACGTGGCCCTGCCCTGGGTCATCGATCTGATGTCTGTTGCATAGCCGAACATTTCTGCCAAGGGCACCTGGGCTTGAACAACAACGGTGCCTTTTCTGTTTTCCATACCCACAATTTTGCCCCGTCTGGATGAAATATCACCGAGAACATCCCCCATGTACTCCTCAGGCAAAACAATTTCGGCCTTCATCACAGGCTCAAGCATAACAGGGCGGGCACGTTTAGCCGCTTCTTTCAATCCCATTGACGCCGCAATCTTAAATGCCCGTTCAGAGGAATCCACTTCATGAAATGAGCCGTCAAAAAGTACAACTTTCATATCGGTAAGGGGGACACCGGGCCACAGGCCGCTCTCGGCTGCCTCCCGGATACCTTTTTCAACTGCAGTGATATATTCTTTCGGTATAGTGCCGCCAACGATGTTATTGGCAAAATGAATTCCTGCACCCCGTTCAAGCGGTTGCACTTCAAGCCAGACATGGCCATATTGGCCTCGTCCGCCGGACTGGCGCACAAATTTGCCTTCAGCCTTGGCAGTCCTGGTTGTTGTTGCCCGATAGGCAACCTGCGGTTTACCGATATGTGCCTCTACTTTAAACTCGCGTATAAGCCGGTCAACAATAATCTCCAGGTGCAGCTCTCCCATACCTGAAATAATGGTCTGGCCGGTATCCTGGTCGTAGTGGAAACGAAAAGAGGGGTCTTCCATGGAGAGTTTCTGCAACGATTCCCCGAGTTTGCCCTCATCTGCGCGGCTTTTTGCCTCGATTGCCACGGATATGACCGTATCGGGAAATTTCATCTGTTCAAGACAAATCGGGTGGGCCTCATCACAAAGTGTATCGCCGGTTGCAGCACCCTTCATGGTAAGGGCCACTATATCACCGGCACAGGCCTGCTGCAGCTCCTCTCTTTTGTTTGCATGCATTTTGAGAATCTGACTGACCCGCTCTCTGCGCTTGCGGGTTGCATTGAGTACATAACTGCCCTTTTTAATAGCACCCGAATAAATCCTGCAAAACACCAGATGCCCCACAAAAGGATCAGTCATTATCTTGAATGCCAGCGCTGACATCGGCTCATCATCTGTGGCGCTGCGTACAACCTCCTCGCCTGAAGGTGCTATACCGGTAACTGCAGGGATATCACATGGTGCCGGCAGATACTGTATAACGGCATCAAGCAGCGGTTGGATTGCCTTGTTTTTAAAGGCTGATCCGCACAGCACCGGAATAACTTTTAATGAAATGGTTGCATCCCTTAAAGCAGCGCAAATCTCTGCAGAAGTAATTTCTCTGCCATCCAGATACTTTTCCATCAGGTCTTCATCACAGTCCGCAACAAATTCAAGGATTTTTTCCCTGTACTCACGGGCAGCCTCTTGAAAAGCTTCCGGTATGGGCTCACACCGATACGTAGCCCCCAGGCTTTCATCCTCCTCGTACAAAACAGCTTCCATCTTGACCAGATCAATAATCCCTTGAAACGAGTCTTCTTTGCCCAAAGGCATCTGCAGAACCAGAGGATTGGCAGAAAGGCGTCTTTTGATCATTTCTACCACTCTGAAAAAATCCGCTCCGGTCCGGTCCATTTTATTTATAAAGGCAATGCGCGGGACACCATATCGATCGGCCTGCCGCCACACGGTTTCTGATTGCGGCTCAACACCACCGACAGCACAAAAAACCGCTATGGCCCCGTCCAGCACCCTTAAGGAACGCTCAACCTCAATGGTGAAATCAACGTGTCCGGGTGTGTCTATAATATTAATACGATATCCCTGCCAATTGCAGGTTGTTGCGGCAGAGGTAATGGTTATACCTCGCTCCTGTTCCTGCTCCATCCAATCCATTACAGCAGTGCCGTCATGAACTTCGCCCATCTTGTAGGATACACCGGTATAGTACAGAACACGCTCTGTTGTTGTGGTTTTTCCGGCGTCAATATGAGCCATTATGCCAATATTTCTGACATTTTTCAGTTGTGTATCAGTTTTCACTACTTTCAGTTCCTTCGGTGTACAAAGAGTATATTCACAGCGGCCTGCTTACCAGCGGTAATGGGCAAATGCCTTGTTTGCCGCAGCCATCTTATGGGTGTCTTCTTTCTTTTTTATTGAACTGCCACGGCTGTTTATTGCATCCAGCAGCTCGCCTGCCAGTTTTTCTTTCATGGTCTTTTCTGAACGTGCGCGTGCAAACCCTATGATCCACCTCATCGCAAGGGCCATTTGCCGTGCCGGTTTGACCTCAACCGGGACCTGGTAATTTGCACCTCCTATACGCCTTGATTTCGTCTCAACCGCAGGTTTAACATTATCCAAAGCCGTCTGGAAAATTTCCATGGGATCTTTGCCGGTCTTTTCCTGAACAATGGCAAGGCTCCCATACACCAGAGACTCTGCTGTACTCTTCTTGCCTCTTACCATAATTTTATTTATAAACCGGGAGATCATTAAGTCGTTATATTTAGGGTCCGGCAGAATGTCTCTTTTTGCAGCTACCCGCCTTCTGGCCATACATACTCTCCAATGCTTAAGTATTAGTCGTCTTGAGTCACAGGTGTTTTACTAAAGGTACCTACAGCATAGTAAGCTAAGCCCAAAACTCAGCTCCTGCTGCATCCTGTGCTGTTGTGCGCTCGCACTGATCAGCTCACGAGCTTATCAGCTTATGTTGATTTATTTCCTGCTAGCAAATATGGGGAGCACTACGCCTGCGATCATTTTGGCTTTTTCGCACCGTATTTTGAACGGCTCTGCTTGCGGTTCTCAACGCCAGCGGAGTCCAATGTGCCCCGTACAATGTGGTAGCGGACACCCGGTAAATCCTTGACTCGACCACCCCTGACAAGGACAACTGAGTGCTCCTGCAGGTTGTGTCCAACACCGGGAATATATGCAGTTACCTCTATCCCATTAGTAAGCCTCACTCGTGCCACCTTACGCAAGGCCGAGTTGGGTTTTTTGGGAGTGGTTGTGTAAACTCGCGTACAAACACCTCTTTTCTGAGGGCAACGGCTTAAAGCACGCGATTTTGTCTTTTTCTTAATCTGCTTACGGCCCTGAGCACACAACTGGTTAATTGTAGGCATATAAACCTCTAATTACACGTTTGCAAGTTAAACAGGATAAATACCATGTGATAAATATTTTGTCAATTACAAAATAGTAAATTTAACATTTTTTTTATAATTTTTATTTGGCAATGGTTAAATATTATCAGATTTTTCCATTTCTTCCGGTTCCGGTTCTGTGTCAGTCCCAATACCTACTTTTCTGTATTCCGGATATCCGGTACCGGCAGGTATCAGGCGGCCCATGGCTGCATTCTCTTTAAGCCCTCTGAGATAGTCAACCTTGCCTTCAATAGCGGCCTGCGTCAAAATTCTGGTGGTTTCCTGAAAGGAGGCCGCCGATATAAAACCCTCAGTGCTCAATGAGGCCTTGGTTATTCCTAAAAGGAGCGGTTCTGCAATGGCAACCTGACCGCCCTTTTCCCTCACCTTTTCGTTTTCTTCTTCAAAACGATATTTTTCAACCTGTTCGCCAAGCAGAAAACTGGTATCACCGACTTCTTTAATCTTAACCCGCTGCAGCATCTGCCGTACAATAACCTCTATATGCTTATCATTAATCTTAACTCCCTGCAGACGATACACTTCCTGCACCTCATCAACGAGAAACTTTGCAAGTTCTTTTTCACCAAGAATATTTAATATATCATGGGGGTTGGCCAAACCATCCATAATCGGCTCACCGGCCCGGATTCTATCACCTTCATGCACGCTTATATGCTTGCCCTTGGGAATAAGATACTCCTTCGGCTCCAGTTTTTTACCGCCGACATCAGTAATATCAGGTGTAATAATAACTTTGCGCTTGCCCTTGATGTCCTTGCCGAAAGATACGGCCCCATCGATTTCACTGATTACGGTAACTTCCTTAGGTTTGCGGGCTTCAAACAGCTCGGCAACCCGGGGCAGTCCGCCGGTAATGTCTTTTGTTTTTGATGTCTCTCTGGTTATTTTGGCAATTACATCGCCGGGAGCAACACTGTCACCCTCCTTAACCACTATATTGGCACCGACCGGCATAAAATAGCGGGCAAAGCGCTTCTTCTCACCCGGCAGCTTAATGGTCTTGTTTTTTTCATCCTTAATTGAAATCCGCGGTCTGCTCTCAGGATCTTTGGATTCAACAACTACTTTGGACGAAAGACCGGTATCTTCATCCACCTGCTCTCGCACAGTTGCTCCTTCAAGCAGATCGCCGAACTTAATAGCTCCGGGAACTTCTGCCAGTATCGGTGTTGCAAAGGGGTCCCATTCACACAGAATTTCTCCGGCCTTTACCTTATCCCCGTCTTTGACGCGCAGCTTAGCCCCGTATATGACCGAATAGCGTTCCCGCTCACGATCCTGGTTATCCAGTATGGCAATCTGACCGTTCCGGTTCATAATAATCAGATCACCCTCTCTGTTCTTAACAGATTGTATGTTTGAATACTTCACCGTTCCGCTGTGCTGAGCCTCCAGCGTGGTCTGTTCAACACGTCTGCTTGCCGTGCCGCCGATATGAAATGTACGCATGGTGAGCTGGGTTCCCGGCTCACCGATTGACTGGGCAGCAATAATACCTATTGCTTCACCGATATTAACCATCCTGCCGCGTGCCAAATCTCTGCCATAACACTTGGCACACACCCCGCGTTTAGACTGACAGGTCAAAACGGACCGGATACGCACATGCTCAATACCTGCTTCTTTGATGTTCTCCACTGCTGTTTCGTCAATCTCTTGACCCTTACGAACTATCAGATCACCCGTAATAGGATCATAGATATCCTCCAGGCTTACCCTGCCAAGCACCCGGTCTCCCAGCTGCTCAATTATTTCTCCTCCTTCAACTAGTGACGTTAAGTAAATGCCGTCAATTGTCCCGCAGTCATGCTCACTTATGACGCAGTCATGCGAGACATCCACCAGCCGACGGGTCAGGTAGCCTGAATTAGCAGTCTTAAGAGCAGTATCAGCCAGTCCCTTGCGGGCACCATGAGTTGAAATAAAGTACTGCAACACGGTCAGACCTTCACGGAAGTTGGCGGTGATCGGGGTTTCGATAATTTCCCCCGAGGGCTTTGCCATCAGTCCACGCATCCCGGCAAGCTGGCGAATCTGCTGAGCACTGCCTCGGGAACCGGAATCAGCCATCATAAATATCGAATTAAAACTTGGGATGCGCTTGATTTTACCATCCCTGTCTTTAACTTCATCAGCCCCAAGCTCCTGGAGCATTTCATCCGATACCTCTTCAGTTACCCTAGCCCAAATATCGATCACCTTATTATAGCGTTCACCGTCGGTAATAAGCCCGTCATTATACTGATCCTCGATCACCCGTACTTCCTTGGAAGTAGTATCTATCATCTTCTCCTTCCTGGAAGGGATACGCATATCCTTTATCGAAATAGATATGCCGGACTGGGTAGCATACTTGTATCCCAGGTCTTTCAGTCTGTCGGAGAGAATAACCGTCTGTTTGTCACCGCAGTATCTGTAGCAGTGGTCAATCAAGTTGCTCAATTCCTTTTTATTCATAACCCGGTTAATGACCTCAAAAGGAATCTCATCCGGTACAATCTCCTTGAGCAGGACCCTGCCCACCGTAGTTTCCACCATTTGCCCACCCACACGCGCACGTATTCTGGAATGCAGGTCCACTATGCCAGTATCATAGGCCATGCTGACTTCTTCGCAGCTGGAAAAAACCTTGCCCTCACCTTTGGCCATTTCACGCTCCCTGGTCATATAGTAAATCCCCAGCACAATATCCTGGGTGGGTACAATAATGGGTTTACCATTAGCCGGAGATAAAATGTTGTTGGTTGACATCAAAAGTACCCGTGATTCAATCTGGGCTGCCAGCGTTATGGGTATGTGAACAGCCATCTGGTCGCCGTCAAAATCGGCATTAAAGGCCGTGCACACGAGGGGATGCAGCTGAATGGCTTTGCCCTCTACCAGGATGGGCTCAAAAGCCTGGATTCCCAGCCTGTGCAAGGTCGGTGCCCGGTTCAACAGGACCGGAAACTCCTTTACCACGGTTTCGAGGCAATCCCATACTTCCGGTGTTTCCCGCTCCACCATCTTCTTGGCACTCTTAATGGTGGTTGCATATCCTTTGGTAATAATTAGGTTGTACACAAAGGGCTTGAAAAGTTCGATAGCCATCTTTTTAGGCAGTCCACACTGATGCAGACGCAGCTCAGGGCCGATGACAATAACGGTCCTGCCGGAATAATCCACGCGCTTACCCAGAAGGTTCTGACGAAAGCGTCCCTGTTTGCCTTTCAGCATATCGCTGAGCGACTTGAGCGGGCGTTTATTCCTGCCGGTAAGTACTTTGCCGCGACGACCGTTATCAAAAAGCACATCTACGGCCTCCTGCAGCATGCGCTTTTCATTGCGGATAATGATCTCGGGGGCATCAAGTTCCAGAAGCTTTTTTAAACGATTGTTGCGGTTTATGACCCGGCGGTACAGGTCGTTGAGGTCTGAGGTTGCAAATCGCCCCCCATCAAGGGGCACCAGAGGCCTCAAATCAGGCGGCAACACCGGTATAACATCCAGGATCATCCATTCAGGTTTATTATCCGAAGTTCTAAAAGCCTCTACTACTCTCAGCCGTTTGGCCAGTTTCTTTTTCTTGGCTTCCGAACTTGTGAGCTGGATTTCAGAACGAATTTGAGCCGAGAGCTTCTCCAGGTCAAGACTGCAAAGCATTTTCTTGATGGCTTCCGCCCCGATCCCGGCCTCAAAATCCTCTTCCGATTCCTGAACGGCTTTGCGATAGCGTTCATCATCAAGCAGCTCGCCCATCTGGAACGTAGAATTTTTAGGATCGCTCACGACAAATGACTCAAAATATAAAACCTTCTCGAGCTCTCGCAACGTCATGTCAAGCAGTGTTCCTATGCGGCTCGGCAAACTTCGCAGAAACCAGATATGGGCCACCGGGGAAGCCAGCTCAATATGTCCCAGCCGCTCACGCCTGACAAATGACGGGATGACCTCTACGCCGCACTTTTCGCACACAATCCCCCGGTGTTTGAGTCTTTTATACTTGCCGCAGTTGCATTCATAATCCTTAACCGGCCCAAAAATCTTGGCACAAAACAGCCCGTCCCGTTCAGGTTTGAATGTACGGTAATTAATAGTTTCCGGTTTTTTCACTTCACCATTTGACCAGCTCCTGATTGTTTCAGATGAGGCCAGAGATATCTTTAAGGCATCAAAACTGTCAACACTGCGCGAACGGCTTTGGTGTATTGAAAAAAATCCATTCATATTATCACCCTTTATATAAATAATTAGTTGTCTCTGTTATCTGCCTCAAGAAACTCTACATCAAGGCACAGGCTTTGCAGCTCTTTGACCAGCACATTAAAAGATTCCGGGATTGAGGGTACGATATCTATGTCTCCCTTGACTATATTTTCATACAGTTTTGTTCTGCCGAAAACATCATCTGACTTCAAGGTGAGCAGTTCCTGCAGTGTATGTGCAGCACCATACGCCTCCAGCGCCCACACCTCCATTTCCCCCAGTCTCTGCCCCCCAAACTGTGCTTTTCCGCCCAGCGGTTGCTGTGTAACCAGGGAATAGGTTCCGATTGAACGTGCATGAATCTTGTCGTCAACAAGATGATGCAGCTTCATCATATAAATGATGCCGACGGTAACCTCTTTATCAAAAGGCTCCCCTGTCCTTCCGTCGAAAAGGGTTGTTTGCCCTGTAATGGGCAGGTTTGCTTCTTCAAGACACTCGTTTATCTGATCCTCATGGGCACCATCAAATACAGGGGTTGCCATATGCATACCATTGCTGAGTTTTTCACATACGTTCACAAGGCCATTTTCATCAAGGGAATCTATCAACTGTGAGACATTTTTCTGTCCATAGCGTGACTTGAGCCATGAGCGTAGTTTTGTTGCGCTTGTGTCGGCCTGGATCATCTCATTCAGCTTATCACCAAGACCTTTGGCAGCCCATCCGAGATGGGTCTCCAGAATCTGCCCGACGTTCATACGTGAAGGCACTCCCAGCGGGTTCAAAACAATATCAACCGGTGTACCGTCTTCAAGATACGGCATATCCTCAATAGGCAAAATACGCGAAAGCACACCTTTGTTGCCGTGTCGGCCGGCCATTTTGTCACCGACCGACAGTTTTCTTTTCACCGCAAGGTTCACCTTAACCATCTTGATCACACCCGGCGGCAGTTCGTCTCCTTTTTTAATCTTTTCAATCTTCTCTTCAAATATTACTTTGATGATATTTATCTGCTCTTCCAGATCTTCCTGAATTTTTACTAACTTTGCTGATAGGTCCGCATCACCTGCCACAGGTATTTTGGCCCACTGCCTCAGGGGAATCCTCTCAACATCCTCTGGCGTAAAAACTTGATTCTTATTGAAGAGAACCTTGCCCTTTTTCTCATCAATCGTCTTTTTTGCACATTTTTTGCCGACAAGAAGCTTCTTGAGGCGTTTGGTCACGCTTTCCTTGAGAATTTTTATCTCATCTTCCTGATCCTTCAATATCCTGGATCGTTCTTCATCTTCAATGGACCGTGTACGCTCATCCTTATCAGCACCCTTGCGTGAGAAAACAGTGACACTGATTACCGTTCCCTCAACACCGGGCTGCGCACGCAGCGAAGTATCCTGCACGTCGCGGGCTTTCTCCCCAAAGATAGCTCGCAGCAGTTTTTCCTCAGGAGAGAGCTGTGTTTCGCCTTTGGGAGTTATTTTTCCAACCAGAATGTCCCCGGGTGCTATCTCGGCACCGATACGCACAATACCGCTCTCGTCAAGATTCTTCAGCATTTCCTCACCCACATTGGGAATATCTCTGGTAATTTCTTCTTTCCCCAATTTTGTATCACGCGCAAGAACCTCAAACTCTTCTATATGTATGGATGTAAAGGCATCATCCCTGACAAGACCTTCACTCACCAGGATTGAATCCTCAAAGTTATAACCTCCCCACGGCATAAATGCCACAACCGCATTGCGGCCCAGAGCAAGCTCACCCATTTCAGTCGCAGGTCCGTCAGCAATTATATCGCCGGCTTCCACATAATCACCTTCGCGCACAATGGGTTGTTGATTAAAGCAGGTATTCTGATTGGAGCGTCTGTATTTTGTTAATTTATAAATATCCACATCAGCGCCGATACCAACAGTCTCATCCTCCTGTTTAATAACAATCCTGTCTGCGTCAACACTTCTGACTGTTCCGCTCCGCTTGGCAGTCACAACTACACCTGAGTCTCCGGCTGCAATTTGTTCCATTCCGGTTCCGACAAGTGGTGCCTCAGTCCTCATCAGGGGCACTGCCTGGCGCTGCATGTTAGACCCCATAAGAGCCCTGTTGGCATCATCATTTTCCAGAAAAGGTATCAGTGACGCTGCTACACTGACAAGCTGCTTGGGAGAGACATCCATCAAATTAACTTCTTCGGGCGAAGCCATCATAAATTCTCCGCCCTTCCTGGCAGAAACGAGATTTCTCTCAAAGCGCCCCTTTTTACCAACTGGGGCATTAGCCTGTGCAATAATATATTTCTCCTCTTCCAGTGCCGTGAGAAATTCTATCTTATTGGTAACAATACCCTTTTCAACCCGTCGGTAAGGGGTCTCAATAAATCCGTATTCATTTACCCTTGCAAAAGTAGACAGGGATGCAATCAAGCCGATGTTGGGACCTTCAGGTGTTTCAATAGGACATATCCTGCCATAGTGCGTTGGATGAACATCCCGAACCTCAAATCCTGCGCGCTCTCTGGTAAGACCACCGGGGCCCAAAGCGCTGAGTCTGCGTTTGTGAGTAATTTCTGCCAAGGGGTTGGTCTGGTCCATGAACTGAGAGAGCTGGCTTGAGCCGAAAAATTCTTTTATAACAGCAGAGACCATCTTGGAATTGACGAGGTCGTTCGGCATAAGCGTTTCGATTTCCTGCAGGCTCATACGCTCTTTGATTGCCCGTTCCATTCTGACAAGGCCGATGCGGTAATGGTTCTGAACCAGCTCACCGACAGTGCGTACTCTTCTGTTACCTAAATGATCAATATCATCAATATCACCGCGCCCATTCTTGATTTCAATAAGATGTTTAACCGTCTGCAGAATATCTTCATTTGAAAGGACTTGGTTTACAAGTGGAATATCGAGGTCAAGCCGGAGGTTAATCTTTAACCGTCCCACAGTAGTCAGCTCATAATAATCCTGATCAAAGAAAAGTTTATGAAAAAACAGATTGGCACTTTCCTGACTCGGGGGGTCATTAGGACGCAGCCGTTTGTATATTTCTACTACTGCAGCTTCAGTGGAACTGACTTTATCAACACTAAGGGTATCACGCAAAGAGGAGTCTACATTGAGATTATCGATAAATAGTATTTTTATTTGTTTAATCTTTTTTTCATACAGCTGCAGGAAGGCTTCTTTTGTCAGGGTTTCGTTACAGGCAATAAGAATTTCACCGGTTTCCGGGTCAAGGATATCCTCGGCAACAACCTTGCCCTCAAGGTCCTTCTCAGAGGTTGGGATAAACGCTGCCTTGGCCTCGCATAGTTTCTTAAAAGCTGCCCTGTTGAGCCTTTTGCCCTTTTTGACAATCACCTTTTTGCTCTTTTTATCTACTACATCTTCACTGGCAACCGTGTCAGAGAGGAAGGATTCATTTTGAGCACATCTGTCTGCATAGTATTTAAAACTGGTCTTAAGCTTCCCGGGTTCTACAACAACATCTTCAACCACATAAAAATAGTTAAGCAGCTCCTGTGCGCTATATCCCAGGGCTTTCAGCAGAACGGTCACAGGGAATTTTCGTCGGCGGTCTATGCGCACATAGATAATATCTTTAGGGTCAAATTCCAGATCAATCCAGGACCCCCGACTTGGGATAATACGGGCAGAATAGAGATATTTACCGCTGGAAAGATTTTTGCCCTTATCATGATCAAAAAACACACCGGGCGAACGATGCAGCTGGCTTACTACAACCCGCTCGGTGCCGTTTATGATAAAGGTTCCCGTATCAGTCATCAGGGGAATTTCACCAAAGTACACTTCCTGTTCTTTTATGTCCCGAATATTTTTAGTCTCAGGATCATAATTAACCAGTCGGATAAGAACTTTTAAGTGCGAGGCATAGGTGAGCTCTTTTTGTCGACATTCTTCAAGATCATATTTGGGCGAACCTAAACTATAACTGACAAATTCAAGCGATGATGTCTCATTATAGTTCTTAATAGGAAAAACGCTTTTAAAAACCCACTGCAGGCCGACCTCCTTTCTGTCCTGTGGTACAACATCCTTCTGCAGAAAGGTTTCGTATGACATCTTCTGAATATCAATCAGGTTGGGTATTTTCATTATATCGGGAATTTCCTGGAAGCTTTTACGAAAACGCAATTTTTGCGAACCTAGCTTGCTCATGTAACACCCCATGAAATAAAGTTTTACTGCAAACGTATGTAAGCCCGCCTTGTTCTCAGGCTCACATGCAACAACACGGAATTAAAAACGTGTAACAAAAAACACCCTGCACTGTATTGCCGGTAAGAGCCGCGTATGTATTCGGGGTTGCACTGTGCACCTTTTGCTTTTCTTACTATGGCAATACGCTCCGGCACACTACTTGATTTCTGCCGATGCCCCAGCTTCTTCCAGCTGTTTTAGGATATCTTCTGCTTCGGCCTTCGGCAAGGCTTCTTTGACCGGTTTGGGCAGTGAATCAACAAAGTCTTTTGCTTCCTTGAGTCCCAGACCCGTTATTGCTCTTACTGCTTTGATGACATTAATCCTTTTTTCTCCGGCAGCCACGAGTACAACGCTGAACTCCGTCTGTTCCTCTGCCTTTGCCTCTTCTGCACTGGGAGCAGCGCCCGCAGCAGCCGGAGCTGCTACCGCAGCCGCAGAAACGCCGAACTTTTCTTCCAACTCCTTGATAAGGTTTGATAGATCAAGTACAGACATATTCTCAATAAACTGTACCACATCCTCTTTTGTTATTTCTGCCATGGTAACCTCCAAAAATAAGATTCGTTTTATGCCATAATACTCACATTATGAGCTTTGCTGTTTTTGTTCTGCAATTGCAGTTAAAACTCTTAAAAATTTTCTTGGAATATCTGCCAGCACCGATACGAAACCTGTAAGCGGCGAAGCAAGCAATCCCACCAGCTGGCCCGCAAGAACTTCCTTGGCGGGCAGATTGCCGAGTTGATCTATCTGCTGGTCATTCAACAGATCTTTTTCAATGAGACCTGCTCTAATCTTGAAACGCAGGTCAGGGTTCTCTTTGAGGTTATCTTTTAAGAACTTTGTCAGAACTTTTGCAGCCATAACAGGGTCATCATCAATAAACGCAATGGCTGTCTGACCGGTAAAGCACTCCTGCAGAGGCTCGTATTTTGTACCTTGCACTGCAATATGAAGCAGTGTATTTTTAGCCACTTTAACCTCAGAGCCTATTTCTTTAACCTGTCTGCGCAAACCTGTAATCTGTGCAACATTCAATCCTGTATAGTCGCATACAATGAGACCGTTTGCGGCATTAATCCTTTCGGTAAGCTTTGCAACTGTTTCTTCTCGTTCTCGTCTGCTCACTTTTCTCACCTTTAATTAATGAATCCTATATGTTTACCCTGCTTATTACTGCTCTTTAACCGATGCAATATCCACTTTTATGCCCGGGCCCATCGTGGAGGACAAAACTATATTTTTCAAGTATTGGCCCTTACTTGCGGGTGGTTTCATTCTGTTGATAGTATCCATGAGAGCAAGTATATTCTCCTGCAGTTTCTGGCCCTCAAAAGAAACCTTGCCTACCGGAACGTGTACGTTGCCGCCTTTATCGGTTCTAAACTCAACCTTGCCTTTTTTTAGTTCTTCCACGGTCTCTTTCACATTAAAGGTTACTGTTCCCACCTTGGGATTCGGCATAAGGCCTCGTGGGCCCAGAACTTTACCGATTTTTCCGACAACTCCCATTAAATCCGGAGTAGCAACAGCTTTATCAAAATCAAGCCAGCCACCCTGTATTTTTTCAATAAGCTCTTCTGCTCCGGCAAAATCTGCCCCGGCGTCCTTTGCTTCTCTTTCTTTATCACCCTTTGCGAAAACAAGTACCCGGATGTCTTTACCGGTACCATGGGGAAGCAGCACGGCTCCTCTCACCATTTGATCAGCTTTGCGCGGATCAACACCAAGCCGTATAGAAATGTCGGCTGTTTCATCAAACTTGGCACTGGCAGTCTCCTTTAAAATGCTTATAGCTTCACCCAGTGCATATCGTTTATCCTTGTCGACCTTTTCACTGGCCTGACGATATTTCTTTCCCCTGTTTGCCATGTTCTCACCCTGATTCTAATAGATGTTTGCATTACTCTTGAACTTCAATGCCCATGCTCCGTGCTGTTCCTGCAACGATTTTCACAGCTGCATCAATGTCACCTGCATTAAGATCAGGCATCTTTGTCTTTGCAATTTCCTTAACCTGTTCCATGGAAACCTTACCGACTTTACTCTTGTTAGGTTCTCCGGAACCTTTTACAATACCGGCGGCCTTCTTTAAAAGAACTGCTGCCGGCGGGGTCTTGGTAATAAATGTAAAGGACCTGTCAGCATAAACCGTTATCACAACAGGGATTATAAGCCCTTCCTTATCCTGGGTTTTAGCGTTAAATGCCTTGCAAAATTCCATAATATTTACGCCGTGTTGACCCAGTGCAGGTCCAACCGGGGGAGAAGGGTTAGCCTTCCCTGCCGGAATCTGCAATTTGATTTGTGTCATAACCTTTTTAGCCATATGCTTTCCTTTTCTTTGAACACGCTCTAGTTAACTTTTTTCACCTGGGAGTATTCAATCTCTATGGGAGTCTGCCTTCCGAATATACTGACAAATACTTTCAGTCGCGCTTTTTCCGGCTTAGCCTCCTCAACAATGCCGTTAAAATTTGCGAAGGGACCGTCAACGATAACGACCTCATCCCCTTTTTCAAAATTCATTTTCATCTTGGTACGCAGCTTGCCTTCTTTGACTTTGGCAATCAGTTCATCTACACCATCATCCGGGATGGGTATCGGTTTAGTCTTTCCTCCGATAAAACCGGTAACCCGCGGGGTGTTTCTCACGAGATGCCAGGCATCATTATCCATCTCCATTTGAATCAGCACATAACCGGGGAAAAAATTGCGTGAAGTCTTTTTTGTTTTTCGTTCACCCTTTTTATCCTTGAAGATCTCTTCAACTTCTTCAGTCGGTATCAAGACTTCACCGAAGAGGTGCTGCATATTAAATGCTGCAATTCTTTCCTCAAGCATCTCCTTAACCTTTTTTTCATATCCCGAATAGGTATGAAGCACATACCATTTTTTACTCATAGGTAACCTCAACTAAAAAATATTTTCACTATTCGAGACAAAGCAATATCGACTACTCCCAGAAAAGTAGCGATAATGAGCACAATAATCAAAACTACCGATGTGGATGCTACCGTCTCTTTGCGTGCAGGCCAGGCTATTTTTTTCAGCTCAACCTTAACCTCTTTAAAAAACTGTTTTACTAGTTCTATTATTTTTTTTATATCCATCGCTCTATTTTCCCGGACGTTTTATGTCGCCGTTTGTTATTAAATAATGGCAGGCCAGGAGGGATTCGAACCCCCATCACCCGGATTTGGAGTCCGGTGCTCTATCCATTAGAGCTACTGGCCTACATACTTTGCCGTGATCAGATATGTGAAGTCTTAAAGGGCTGGCTATAGTTTTTTTCTCCACACAGCAAAACTATTTAGTTTCTTTATGAAGAGTATGAACATGGCAAAATCGACAGTATTTTTTAAACTCCAGCTTCCCTGTAGTTTTTTTCTTGTTCTTTGTTGTATTATAATTTTTACGCTTACATTGTGTACAGGCCAAAATCACTATATCTCTCATGACGATCTACCCTATCGCATTAGAATACGTATTTCCTCTACTCAATAACATCACTGATGACACCGGCACCAACCGTCCTGCCACCTTCTCGGATCGCAAAGCGCAGTTCCTTCTCCATGGCTATCGGCGT
>JANQFE010000127.1 GCA_028278025.1 Thermodesulfobacteriota bacterium | reverse complement strand
ACTTGATGAGTCTTCGGCATCACCGGATGCGGAGGCATCCACCCTAAACTGTGTAAGCGTATCACCGGATGACGGGCTCAGGCTGAATGAAGCGCTCGGAGGCGTGTTGGTTACCAGCACCTGCTGGGTGGCCGTATCCTTCAGGCCGTCGCTGTCGCGGACCTCAAGTGTTATGGTATGTGTGCCGCCGGAGCTGAAGCTGTGAGAGGCTGTCTTGGTAGTGCTGTAAGGGGTATCCCAGACTCCGTCGCTCTGCCAGTCCCAGCGCACTTCAAGGTCGGCCGGGCTGTCGCTGTCGTCAGTTGAGCCGGAGGCATCAACGCTAAAGACCGTAGCAGTGTCACCGGAAGAAGGTGTTACCGTAAAAGCGGCATTCGGCGGAGATAATACCCGAACCTGGCGTGTAACCGTATCGGTAAGCCCGCTGCTGTCGACAACTTCAAGGGTTATAGTATAGGTGCCGGGAGTGCTGTACTGATGGGTAGCAGTTTTGACAGTGGTAAAATCAGTCCACAGGCCGCCGTCCTGCCAGCGCCAGTGGACCATAAGCTCTGATGTACTGTCTTCAGCATCGCTACAGGCTGAAGCATCTACCCCGAATACTGTTGTAGTATCACCGGATGAAGGGGTCAGCGTCATTGCAGCCTGGGGGGGGCTGTTATACCCACCGCCGGTAGCATATTTCAGGGTTTTACCGGTTTCATAAAAGTAAGAAATGTGGGCAACATCACGGCTGTCAATGGCAATAGAGCTATATGAACCGACATTATGCTTGCTGTCCACGGTCTGAAGATGCCAGGTTGAGCCGTCATAAAAGGCATATTTTAGGTCGCCGTTGGTATCATCATAATAGCTGATATGGGGCAGATCATAGCTGTCAAGGGCAATGGAGGTATACAGGCCCACGTATTCACCGGCGTCAACTGTTTCAACCTGCCATCCGGCACCATTATCCCAGGCATGTTTCAAATAGCCGTTGGAAATGTCATAGTAGCTGATATGGGGGTTGCCGCTGCTGTCAAGCGCTATAGAGGTATATGAGCCGACAAAACCGGCACTGTCGACGATTTCAATTGGTTCCGGCGGGTTCCCATACGCATATTTCAGGTCGCCGTTGGTGTCATCATAATAGCTGATATGAATATTGTCATTGCCGTCAATCGCAATAGAAGTAAAATAGCCTTCATCACCTTCGCTGTTGTCCAGGGTCAGGATAGTCCATGAGCCGCCCGACTTAGTTGCATATTTCAAATTATCATTATCAACACCATATTCACAATAGCTGATATGGGGACGGTCATAGCGGTCAAGGGCGATTGACGACTCTCCGCCGGCATATCCCGGCTGTAATATGCCATTTTCATCCGGGTAGTTGCCATCATCGACAACCTCAACAAACCAAGGACCTCTTTTGTGGGCATATTTCAGATTGCCGTAGGAGTCGTCAAGATAGCTGATTTGCGGCATGTTGTAGCGATTGACGGCGATCGAGGACTCCATGCCCACATCCGCGGCGCTATCTGCTATCTCAAGCTGCCAGCCGCGGGTTGGATCCTTGTAGGCATATTTTAGATTATCATCAGTAGCATCATAGTAGCTGATATGAATATTATCATTGCGGTCCAGTGCAATGGAACTGTAATAGCCCACCCGGCCGTCTTGATCAACTGTTTCTATCTGCCATTCAGCAGATGCAGGCCGGATGCTGCCGAGGATACCTAGGCCTATGAGTATACAATATAAAAGGTGTGAGGGGTTTTTTGACTTCACGGTTTTTGTATAAGCTAAAATGCCTGTCCCACAAGTAAACAGGACAGGCATGCTATAGTTTCCGGTAACATCCAGATAGCCCAGCCGTCCTCGCCTTTAAACGGTCTTTTGTATTGACGGCTCATGAGTGCTAAGACCCTGCCGGATACGCAGGGTCTTGCTGAGAGATATTTTTCAATAATTGCTCCACGGATGTCGGTAGACTATGACATCCGTGGAGCTTAGAGTGTCTAACGTCTTAAGAACCAGGCTTGGTGATTTTAGTTAAGGTTGTACTTTCACTCCAGCCCTGGCTGCTGTCGGTATTGTAGAGCACATGATAATTGTTATTCAGACCTATTATATCGTCTACGCTGTCACCATCAATATCGGCTGCTATAATCTGTTTAAACTTTTTGGCGCTGACTTTTGTCGGTATGGTTGTCTCATCCCAGACAGCAGCGCTGGTTTCTGATATAAGTTTCAGACGGCCGGAGGAAGCAATCAGGGCAAGTTCTTGCTTGCCGTCACCATCCCAATCGCCGGCAGTCAGTTTTTTATAGGTCTTAGTGACGTACCCGACCTTGGTTAAGGTGGTGCTTTCACTCCAGTCGGCACTGTCGGCGGCAAGGTAGCGCAGTTTATTGTTGTTGTTCAGGCCGACCAGCTCATCGGTACCGTCGCCGTCAAAATCACCCTTATAGATCTTTTTGAGCTTTTTGGAAGTTACTTTAACAAAGGTGGTGTTTTCATCCCAGGTAAGGGAAGTATCTGAAATGTATCTAATCTTACCGGCCGGGTTCAGACCGATAATCTCATCCGAGCTGTCACTGTCAAAGTCACCGCTTATGGCTTTGGCAAGTTTTTTGTCACCCAGTTTGTCCCAGGTTGTAGTGGTGCCAAAGACATACGTACTTGAGACAAAGCTTATTTTATTATTGGGATTTATGCTTAGAAGCTCCTCTTTGCCGTCGTTGTTTACCTGGGCGGCGAAGATTTTCTTTCTCAGCTTATCACTAAGCCGGGTCCATGTGCTGGTAACAGCCATTGCCAAGCCGTCGTTGGCGGGAAAGAAGACCTTGTTATTGGTCTTTACGCCGACTATTTCGTCATAGTTGTCGTCATCAAAATCGGCAACTACTACTTTTTTGAAGCCCTTCTTTGTGCCGATCTTTACCCAGGAGCTGTTGCTGTTGGTGGGGTCGACCATGTAGTAAACACTACCATTGTCGGCATCAACATACACCAGGTCATACTTTGAATCTGTATCGAGCAGACCTGATTTCAGATCGACCGTAAATGCGGGTGAAAACCATAAGCAAAGCACCAGCAGAGCTGCCAGTACGGGAAAAATGCTTTTACATACCATTTTTGTTTTTCTCATTTTTTAACCTCCTTGTCTTCATATGATTTTAGACTTTATTTTCTATGATTAACAAAATTTTAGCACATTACTGCATAGCTTTTTTAGCATACATACCTCCTTGTATATAATTTTTTACACCTCCCTGTATTTTTATCTCTTTAAAAGTACAGCCAATGCCGTTTACCATTTGGTCTAACTTGTGCTTCCTGCATAGTTATTATGGTAGCGGATATGCCATATACTTTTAACTTTTTGGATAAAACCTTCAGAACAGGGTTTTTTCCCGCTTTTTTTATGCACTCCCCTTATCGGCAAAACGAACAGAAAAAGTTAGCTGTAACTGTATGCGGTTCCATAAAAATAGATATATTTATACATCAACAAAAAAGATGCCAAGACAACACACCAGTTGTTTTTTTATCACAAGTTAAATCAATAGATTATAGATATCCGGGTTGAGCTGTGGCGGAGCACGTAGGCATTTTTTTCCTTCTGGGCAGTAATCTTCAGCCCCCTCTGCCTTACGGTTTTACAATCCTTGTCCAGGAGGTATCTTCATCCCAGACTCCATTAAGGTTTCCCAAGCTTGGTCCATTCAGTTGTTTCGTCCCAGGTTGAACTGTTTTCAGATATAAACCGCACGTTCCCTGCCGGGTTAATAGGGCCGGTGACGGGGCTGGCCAAGGAAGCATACTCCTATTTGGGGAGAAGATTCTGTAATTCACACATTCGTCTGAATTCTGCGCCCTCGGTTTTAAGAAGCCCTTCAAATGTGCCTTGCTCTACAAGTTCCCCGCTGCGCAATACGTAAATATAGTCGGCATTGCGGATGGTTGAAAGACGGTGAGCAATTAATATTACGGTGATTTTCCCTTTGAGTTCAAGGATACTTTGCTGAATAGCCTGCTCAGATTCCGTATCAAGCGCGCTTGTGGCTTCATCCAGAATTAAAAGCTCCGGCCCTTTAAACAATTCACGGGCAATTGCCAGCCGTTGACGCTGTCCGCCGGACAGTTTGACTCCACGGTCCCCGATGATTGTCTGATATTTTTCGGGGAGCTCCTGGATAAAATGATCGCAATGGGCTTGGTGGGCCGCCTGGAATATCTTTTCCTGAGACTGTTCCGGCCCTGCAGCATAGCCCCATAAGCTGATATTATGTGCTACTGTGTCATTAAACAGAATCGGGTCCTGGATTACGTATCCGATTCGTGCTCGCCAGTCATGGTGGTTGATTGTGTGCATGGGTGTATCATCTATTGCAATAGTACCCTGGTGCGGCAGCAGAATCCCGGTCATAATATCTACCAGGGTCGTTTTGCCGGCCCCCGATTCACCGACAAATGCAACAGTGGTGTTCTTTTGTATGGTAAAGGTTATATTTTTGAGAACTTTTTTTTCAGCAAATGCAAAACTTACATTATTAAAACTGATAGCATTATTAAACTGTCTGAAAGGGGTTGGGCCGAATTTTTCGCGGTTTGCTTCAATCTCCGGAAAAGCGGTATTAATTGTTTCAATACCGCCTATATATGAAGAAAATGTTTGATATTCGCGCTGAAGATTCATAATATTCTGCGTAATACGATAAATGAACATAATTGACAGAATTACCGGTGCAAGGCTGCCCCCGGCGATGTTTGTCTGGTACAATAAAATACCGACGATAAAAAAGATTACCAGCGGCTCGGTTAGAGCACCCAAGGCCCCTCCTGCTATCTGGGTTTTAAATTGCAGACGGGAAAGATTATGAATTGTTTTGTATAGTTTCTGCTGTATTGTATTGAAGGTATGTGTTGCTTTTAAATACTTAAATGCGTGAATTGACTGGACCAGCATGCTGTGCAGGGTTGCATACTCACGGGAAGTCTGCAAAGAGTATTTTTTTGTAATTGTTGTGAAAAACCTCAGCAGATAAAGTACCACCCCACCGAAAATAATTGTTAAAATAGTAAATTGCCAGCTGACCCAGAAGGAAAAACAGAGGAACACAGCAATTGTTAACAGCCTGATCAGCACATTGCAGAATCTCATAAATGATGCAACCGCTCTGCTCGATTCCAGAGTAACAAGGTTGGACAGAAAGCCGGTATTGCTGTTTAGATAATAACGGTAACTCATACCTGCACAGCCTTGAACGATGTTCTTCCTGATGTCATGCGTTATTAGTGAAGTTAAATAGCCTTTGTATGCTTCTCCCCCGAAATGGAGCACCCCTTTGAGAGTAAAAATGATCAGAATCAGCAGGCAGATGACCTGCAGCGTGGGGACAATGCCAAAAAATTGGAAAAAATTGGTGAAAAAAACAGAAACATTATCGGTACCGCCTGCAGTAATGCCTGTGGTACTTAAAACCGGTAAAAAAAGTGCTATACCTATACCTTCAGTAAAACTTGATAGTAAGGTTATGCTGATAAGAAACAGAATTTTACTGCCGGTATAGCGCCGATAAATACGAAAATACTTAATAACACTGGAAATAAGCGGTATCTTCAGTTTCATAGCTTTATTCAGGCTGATAAAAACTATTGCTCTTCTTAATGCTTACAGGATTGCTGTACGCTTCGGAAGTCAAAAAAAGCTTACCACGATACCATAGTATTATAGCAAATGTTTTTCAAGGAAGTAATTGTGAAAAGGGAAATGCTCTAGCACATGAAGACAATTAACATTGGGTGTAAGCTGGGATCGCACCTGCTTGATTGCTGCGGGTAACCTGCTCGCTGGAACGACTATTAGTATAGTTCAGGCTGAGGCTCGCACTGCCCTTGCTGCACAAACAGGTGCGATCCCATTTGATCCACAGTTTTAATTGTCGGGCAGTACTAGTAGTCAGTTCCATAAATAATATAGCACATATCAGGCAACTGAAATTTCATCCATTTTATAATGCCATTTGAAAATTACTGGTTCTTCATTGAT
>JANQFE010000112.1 GCA_028278025.1 Thermodesulfobacteriota bacterium | reverse complement strand
GGGGACGGCCAGGGTGATCCCTGTGACAGCTGCCCCTATGATCAGGACAATGACGAGGACGCTGACGGCATATGCGCTGACACTGACAACTGCCCCCAGAACGCCAACCCTGATCAGGCTGACAGTGACGGGGATAGTCTGGGCGACGCTTGCGATAACTGTCCGAACACCTATAATGTCAACCAGATTGACCGCGATACAGATGGCCGGGGTGACGCTTGCGATGAATGTCCCCAGGACCCGGACAATGATGTAGATGGGGATTCCGTGTGTGGTGACACTGACAACTGCCCCCAAGATGCCAACCCTGATCAGGCTGATATTGATGAAGACGGCCTGGGTAATGCGTGTGATAACTGTCCTGAAATACATAATGTTGATCAGACTGATAATGATACTGATGGCAGAGGCGATCTTTGTGATATATGCCCCTATGACCCGGATAATGATAAAGATGAGGACGGATTGTGCGCAGATGAAGATAATTGCCCTGACACGGCAAATCCGGACCAAAAGGACCGTGATGAAGACGGAATCGGAGATGCCTGCGATAGGATATGCCCTGTAGTCTTTCTTTTGGAAAATGCAAATACACACCTTGATATTATAAGACAATTTCGTGATGTTGTGTTGACCAGGAGCAGCTTGGGACAGAAACTAATATATTTTTACTATACTAATACTGAAAAAATAGATGCCTTTATTGCTGAAAATCCGGCAGTGAAACGCTCTGTTCAGCAAATCTTGGAGTCACTTCTGCCACTAATGAGCATCTGCTTGAAAAAATAAAAAAACAGGGTATGCATAGGTGTTTCAAATGTATTATATAATAAGGTAAGCTTGCATTTCCGGCAATGGAGCTGCAACCTATAAAAACGAGGCCAAACAATATGAACACAAATGAGGAGTTTCACAAGATACTCACACAATATGAAAAAAATTTGGCAAGCTGTCTGATACCTTCCATATTGATTATGGCACACATGAGCTCATATGCATTATGAAACACGCCATTGAAGAAAACAGACCTCTTAAAGAAGCTGAGGCCCTCAAACGAAAGGTTATCTGCCTTTAATAATAAGGGCACTATTTTCTCATGTAATATTCATGCATAAAGCAGCACAGCATTGGTAACGGTTATACAAACCAATACAGAGAGTATTTATTACAGCTGAGGAATGAAGCGTTCTGAAATTCCAACAAAAATGTTCGGGCAAACCGACAGACAAACAACCCTGGTTGGCTTGGGCGGTGAAGGTGTTCTGCGGACGACCGGCCAGGTTTTCCAAGCTCGCAAAGTAATTCTGGAAGCTCTTAAACAGGGTATAACCTATTTTGATTCGGCCCAAGCCTATTCCGACAGTGAGCTCTACTACGGTTCAGTGTGGGGCGATGATCCGGAAAAACGACAGAGCATTTTTCAAACCAGTAAATCGGCCAGCAGAACCCGTGACGGAGCTCTTACTGACCTTGAGAATACACTGCGGCGGATGCAAACCGATTATCTGGATCTGTGGCAGATCCACGACATCCGCACAGAGCAGGATATGCAGCAAATTGCAGCCCCTGACGGAGCACTTGAGGCTTTTGTCGCAGCCCGCTCATCAGGAATAGTGCGTTTTATCGGCGTTACTGCACATCATGACCCTGCAATCCTTACAAAAGCAATCCTGGCATGGCCTGTGGATGCTGTTTTATTACCTGTTAATCCCGTAGAAGGTGCCCTCGGAGGTTTTTTAACCTCAGCACTGCCTGCCGCAAAAGAAAAGGGGCTGGCAATTATTGCCATGAAAATTATGGGCAGTTCCTATTTTCTGAACATAAGCCCCGGTATAACCGCCGAGTTGCTTCTACGGTATGCACTGGCCCAGGATATTACCGTAGCAATCGTGGGATGTGCTAATCCCCAGGAAGTGCAAATGCTTGCAAATACCGCCCGGGCAAAAACTGCCCTTTCTCCCCGTAAGTGCACCGGGCTCGTTGAACTTTTAAAACCATATGCCCGCCGGCTGGCCTATTACCGCGGTGTGTTGTAAAAGTAACAATTTCTTTGTTGTATGGATATCTTTTCCAGTAAGGAGCGGACTACACTATGCAAGAGTATTTCCTAACCACTTATGAATTTGAGTTCCCGGATGGACACAAGCTCAACTATGCTATTCACCTCGATCAAAAAAATATGACGTTGATAGGTGAGCCTGCTAAGGGGCTTTCCGAATGGACCAGGCTTGATTACCATCAATGCGGGCATTGCCCCTTACAAAAAAATGATTTCCCGCATTGCCCTATTGCCGCTAATATAGAAAAATTGGTTGATTTTTTTAAGGACCAAATCTCATACAAACAGTGTACCGTAAAGGTTGTAACTACAAAACGGACTTACTTACATAAAGTTACCATCCAGGAAGGCCTGTACAGCATTATGGGGCTGTTAATGGCTACCAGTGGTTGTCCTCATATGGATTTCCTAAAACCCATGGCATATTTCCATCTGCCCTTTTCATCGGTTGAAGAAACCATCATACGTACAACATCTTTATACCTTTTAAAACAGTACTTTCTTTGGAAGCATAACAGACAGCCGGATTGGACCCTGGAAAAACTTGAGCAGCATTACCAAAATGTTCGTGAGGTTAATCAGGGAATTTTAAAACGCATCCGTTCACTGAGCAAAACAGGTGATGCAGACTTAAATGCACTGGCTATTCTGGATGCTTTTGCACTGCATCTTGATTTGGAGATTTCTGGAGGTCTGGACGAGTATGAAAATATTTTCCTGAACCTTCCTTCTGCGAAAGCGAGTGATAACAGATAAAACCTTAGAGAGGCGTTGGTGTTAAACAAAATCTGCACTATTAAAGAAACAAAAAAGTCTTTTTAGAACACAGACAATCTTACAGCACAGGCACGGGAAACACGGCTAAAAAGTGCATATGCATACGGGTAGCGTTTTCTCTTGGATAGACCAACAGAGTTTTTAATTGACAAGATCAACTTCAGCAAACAGATTTTTTTGGCACTTGGGGCATTTTTCAAGCAATAACGTATCAGAAACATAAAATTCAAAATCAATAGCTAACGTCCAAAATGCAGGTATCCACTTGCCGGGGCGGGTACCGCAATGAGGGCATTTTACAATGTATATCTGTGAAACCAAAATGAGAATTGACAGGAAAACAAAAGCAACTCCCCATAAACCCTTACCCAGCAAGAAGAAAATTGTTGAAGTGATTAAAGAAATGAATAATAAAATTATAAAAATTTTATAACAATACTGCCTCACCAAATCCTCCTTTTTTAAGTAATTCAGCTGTTGATCAAACGGCCGTTGTAACAGTACAGCATAAAAAAACTTCAACCGTACCCTTCTGCTACCGAAACACTTTATTATAGTTTTAAAAAAGCTTTTTCCGGCCTTAACAGCATATGGCTTTTAAATTTTTTATTTTACCTATAGTAATTAATTAATGCAAGGAGAATTCTTAGGAAATCAAAAACATTCAGTCACTAAAGCACAAAAGGTGCTCGTTACATCTTTACATTCTGTTGACAACTTCTACAATTAAGATACAATCCGGTGAGTACCGACAAAACCCCTGTAGAGTAACTGCGCATGCTGACAATCACGGGCATATGTTTTATGGCACCATAGGAGTTCTATGATCGAAAATGTGAAAAAAATTGCCGTAATGACCAGTGGAGGAGATGCACCGGGAATGAATGCCGCCGTCCGAGGGGTTGTAAGGGCTGCTCTTAATAAGGGCTGGCAAGCCTATGGGATAAGGGATGCATACCGGGGTCTGGTTGCGGGAGGTGAAAATATTTTTCCTCTTGATTGGGTGGATGTGAGCTGGTCCTTTCGCGAAGGAGGAACATTTCTGGGATCAGCCCGCTATCCTGACATCATGGAAACAGGCGCCCAGGCTGCTATGCTGAAAGAAACAGCCCTGTTAAACCTAAAGAGGCTGGGCATCTCGGGTCTGGTGGTTATCGGAGGAGATGGATCGTTAACAGGCGCTGATGAGCTTTTTTCATATTTAAGGTTCAACAAACACCGCAACCCGGAGCTTGAAAACTTGGATCTTGCCGTTGTCGGAATCCCGGGAAGCATTGATAATGATATTGCCTGCACTGATATGTCAATCGGTGTTGATACCACCCTTAACACCATCGTAGAATGTATTGATAAGCTCAGAGACACGGCAACCTCTCATAAGCGTGTCAGCATCGTAGAAGTGATGGGACGCCTGCGGGGTTATCTGGCGGTTATGAGCGGGCTTGCTACCGGTGCCGACTGGACGTTTATCCGGGAGAAGAAAACCTCTCAGGATGACCTCAATCAGATGCTGCAGGTTTTGCAGCAAAGTTTTGCTAATGGTCAGAAAGCCGGTATTGTTGTGCGCTCAGAGGGTGCTGTTTTCTCAACAGGCTTTTTAAAAGAAACCGTTGCCGTACTGCTGCATCCTACAAGAGACGTCAGGGAGACTGTTCTGGGGCACCTCCAGCGAGGCGGCACTCCAACAACGTTTGAAAGGGCCCTTGCTACCAGAATGGGTGTCAGGGCCGTTCTCCTGCTGGAAGAACATCCTCCCGAGCCATATATCATAGGGCTAACGGAAAATCATATCACCGCTACCCCCTTGTCAAAGTGCCTGGCAACAATTAAAGACCCTGCCTTTAAGGAAGAGTTGAGCACCAATACTAAAAATGCTTTTGAGTTGAGCCGAAAGCTGGAAGCACCCCCTGCTGTAAACTGCAATGGTTCCCGAATTGCAGTAATAACTGATGGTAATAATGTTTCAGGAATGAATATGGCGATCAGGGCCATAGCACGGCTGGGTATAAACGGCGGAATAGCGGTAAAAGGAATAAAAGGCGGGTTTGCAGGCCTTATGCAGGGCACTGAAAGTATTTTTGATCTGGAATGGGGAATGCTGGAGATGAAAGGGATCCTGAGACGGGCCGGCACCCTGCTCGGGGTTTCCAGCAATGGACATATCTCTGATGGGAAGGATTTCTTAACCATCAGAAAACAGGTTGAAAAAGTCAAGCTTGACGGAATTGTCGCCATTGGAAGCAACATGGCATACGCCAGCGCACACCGGCTTTCTCAAATAACCGAACTGCCCATAGTAGGTATCCCGGCAGACACAAACTGCAACCTGCCGGGGACAAGCTGGGTAATCGGGATGGACTCGGCCCTCAATGATTTGCTTAAATGGATTGACAGGGCTGCTGATGCTGCTCAGGTCCAGAAAAAAATCTTCATCCTTCACCTTAAGGGAGAATACTGCCGCTGTCTGGTGCATCTTGCAGCCCTGGCCGGGGGTGCTGATCAGCTCATTTTTGACGATCGCAAATCTGCCGCGGATGACCCGTCTATCTTTCAAAACGTTGCCCGCAAAAATATAGCTCATCTAAAAAGAACTATCGGGTTGGGCAAAAAATTTGCTACCATTATCTACTACTCCAGAAATCCTGCAAATGCTGAAAGCGGACGTGCTTTCATCGATGAGCTTATTGATCATGACGGTATTTCTTTGGAAAAAGTCTTCATCCCTCTGGAGACGTCCTACGGCGGCAGTGTGCCGACGGCTTTTGACAGGATATTGGCCGAACGTTTGGGGGAAAAAGCCCTGAACACCCTACAGGCCATGATTGCCAATAAGGACAGTACCTTTCAAATCGTGGGTATCAACGGAAAAGGTATCGTTGCTAATCCGTACAGGGAGCAGATAGAAGGTTTTTATCTTGAATGTCCCCCGGAGTTTGTGGCCGAACTGCACCATTGCATGGAGCTAATGGACAGGCCGGACAGTGCATGTGTTGGCATAGGTGGTGATATTGAATGGATTGATACCCGCCAAGAAGAAAGCTGGAAAGGCCAATGGTCCTGTAAAAAATGCGGGCAACCCCAAACGTTCTACTTTAACCCGCAGAAACCACACTGCCTGCGTTGCCCCCAGGAGGGGTGCTATAATTACGGATTCATACGGATATCCCGCCATTTCTGAACGGCCCTAACCTGCAAGCTTACTCATTGTGCAGTCAACAGACCAATTACTATCTGGATATTCCAGCGAGCACATAGCCGCAGGCAACCGAACCGCATCGGCCTTCGCAGCCTCGACTGTGAAGATATGCTTTTTTGCGAAAGGCTCTAATAGTTATGCATAATGCGGGCTATGTGTCTTGTGAAACAAGACAATTCTTACAGCACAAGACAATTTTCTTTTTTTCTAAACTTGTTTGGATTGCATCATCATGTAACTGTTTAAAATAACATCATATATTTATTTACTCAAAAAAACATTTTTGGCATTTTTCTTGTTTGTTTACTATTATATAAAAAGATCAGACCCGCAGCACCTGTTATTCTCTGCCCAGGGTTTAGTGAGGCAGTTTAATCTAACAAAGGCTAACGCAGCGGGATAAGCGAGTTTATCCTGAAACTGATTGACTGGCGGGAAATGTCACAACCTATTGGAAAAGCATTAGATAGTAAGAAAGGAGGGTTTTATGTCGCTAATACTAGTCATCGATGATGACACAAATTTCCGCTCAATGCTGAAAGCCATGCTGGAGCGAGAAGAATATGAAGTAAAAGAAGCCTGTAACGGCAAAGATGGCATAAATTTATTTAAGAAGACCCTGCCTGATCTTACCATAACCGACATTGTAATGCCCGAAAAGGAGGGCATAGAAACAATCAGGGAGTTAAGGCAACATGCACCTGATGCTAAAATAATTGCCATTTCAGGCGGCGGGCAGCTTGAGGCGCAAGATTATTTATTTTTGGCAAAAAAGTTTGGTGCTGCCTGTACCCTAGCAAAGCCGTTTAAACGTGAGGTCCTGTTAGCTGAGGTGAATAACCTGTTATCCCAGGATTAAAAAAATATACCCTTTTACCCCTTATCTCCATTTATCCGATTTTGAAGTTGAACGCTTCCGGGTCAACCCTTCAGTATATTTCCGCACAAAATGATACAAAATATACTTGCCATATCACAGCATGATCCTTTTTTCTCTCATCCACCCTTGTGTATATGGTTCTTGAGAAAAACATGAATGCTTTTAGAGACAGCAGGATAGGTCTTCAGAGGCGGGCCTGATAGTTTGCTTCACACCTTTGCTGTACTTTTTTCAAATGGTCACGGGTTTCTTTTAGCGGAATGGTTTCAATGGTTCTGCCGTTCCACTGCCCGGTCCTGATATACCTGCGTATCCGGGTGTTGCCCCCATTGTAGGCTGCCAGGGCACAGATTGTTGCAGCTCTCATATCAAATCCTTTCCGACGATAATATACAAACTCATGACGCAGATATCGCAAGCTTTTCCTGAAGTTTTCCTTGATATCATCTGTCACTACATGAAACCTGGGGTCAAGCTGGGCCAGCCTTCTGCAGTTATCCGGCGAGGTGGCATTGTGGTCAAACCAGCTCTCTTCCCAGATCAGGGATGCATACAGCCGGGCATCAATTTTATGCTCTTCAGAAACGTCAACAAGGGCGTCGATGTATTGATGGGCAGCCTGTATGGTCCTCTGTTTAAGAAATAAAACTTTTTCCTCCCGTGTCATGCGTTGAAAAAGCTTGCCCTGCTGTAGTGCTGCCGTGGTATGTACCGGTATTTTCAGCATCATGCCATATCGGATGGTATGGGGATCGGAAATGCTGTTTACTGCAGCAATCTTTTGAAGCGAAACCTGATATTTCTTTGATATCCCCCACAAAGACTCCCCCCTGGTGACAAGATGATAGGTGTAACCCTTTTCTGAGGCCGTTTCCGGCAAATAAAAAATGTCTCCCCTGTCAGTATTGAAGTCTTCAACCTGAGCAATGTCCTGTAGCTGTTTTTTATCCGACATGCCGGCAGGTAATTGTAAGACCTGGCCGGGATACAAGACAAACCAGTTTCTTTTTCGATCATATCTGACGTTATTGAGCCTGACGATTTCTTTATAATCAAGTCCGAGGGTATCGGCAATTGTCCGAAGGCTGTCCCCTTTTTGTACCTGGTAAGTCCCTCGATATACCGCGTCCTGTGTGGTATCTGTTTCAACAGCAGGTGAATGAGCCCTGGCAGATGCATTTAACTCCTGGGTTATTTTTTCCAGCAGGTTCAGTCTGTCAGGCTCCTGGTTCCGGATTGTCTGATTTACCAGGGCTCTTTGGATTACCTGGATAGGGGTTCCTGCTTTTTCCGTACCAGAAGATACAGGCGATTTCTCTTTAGCACAACCAGCCGCCAGATATCCGCTTAAGCAAAGAGCTAATAGCACGTTCAACGCCGGTATGTGTTGTATAGGCTGGCAGGTCTTGTCAGAGAAATCTCCTCCACATGCAGTGATTGCAAAGTTGAGGTAATCAATAGAAAAATCAAAAAGAGTCTTCCCGTTATCCTTCTTTGCTCGTAATTGTTTCCAAAGATGATACAGAGCTCTCTTTTCAGCTGCGTTGAGCTTTGCTTTTTTGCTAAAAATGAGATCTGCTATAAACTCCAAGCGCCCTTCCAGACTGAAAACCGAATAACGCAGGCACAGCCTGTTCAGAATTTGCTGATATGCATAAGCTGCTCGATAATCTGTTAGATTAAAGAGCCTGCTAAGTACCCTGATTAATGTGCTGTCAGGAGCAATCTCTTCCAGTTTGTTCATACCCTGATTGCAATACATGCTGATTATAAAAGTAGAATTATGGAATAATCCCTGGCCGCTAATGAAAGCTTAATGGAAATTTAACCGCTTTTTAACCAAATGCAGTATAGGTTGCTAATAATTGTGTGTCAAGAAAAAAATACTACAGTATATTGTATCTTTATTAATTAACCATACAATATACTGTACATTTGATTCAATCTGGTTTTTAGGGCTATAAATGTCTAAGTAGTTGTTTTTCTATGTAATTTTTTCATACTTCTGTAGAGAAACCTCTTATTATGCTGCTCTGTCTGAAAGAGGGGTAGTGTCCTAATTTGGGAATGAAAATTGAAATTGAATTAGGTATCTTGTCCGTCTGGGGGAGATTCTTTTTTAATCAGCTTATTACCAAAAAAATCAATCCACCTTTTTAAATCTTCTAAATCCTCTCTGTCCAAAGGTAGATTTTTAAATGAAATGGTTGCGTGATTATCATTAAGGGGAATGTCATAAGATTTTAAAATCTCTGTATTACCCGTTCCATTTACTTTTATGCACGGTATTTTCGGTTGACCCGTTGCACCCGTCATATTTTCTTGTCCTTCCTTACCATCCTCTGCCTGAACCTCTCCCTGTGTTAATTCAGCAAATTTAATTGTCTCTTTGAACTTATCAATAAAATCATCAACACTTTTGTGGTTAAATCCATATTCCTGAATTAACTTTATCCTGAGAGTTTCATCAGAGGGTATATTACCATTAAATTGATCAAAAATTATTCTGTAAACAGCAGGTTTTACAGCTATTTTCTTTAATGTATCTTTATAGCTTTCATTGTCGGGCTTATGTAATGCTAAATTTATTGCATTTTCAGTTAAAGTTATAGCACCCCTACTCTCAGAAATCAAGTCAAATTTCTTCAAAGCTGCAACTATTCTTGCAGCATAACCACCAGCTTGCTTATAACCTAGGTGATCGTAAACAGCTGCAACGGGCATGGGGTTTGATCCGTCTTTGTTCCAAAGTATCAAAGCCTTGCCAATAGCATCTTTAAGGCTAATCATGGGATATCCGGGACTTCTTTTCACAGGTTTGCGTTCTTTTTTCTTTTCCATTTTTCAATCTCCTATAATTATCCTTGATTAAATATATAGGATATTGTTCTCCACTTGTCAAGTACAAAATATTATTTTAATGGTGTATTTTAATTGTAGAAAAAAGAACAAAATACTTGACAGACAGTTAAAATATGTCTATAATTGAAGACATATAAAAGAAAAGGGTCTTACCGACCGCCATCGGTAAGACCCTAACACATTGAAATCACTTATTATAAGAGGTAAAAATGATGTTTTTAACAATAACCCGTGATTTCGTTTATATTTTACCTAGACCACCACCCTTTGTCAAGAAGAAAGTCTAAAAGGGGTCTCTTGTGTAGCAGCACTTGAGACCCCATAACCCCGTAACGGCCCGCTAAGACCCTATAACGGGATCAATTAAAATATAATTAATAGCGGGCCTCCTGTCAAGCAAGGAGGTCAACAATGAATACATTATCAATGGAAAAGAAAACACAGGTTTTAAACATACTGGTAGAAGGCAATTCAATTCGCTCAACTGAACGGCTCACAGGCGTTCACAGAGACACTATTATGAGACTTATCCTGAGCGCCGGAGAGAAATGCAAAAGTGCTATGAATACCCACTTGAAAGATTTTCATTCCAAACACATCCAGGCCGACGAAGTCTGGTGCTATGTCGGCAAAAAAGAAAAGACCCTGAAAAGATCAAAGAGGTACGACTACACGCAGGGCGATCAATACGTGTTTATCGCTATTGATGCCGACTCAAAGCTTATCCCCGCCTATGTTGTCGGTAAACGTGATGCCATGACAGCCCATAAGTTTATGCTGCGGCTTCACGAAAAACTACAGGGTAATGGCCGCATACAACTGACTACAGACGGTCTTAATGCCTATCTGCCTGCCGTTGAGGATGCCTTTGGCGGTGAAGTGGACTATGCCCAGCTCATAAAGATATACGGCAAAGATCAGGAGGAAAAACGCTACTCTCCCCCACGGATCAAAGAGGTCATATCCAGGGTGATCGAAGGTATGCCGGACTTTGGTAAAATATCGACTTCATACATTGAGAGGCAAAACCTCACTGTCCGTATGCAGTTAAGACGATTCACCCGCCTTACCAATGCTTTTTCAAAGAAGCTGGAAAACCTGAAGGCCGCCCTTGCCCTGCATTTTTACCACTAAAATTTCATGCGGATTCACAGCTCGCTGCGGGTTACTCCTGCTATGGGAGCAGGTATTACGGATCATGTGTGGGGGTGGGGGGAAGTGCTTTCGATATAGTTGTTTTACTTAATAGATACTATAATAGCAATAACAGCAATTCCAATTGTCAAAATTACTGGGATTAACCATTCTAGGGTTTTCACCTCCCTTGATAATGCACCAACATTTTCGCTAAGAGAACGAAGAGTAGTAAGAACTTCAGAAAGGGCCATGCCTTCTCTTTCGGTGATAAAAGAAATTTCTTCAGGCCCTATTGAAAGTTTATTTTGATATGGGCCGTCATAAGGTTTTGTGGTTGGTTGCTCCAGGCGATGAAACTCAACAGTCACTAAATCGTCTTTGTATGGAAGAGATACTGGTTTTGGAGTTAGATTGGTAATGCCCAATATAAGCCTACCGTGATAACCAGGATCAATTTGTGGGCCAGTAGTAGCAATTAATCCTTTGCGGGCATATTTTGACCGCAACCCAAATCTTGCCGCATTTTGATGCCCCAATTTAATTTCTTCAAAAACAGTTATAACGCCAAAATCCCCAGGCTGTAAAAGCAAATATCCTTCTTCTTTTATATTAACAAGTTTCTTCGTGCTAGTCGTTGCCCCTTGGCTACCAACACGGAAATCATAACTAGCGGCTTGTAATTGTGACTCCTCAAAGGGGTCAATGAGAATATCCCCTTTTTTGCAGGACTCAATAATTTGTTCGTTTGTTAATATCATTGTTATTCCCCCTTCTTTTTAAGGCTATCTTATTAAGAATATCTTGTCAAAAACAATTTTGTATTGCTGCTTTGCTGTACTTTTCGGGAACTATAAATAAATACTTTATATAATTATAAAACCTGCAATTGACAGATCAGGTCACAAATTCATATTTTCATTCCCAAATTAGGACACTACCGAAAGAGGCAAGCCCTTGAAAAAATAAATATTTTATGTTATTGCTGGACAAAAATGAACCATCTGAGCAGGTAGTACCGGTATGAAGATCTTGATTGCTGATGATGATCCGGTAATTCGCAAACTCCTTGAAACCAGCTTGAAAAAATGGGGTTATGAGGTTGTTTCGGCTGCTGACGGTAATGAAGCATTACTGCTGCTGCAGGAACCTGATGCACCGCACTTCATGCTGCTGGACTGGATGATGCCGGGCACACATGGTATTGATATTTGCCGTACTATCCGTCAGCGTGATAATGAAACCATATCATATATTATTCTCATTACGGCCCGCGGGTCAAAAGAGGATGTTGTTAGCGGGTTTGAAGCCGGGGCTGATGACTTTATCAGTAAGCCCTTTGACACCGATGAATTACGGGCACGTATAAAAGCAGGCCAGCGTATCCTGGAGCTTCAATCAGATCTGGCTAACAGGGTTAAAGAACTTGAAGAGGCCCTTGCGCACATAAAAACCCTGCAGGGAATTTTACCCATCTGCATGCATTGCCATAAAATAAGAGATGACAAGGAGATTTGGCAAAAGCTGGAAGAGTACATTATTGAGAATACGGACGTTATGCTTAGTCATAGTGTCTGTCCGGCTTGTTTAGAAAAGCATTATCCGCACTATGCTGACCTAAAAGACCCCACCCGGAACAGTTAAAAATCATTAATCGGCCCTGATGAGCAAACTCTGCCCGGGGAAAATAGTGCTTCTGGCGGTAAGATGGTTGAGCCTGAGAAAATCAGCCAGGTTCATATTATGCCTTTTAGCAATCAGATACGGTGAGTCACCATTTTTGACCTTATATGGTTTTGTCTCGCCGGCATAACCAGCCGCTGTATCTTTAGGTACCAGGAGAACCTGTCCAACTGCAAGACGGGTGGTTTTAAGCTGATTCAAAGATCGAATAGCCTGGGTGGTGGTATTGAACCGGTGTGCTATTTCCCATAAAGAATCACCTTTACGGACCACATACTCCAGTAAATTCCCTTTAAGTGTTGCAGAGTGAATAGGTGGCCGGGCTTTGCTGGAGTAAGATCTTCGGCCCGTGGGTATTTTGAGCTTCCAGCCTGCTCTAATAAAATTGTTCTTCTTAAGTCCGTTCATCGCCATTATAGCTCTTACAGAAGTCCTGTACTTTCTTGCGATGACTGACAGTGATTCTCCGTTTCTTACCCGGTGCACTATGTAGGGAGGTACCGGCGGAACATAGATAGGTATATCATTGAGCTTGGCAAGCAGTATTTCTGCTTTGCCTGCCGGTACTTTCAGGGCATACGGGTTGGGAGGAGTCACATTTTTACGCAGCTCCGGATTGAGGTCTTTGAGGTCTTCATAAGGAATTTCAATATTTTTGGCAATTGTCTTTACATGAACCTGTTTGTCAATGGTCACGTGCTCAACCGCAGTTTCTTCCGCAGGCGGTGGCAACGCAAACCCATAATCTTCCGGTGTATTAAGTATGTGCAAGAGGGCAATAAATCTGGGCACATATGAAGCAGTTTCATAGGGCAGCCGCGTGTAAAGGTCCCAGAAATCATCAAGATAGTTGATTTTCTGCCGTTTGATAGCTTTCAGGACCCGCCCCTCCCCACAGTTATAGGCCGCAAGCGCTGTTGCCCAGTCTCCGAAAATGCTGTGAAGCTCTTTGAGATATTCAATTGCTGCACGGGTAGATTTCTCCGGGTCCATGCGTTCATCAATCCATTCATTTCTTTGCAGGCCGAATTTATACCCTGTTGAGGCAATAAACTGCCACATACCAAGAGCCCGTGCCCGTGACAGTGCTCTTGTTTTAAATCCACTCTCTATCAACGGCAACCAGGATAATCCCTCAGGCAACCCTTCTTCTTTGAGTGCGCGCATAATTGCCGGTCTGTATTTGCCAGAGCGTACATAGGAATTAATGAAAAACTGCTTCTCTTTGCCTTGAAACGATTTCAGGGCCTTCTCGACATGCTTATTCATTACCAGAGGAATAGCATTTTGATGACCGTTTACGACATTGAAGCGGGAAGCATATACCTCCATGATGCGCCGGGCTATGGTAAAGCGTAAATCTTCTTTCTGTTGTAGAATGTTTTGTTCTGCATCCTGACCAACTGCCAGTATAATCGAATAAGCCTTATCAAGGGCATCAAGTGCATTTTCTATATCACCTTGTTCCCAAAATTCATTGGAAGTTTGGTAAAAATCAATTGCCGAATCGAGTAGACTTTGATTACGCCCAGCTGTTGTTTCCCGTGTGCCCGAATGATTGGAATTAGCTTCATATCCCTGGACAGATACTGCAGAGGACTTCGTAGGCAGGCTATGCCGGTTCAGCGTTGTGTTGGTTGTTGCAGAAGCATTATGTTGAGACACACCATGAGCACAGCCCCCCAAAAACAGAAAGGCAAAGATGTAGATTATCCTTTGTGAAACCATATGCTGCATTCCTACTGTAATATAATATGCACAACAGTTACTATTATCGGCATCAATCGGTAAGCTAAAAGGTAATTTTACACAGAACACCCTAAAAGTAAACAGTAAAAACCGTTCCGGCTTTTTACTGCATGCCCATATATACGGTATAAAAATCTTCAATCGGCAGGGCCCTATATATCGCGGAAAATTGACGTTTTGTCTTCATCGTGGTACAGGTAAAAAATGCACAACACGTTAACCCGCTTAAAAAATTAAAGGCCCCGGGATTATGCCAGTAACGGATAGTATATATTTTATAGCTTTTTGTATTTTTTTATTTGGCGCAGCCCTGCACCTGCGTGGAATAAAAAAATCCTATACGTTATGGGTTATGTCACTTGGTGTTATAATTGACTTTTACGCAACTATTATTCCATCTGACGGTTTTAAGTCATTGGCAATTAACATTGGAGCCAGTACAGCAATACTAACGGGGATAACCCTTGAAATCATTGTGTGGTGCCTTTTTCTGGCTGCGGTATTTATTCGTCTGATGGGGCGGTTTCCTCTGTTCTATTTTATGATTACCGTAATAAAGGTACTGTGGTTCATAGACCTGATTTCATTTATATATGGTGTTTATCCTGCTTACTACCAGTGATGTTTACAGAAGATACCGTTAAAACATTATCCAGGCTTTATACCCTTATTGAGGAGGTTGAAAGTTTCTACGCTGCAACCTACACCATAGAAAAAAAAAGCACACAGGGTGAGTTGTCTCTGTTTTTTTTTGATTCAGCCGGTCGGTATCTGCTCTACCTGACCATCCGGTGGGATTTGTGGATGCGTTTTCAAAAACCGCTCTGGTTCGGTGTGCATACGCAGTGGCCTCACACTGTGGTGCAAACTTTTGCTCAACTGAACAAGGACCAAGTTATTGATTTTGACAATTATATGCTCTGTTGTATTGATCTGGAAGGTGCAACGCAAGAGAACAATTTGGAAAAAATAAAAGCTATTGTTGAAAAAAATGTAAAAGCATTACAATCTGCTTTGTAAAATTAGTTGTCGGTTTAGAAATCTAACTACCAATTTTTTACTTATGTTTGTTGATACTGCCAAAGTAATTATTAAATCAGGACACGGTGGGAAAGGCTGTATATCTTTTCGCAGAGAAAAATACAAACCCCGTGGTGGACCGGATGGTGGAGACGGAGGGCATGGCGGTAATGTTATCTTTATCGGGGATCGCGGTATCAACAGCCTGGTTAGATTTCGCTATTCACCCAGGCTCGTTGCTGAAAAAGGTAACCACGGCAAGGGTAATAACCGGTCCGGCAGGAAGGGTAAAGATAAAATTGTGAAAGTTCCGTGCGGGACAACCCTAAAAAACGCTGATACCGATGAAATAATCTGTGAAATAATTGAGCCTGATATCCCGGTAACTGTTGCCTGTGGTGGAAAAGGCGGAAAGGGCAACCAGCATTTTGCAACTGCTACATATCAGGCCCCCCGCTTTGCGCAGGAGGGACTTCCCGGAATTGAGTTTCCCGTCATTTTAGAGCTTAAAGTCATGGCAGATGTTGGACTGGTGGGACTGCCGAATGCGGGTAAGTCCTCTCTTATAACTACCCTTTCCCATGCAACCCCCAAAATAGCTGACTATCCTTTTACAACACTGCATCCAGTGGTTGGTGTAATAGAGCTTCCCGATTTCAGAACAATTGTAATGGCTGACATACCGGGTATTATAGAAGGTGCATCACAAGGCCGGGGGCTTGGTATCCAGTTTCTTAAGCACGTGGAACGTACCAGGGTTCTTTTGTTCGTTATTGATAGTTCTCAATTTGCAGACACGCCGCCCCACATAGCCCTGCAAACATTACAAAGAGAAATACACTCTTTTGGACACTCTCTGGAGGAAAAAGAGTTCCTGATCGCGGCCAATAAAATTGACCTTGCCCCTGAGCACCACAGCTTGAAAGATTTTATGGGCCAGCTTAATAGTGAGTATGCAGAAAAAATATTTCCCATTTCAGCCGTAACCCGACAGGGAATTGACCGGCTTGTTAGTGAACTTGATAAAATGCTTTTTGGAGAAGAACAGTAAACAGAGACGTTTACTGTCATTTTTTATTTCCAATTTGTTAATAAATAATATATTATTATCGTTTTTACTATAATAAACTCTTTTTACAAGGAGGCTTGCTATGGCACCATATGCACCAGAGTTTG
Organism: Thermodesulfobacteriota bacterium; assembly: GCA_028278025.1. Classification (GTDB taxonomy): domain Bacteria; phylum Desulfobacterota; class WTBG01; order CAIYCZ01; family CAIRTM01; genus JANQFE01. The sequence continues at coordinate 15,695 of JANQFE010000112.1, read as the reverse complement.
AGAAGGCGCTTGAGATAGGGAGACCCCCGAATATTGTAAAGCTTTTTCCGCACTCAAAAGCATTAATTGTGAGCGGAAAGGTGATTGACCGGGCCATGATTGCCAAGGGCAAGGCAATGACTATTGCGGCAAATGCTCGCAACAGTTTTGTCATACGTGGAGCTCTACAGGCTGCACAACGGGCAAATGCAGCTATTATAATAGAGATTGCCAAATCCGAAGGCGGTGCAAGCGCCTATTGTGCTGTTAATTATTGGAACATGGCAACATATATCGATGCTGTCTGTAATGAACTCGGTATAACCATCCCGGTGGCTATCCATGCAGACCACTACGCCATCAAAGGTGATAAAGACGTTGGTAAAGCAAAAACAGAAATACCAACCATGTTTGATGCCGGTATTACATCAATTGCCATTGATGCATCCCACCTGCCTGATGAGCAGAACCTGTTGTCCAGTATTGAATTAAACCGGTTTATCCCGAAATGGGCAGGGCTTGAGACGGAGGTCGGAGAAATTAAAGGTAAAGCGGGGCTTTCGACTGTAGATGAAGCGCTCTTTCTTATCCAGGGGCTTAATGCCCATGATATTTTTCCTGACTGGATTGCACTTAATAACGGTACTACCCATGGCCTTGAGGCCAGTGATGCCGGCATACAGGTTGGTCTGACTGCTGAAATCCATCAAGCCCTGGAAAAATATAAGATCTCGGGGGCTCAGCATGGCACCTCCGGCAACAGCTCGGACAGGCTGCGGGAAATTGCTTCCAAGACTCGTACCACCAAGGCAAATGTGGCTACGGCCCTACAGATGATCTCCTGGGGCCTGGAGGTAAATGACTACGGCAATGCGATCCTGGATGACAATAAAAATTTCATTAAGGTTAAGGATGCCGGCGCAACCGAAGAGCTGTGGGCTGAAATGGTTGCTTATGCCAATGATAAAGGCCTGCAAGGCGGCGATTATAAAAAACTGAACCTGCCGTTTGAAAACAAGCTCGTCTGCCAGCCGCAGCACGCCAGGGATCGCTCGGTAAAGGCTGTTGAGGATTTTATCGCACATATGCTGGTAAATGTTTTCAATGCTCAGGATACGGCACCTCTGGGCATTGAAGCAATCCTGCAGGCCGGCTCCTATGATCTTGGCCCCAAGGCAGCCCGCATTGAAGACCCGGCCGAGTGGACCGCAGATAAAATACATGAGCGCGCCAAAACATTAAATACGGACAAGGGTCCTGAAGGCGATTTTGACGATTAATTCCAAAATCGTTTTTTAACATAGTTGAAACAGAGAGCATGTCCGCAAAGCCCCTCATGCTGTGAGGGGTTTTGCTGTATTATCTTCATGACACCCCTTGTTGGCACTGGATTCATGAAGAAGACAATACCCTGCACAGGAGTGCCCTGGTAAAATGACCCGCTTTGGTGTTGAGCTAATCTATAGTAGTGCATACTGCATCTTTTTGTTCGGCGCATCAAAGTCATTTCATGAAAATGGTTCCAAACCGGCCGTTGTGATAATGACGGCAGCCGTACTTCTGGATATGGTAATAAGCCTTCTGGCACAGGCTTTAGGTCTGGGCCCGGGTGAGCCGAATAACATTATACTTTTTGCTGTTGTGTTTGGCATTCTTACTGTTTGGTGCCTGTTCCCTGTTGCGCTTATTTGCTGGAGGAAAAAAAACATGCCTCTGTATCATACCGTAATCAGCATTGTTGAAATCTGCTGGTTTATTGACATCGTTGCTTTTTTATACGGGCTGTATGGCATCTCCTCGCAGTAAAGAACATAATGCCCTCATTGTTTGCGAGTCTGTTATTTCGGAGAATCATTAAGGGAATCTTATTTTATGAAACCGGTTAAGCTTGTTATCTGGGACCTCGATGACACTTTTTGGAAGGGTACGCTTTCTGAAGGTCCCATTTCTTACAGCAAAACAAACCATGCTATTGTCATCGAGCTGACCCGCCGGGGGATTGTAAACACAATCTCCTCAAAAAATAACTTTGATGAGGTCAAGGCGCGGCTGGGGCATGAAGGCATATGGGATTATTTTGTTTTTCCCAAGATAGCATGGCAGCCTAAAGGCCATATAATCAAAACAATCATAGAGGAAATGCAGTTGCGGGCGGAAAATGTTCTGTTCATAGACGATAACCATATGAATCTGGAGGAGGCTAAATATTATAATCCCGGGCTGCAAACAGCCGGCCCGGAAATTTTAGACAGGCTCCTGGAACGTGAGGCCTGCAAGGGGAAAGATGATCGTAGCCTTTCAAGACTAAAGCAATATCAGATACTAGAGAAAAAAGTTTCTGATCAGAAAGTCTCCCTGTGCAGCAATGAAGATTTCCTGCGCAGCTCCAAGATAACCGTCCAAATTAATGCTGATTGTCAGAAGGAATGTAAGCGAATCCTGGAACTCATCAACAGAACCAACCAGCTTAACTATACCAAGGTGCGGCTGCAAAAGGATGAACTTGTCAAGCTTATTAATGATACTTCAGTACAAAAGGCCTATGTGCGTGTACAGGACAAGTATGGTGATTATGGTATCTGTGGTTTTTATGCGCTCAGGGATTCACGCCTGCTGCATTTTGTATTCTCCTGTCGCATCCTTAATATGGGGGTTGAAAACTGGGTGTATCACAAGCTGGGCTGCCCCGATCTCGACATTGCCGGCGAAACTGCAACGCCCTTACAACACGACAGGGTACCAGACTGGATTGATGAAACTGCGCCCCAAAAAGCAGCTCGTACTAAAGATACGTTGAAACACAACAGGCAACTCAATATCATAATAAAAGGCGGCTGTGACTTGCTGCAGATCAAAAACTATCTCATAAAGGGTAGTCGGTTTGATGCCGAAGTTGATTATGTATCAGACAAAGGATTCCGGATAAACAACACCCATACAGAGATCCTTAAGCGATGCAGCACGTCAACGCTGCAACAATACGGAGAGGTTATCGACAAAATTATTTTTTTTGATCGGGATGCTTTTAAAACCGTCTTTTTTTCAGACAACTACCATGTCCACATCTACAGCGTGCTGGATGATTACATGCGGGGACTTTACCAGTACCGCGACACGGATTTTGTGATTCCTTTCGGTGACTTTGCACAGGATCTAACCGACAAAACCTGTTGGAAATTCCATCAAAACCGCAGCAAAAAGCACCGTCTTGACCCTGGTTTTCTGGAATGGTTTAAAGATAATTTCACGTTTCTCGGCGCGTTGGATACTGAGTCCTTCAGAAAGAACCTAATCTGGTTGTGCAATACTATCGGTCAGGATAAGCTGTTCATTATTTTAAATGGATCTGAGGTCGCCTATTACCCAAATCCGCAAAATGAACGCTGGGAGCATCACAAAAAAATGAACTCCGTCCTTGATGAAACCATTAAAGATATGGGGCATGTTGGGTTATGTGATGTGCGCACATTGACACAATCGGTATCAGATCATGCCCATAATATCCGGCATTATTCCAGGAGAGTCTATTACTTGCTTGCAAAAAAGATCAATGAATTAATTGAGGACCGATACGGGGTGTCGGGTAATTTCTTTGAAAAGAATATATATTTTATCAAGCATTGCATGAAACAAACAGGTCGGTTTGCCAGGAAACGATTGTTAAAGAGACTTCTGTTTGGCAGCTAAACAGGTAAAGCCTGTATATACTTTTCAATATCCTCAGTAAGGCAGTACGGTCCCTCAAGGACCTTTCCTTCGGCAACAATCTTTTTATTCTCAAGCCTTACCCGTCCATCAGAAAACGCTTTAACGGTCTGCACGACCAGCGGTATCTCCCGGGCAGCACCATCCTGGCGTATTTTGCTGAAAAGCGGGTTTTGTAGGCCTTCTTCCTTTTCAATTTCCTTCAGGGATCTTATCTTTAGTTTCTGATCAAGATCCGCCCACAAAGCACTAAATCCTTTTCCACTGATGGGAAAAGTTGAATAGGTAATGGGAGGACCCTTGTCAAGCTCCTCAATCACAAGGTGCATCATGTTGCCGCTTGATTCTGCTCGCTGCTCAATCAATTGCCAGATCACCTCCTGCCAGGTGCCGGCCGGTCCACCGGGTGCAGCCGGATGCAGGTTAACCATATCATGGTGTGTACACATCTCACCCCCCACAACTAGCATATAGCCGGCAAGAATACTTATGTCGACACGCAGTCCTTCTATCCGCTTCATTATTTCTCGGTCATAGTCCCGGCGCCACCGGATAAGTGCATCATGGTTTTTCCGGCCTTCTGCCCGCAACTCGGGTTTAAACTTTTTTGAAGAAAAGCATACCAGGTTCAAGCCATACTCCTGGACCTGCTTAATATAGCGGTCACTGCCTTCAGCATCGCCGGGTTCCCGGCTGCAAAAGACAAATGAAATATCAGCCTTAACGGTACCGCCTTTTATTGCCTTTACAATAGCATGCAGAAGATTAAGAGAGCCTTGTCCCCTGCCTGTTGAAAACCAGCCGATTTTATACATGTCACTGCTCCCTTTGGAGTTATAACCTTAAATCTGTGATACTAACAAAAAGTCCGTTGCGCGTTGATTGTTGTCCGTTGGTATGCTTTTACCATTAACCAGACAACAAAAACAACTGACCACTATCAACTGACAAAACAACAGAAATTATTTTAATCCATCAAGTGCTTTATCAACAGCATTGATTGTCTTTTCAATATCACTGTCAGTGTGGGCACAGGACAAAAAACAGGTCTCATATTGCGATGGCGGAAACCAAACCCCCCGGCAAAGCAATTCTGTATAAAACTTTGCAAACAGAGCAGTGTTACACGTCATAACCGCTTTATAATCAACAACATCCTGCTCTGTAAAAAACAGCGCAAACATAGAACCTATTCTATTAAGACAATAGCTTACTCCCTTTCTATGAAAGGCTTCTTTAATTTCATTAGTCAATAAAGCCCCTCTTTTATCAAGTTGTTCATAGCAGCCTTCATGTTGTAATAATGTAAGTGTTGTCACCCCCGCAGCCATAGCCAGGGGGTTCCCCGACAGGGTTCCGGCCTGGTACACATCGCCCTCGGGAGAAACGTTCTCCATAATTTCTTGCCTGCCGCCATATGCACCTACCGGCATTCCGCCGCCGATAACTTTTCCAAGGGTTGTTAAATCCGGCTCAACCCCGACAATATTCTGGTAGGCACCATAGGTTAGGCGGAACCCGGTTATGACCTCATCAAAAATAAGCAAGCAGCCGTGAGACTGTGTTATCCGGCGCAGGCCTTCGAGAAAGCCCTTGTGCGGAAGCACAAGTCCCATGTTCCCTGCAACCGGTTCAACAATAACGGCTGCTATCTCTGCACCGAACTGGTTAAAAAGCTCTGTAACCGAATCAAGATTATTATAGTGTGCTATAAGCGTCTGCCCAGCAGTTGCCGGCGGAACACCCGGACTTGTAGGAACACCCGTGGTGAGTAGCCCTGAACCGGCCTTAATGAGAAATGTGTCTCCATGGCCATGATAACATCCCTCGAATTTTACAATTCTATCCCGCCCGGTATAGGCCCGTGCCAGCCGCACTGCACTCATGGTAGCCTCAGTGCCGGAGCTCACCATGCGAACCTTTTCAATGGATGGAATCGCTTCGCAAATAAGCCGGGCAAGCTCTATCTCCCGTTCGCAGGTAGCACCAAAGCTTGTGCCCTGCCGGGCAGCCTGACACAGCGCTGCAACCACCTCCGGATGGGCATGGCCCAGAATCAGCGGTCCCCATGAACAGACATAGTCAATGTATTCATTACCATCCAGATCATACAGTTTTGAACCGTTGCCTTTCTGTATCAACACCGGATCAAGCCCGACAGATTTACAGGCCCTGACAGGACTGTTAACGCCCCCAGGCATAAAGTGTCTGGCTGTGGAGAAAAGCTCTTGTGATTTTTTTCTTGACTGCATATGTTTGTCAATTATATGTCGGTTGTCCATTGCCTATTGTAAAAATGACATGGACTACTGTTGACCGGCAACGGGCCCACTCTTTGTTTCACGAATGTTACCACATGTACCATTCTTTATCCTGCAACAGCATTAACCGCCCAACATCCGTGCCGCATCCTTTGCAGCATAGCTGATGATGATATCTGCCCCGGCCCTTTTAATTGAGGTGAGCACCTCCATGGTGACCGCTTCATCATTAATCCACCCTCGTCCTGCTGCAGCCTTAACAAGTGCGTATTCCCCGCTCACATTGTACGCGGCAGTGGGACAGCCAAAAGTATCTTTCACCATTCTAATAATATCAAGGTAGGCCAGTGCCGGTTTAACCATTACAATGTCTGCCCCTTCTTCTATATCCAGCTTTACCTCGTTGAGGGCCTCGCGGGCATTGGACGGGTCCATTTGATAGGTTTTGCGGTCACCAAAGGCCGGCGCTGAGTGGGCCGCATCCCTAAAGGGACCATAAAAAGCGGAACAGAATTTAGCAGCATACGACATAAGGGGGGTTTGTGTATACCCTTCGCTACCAAGGGTCTTGCGTATATAGCCTACGCGTCCGTCCATCATATCGGAAGGGGCTATCATATCACTACCGGCCCGGGCATGTGAAACTGCCTGACGTGCCAGTAACTCTAATGTCCTATCATTATCTATGGATGTGTCCCCTTCTAAAACCCCGCAGTGGCCGTGATCGGTATATTCACACAAGCAGACATCGGTTATAACCAAAAGTTCAGGACAAATCTTTTTTATTTCCCTTACGGCACGCTGGATCACTCCGGCATCATTGTATGCAGCACTGCCCATGCTGTCCTTATGTTCAGGAATGCCGAAAAGCAGCACCCCCGGAATACCAAGTGCGTAAATATCCCGGACTTCGTCACGCAGCCTGTCGACAGACAGTTGAAAAACCCCCGGCATAGAGTCTATCGGGATCTTTTTATCTTTGCCGTATATTATAAATAACGGGCAAATCAGATCATCAACACTCAGGCTGGTCTCCTTTACCAGCCTGCGCAGAGCAGGATGTGCTCGAAGCCGTCGCATTCGCTGAACGGGATAGGCCATGATAATTATCCTTTGCCGGACATTTTTATATAATTGGCTAAAAGGGTAAAAGGCAAAAAGGAGTTAATCATAATAATCTGTTCAGCGTTTGACCTCTTTACCTCTTTACCTCTCTAACAATTGCTTCTACCAAGCCTTCAATCGTATACTTTTCTGCTACGATGTCAACACCAAAACCAGCAGCACGTGCCGTATCCGCAGTTATGGGGCCGATACATGCTACAACTGCTGTTGCATCAACTGTTCTGACATGCTCTTTTCCGATAATATCGACAAATGCACTCACCGTGGAAGAACTGGTAAAGGTAATCATATCTATGTTACCCTGCCGGATGTCTGCAGCAGCCTCCTGTGATATATCAGGTGAGGTTGCGGCCCGGTAAAGGGCAATCTCTTCTATTGTGGCCCCCAGTGCTTTTAGCTCCTCAGGAAGTATCGTGCGTGCACCTTGTGCCCGGGGAAGCAGTATGTTCTGTCCGGGCTGTATATGTTTTTTCAGCGCTTCTATAATTCCCTCAGCACTATACTGACGAGGGATTAGGTCCGTTAGCAGACCGTATTGCTTGAGTCTGTGTCCGGTTACCGGGCCGATCGCGCCGACGCTGATACCCTTGAAGATACGTGCATCAAGCATCTGCACTGCCATCTCCCTGAAAAAAATATCAACAGCATTAACGCTGGTAAACAGAACCCAGTCAAAATCCTGCAGGTTTTCAATCATATACTGAAGCTTTTGCAGGTCTTTTTCTTTAACAATCTCAATCACCGGCAGTTCAACAACCACCCCGCCGCGTTCTGTAATCTTCTCAACAAGTGAGCCGGCCTGAGCCTGCGGTCTTGTTACTACAATCCTTTTGCCCCAGAGGGGTCTTTTTTCAGCCCAGCTCAGTTTTTCACGAAGCTTTACAACCTCACCGACAATTAACACAGCCGGTGGCTGAAAGCTGCTCTCATTAACCTTTTGTACAATATTACCAAGCGTCCCGCTAAGGATTTCCTGCTCGGGAAGAGTGCCGCAGCGCACAAGGGCAACCGGTGTGTTGCAATCTTTCCCCTTTGCTGTAAGCTGCTCGACAATAAAGGCAATGTTTCCCATGCCCATTAAGAAAACCAGTGTATCAGTTTCACGGGAGAGCGCGTTCCAGGGAATGGAACTTTCTTTTTTACCTGGTTTTTCATGACCGGTAATTACGCTAAAACTTGATGCTGACTCCCGGTGCGTAACAGGAATACCGGCATAGGCTGGTACCGCTATGGCTGAGGTAACACCAGGCACTATTTCAAAATCACAGCCGTGGTCAACAAGATACAATGCTTCCTCTCCTCCGCGCCCAAACACGAAAGGGTCACCCCCTTTAAGCCGAACAACTACGTTATCTTCACGTGCTTTCTTAACCAGCAGTTCATTGATGTTTTCCTGAGAAAGTGCATGATTACCTGGGGTTTTGCCGACATAAATAAATTCAGCATCTTTGCCGGCATATGAAAGAATTTTTTTATTTATAAGCCGGTCATATATGACGGCATCAGCTTTTTCTAAAACTCTTTTAGCCTTCACGGTCAAAAGGTCCGGGTCACCGGGACCGGCACCGACTAAGTAAACTGTACCTCGTTTCATATATTCTACCCGCAGTATGTTTTCTGGGAGTTGCCTTTTATTCAATGAACCAGTACATCGTCACATTTGAATTTGTCAGTTCATCGGTGAGGGTCTTTGGTTTTGAGCAGCAAGGGCGGTGCGAACAATTGTCTATATGATAAGAGACGGTCGTTCCAGCGAGCATGTTGCCCGCAGCAATCAAGCAGGTGCGAACCCAGTTTATACCCAATTTCAATTGTCCACATGTACTAGAGCGATTCTTGATGCTTGATCCTGGACCCTTGATAAAATACCTATTCTTTTCCTCCAGTATCCAGTATCAAATATCCAGAGACTAACATCCAGCTCGAATTGTCTCCAGGATTTTATCTGCTCCCTGCCGCAAAAGCTGATCTGCAAGCATATGCCCCAGCTGCGCTGCATCTGACGTATTACCTTCTAATTGGGCGGCAACAACTTTACTGCCGTCAAGTGATGCCACCAGACCCTGCAGAACCATCGTTTCCTGTTGTGCAGTACCTAAACATCCTGCAGGCACCTGGCACCCGCCCTGCAGTGCCTCCAGAAACGCCCTTTCTGCAAGGGTTTCATATGAGGACGCCGTGTGATGAATATGTTCGAGAAGCTTTCCCGTAGCACTGTCTGATTGTCTCATCTCAACAGCAATAGCACCTTGGCCTGCTGCCGGCAGCATTACATCCGGTTCTATAGTTTGTGTTATCAGATTTTCAAAACCGAGGCGTTTAACGCCTGCATGTGCCAGAACAATCGCATCAAGCGCCTGCTGCTGCATTTTTTTTATACGCGTCTCCACATTGCCGCGCAAAGGAATAACAGTAATATCAGACCGTTTGTGGTTGAGCTGTGCTGTTCTCCTTAGACTGGAAGTACCCACGGTGGCACCGGCAGGAAGGGTTGTAATGGTATATCCTTTGGTTGAAAGCATGACATCCAGTGGATTTTCCCGCTTAAGCACCGCTCCAATGTGTAAGCCCTGTTCAAGTCTGGCGGGTAAATCCTTCAGGCTATGAACGGCAATATCAATAGATCCCTGCAGGAGTTCTCTTTCAATCTCGCTGGTAAAAAGTCCTTTCCCACCGGTCTGAGAGAGGGACGTATCAAGAATTTTATCCCCGGATGTCTTAATCGTTTTTATCTGAATATCGATATCAGGTAGAGCCCTTTGCAGCTGACGTGCAACAAAATCAGCCTGCCACAGTGCCAGCTTACTGCCTCTTGTCCCCAATCTTACGGTGTGCATTTTTGCGGTACTCTTGTTCATCAATGTCAAGGTCAAAAAGGTCTTTGACCACGTCTGCATACAAATGCCCCTGATCGTTTACAGCTTTTTCTTTCAAGCGTGCAAAGGGGCTATGCAGAATTTTTTTCACGATTGCATGTGCCAGCGTACTCACAATCTTTTCTTCTCGTTCTGAGCATCCGTTTAACTTGTTAAGGGCTTTTTTGAGTTCATCCTGTTTAACATGATCAGCAAACTGTTTTAAAGATTTAATTACGGGAACAAGGGTAAGACCTGCCAGCTTCTCATCAAACAGGACTGTTTCCTGTTCAATAATCTCACGCGCCTTATGGGCGGCCTTTAGCCTCTCCTTATAATTAGCCTCTACTACATTTTGCAGATCATCAATATCATACAAAAAGACATTCTTGATCTTGCCCAGTTCAGGATCAATATCCCGGGGCATCGCAATATCGATCATGACAACTTCCCTGCTGTTGCGGGACAGCAATGCCTTTCCGCAGTTTTCATTGCGAATAATAAAATGAGGGGCCGCAGTACAGCTAATGACGATATCAGTGTGCTGCAGCTCCTGCGGCATCACATCAAAATGAATGGCCTTACCCTTAACCGCTTTAGCCATTTCTACGGCATGGTCATACGAGCGGTTAGCCACGATAACCGAGTGGGCTCCCTGTGCCATGAGATGTTTTACGGCAAGTTCACTGGTCTCACCTGCCCCGAGTATTAAAACCCGTTTGCTTTCAATAGAGCCAAAAATTTCACGGCATAGTTCTACTGCTGCTGAGCTTACGGAAACAGGGTACTTGCTTATGCCTGTCTCGGTTCTTGCCTTTTTCCCCGTGCGCAAAGCGGTCTGAAACAGCATGTTGAGGGTTGTATTTGAAGCCTTGTGATCAACCGCTGCCTGGTAGGCATCCTTAACCTGGCCAAGGATCTGCTGTTCACCCAGGATCATGGAATCAAGCCCGGCAGTCACGGTAAACAGATGAGCAACAGCATGATGGGAAAAAAGCTGATAAATATGCTGAGCAAACCCGGCCTGATCAATTCCGGAATAAGACCTGAGCAAGCCTTCTAAAACCAGGAGTCCTTTGCGCACATCCTGGCCTGTTGCAAATACTTCGGTTCTGTTACAGGTTACCAGAACCACTGCTCCGCTGATGATGCCATTGCTCTTTAATTTGTTATAGATTTCCCTTAGCTGGGTTTTGTCAAAAGCACATTTCTCTCTGACATCAATAGGAGCAGTCTTGTGGCTTAGTCCTGTAAGGAGGATAAACATTGTTCTAAACGTTCCTTTGCTTTTTCAGGCTTGCCAGATTTGAGTAACTCTAAAATATCTGAATCAATCAGTGCTTCAAATATCCTGCGCCTTTCGGAGATGTCGGAAACTGTTCGCTTAATTCGTTCGCGCTGACTGCCGAGCATTTCAAGAAATTCTCCATATTCATCTGTTATTATTTCCTCAAGTTCTGTGCGCAGTTTTCGGGCAAACAGTGGGCTTTTCCCTGCTGTTGCAATGGCAACAGCAAGAGCTTTCCGGCGCAGTACTGCAGGAACAAAAAAATCACATTGCTGCGGATCATCAACTACATTAACGAGAACTCCTTTGTTGTTACACAGCGTGACCACGTGCCTGTTTTCATCACTATTGTCTGTTGCTGCAAAAACAATACATGCACCGCTCAAATCTTCTTCTGTAAACTGCTTTGCATGCCATGTTAAAAGTCCTTGTTCGGCCCATTGTTCAATCGGCTCGACAACTGCAGGACTGACAACCTGCAGTTTTGCACCACACGGTAAAAGGTCTTCAGCTTTGCGTCTGGCTACATTCCCGCCGCCGATAATCACACACAATCTGTCCTTTACTTTCAGAAAAACCGGAAAAAGGTGGCCGTGCGGTTCGTGATTCGTGATTCGTGATTCGTGATCAGTTTCCATTTATTTTTTCCAGCGTTTTGTATCTCCGGTTTAGTAAAGATTTAATCTCAGCACTGTTTCTCATCACTCAGAACTGTTTTTACACCTTAAACCGTATGGTTATAATATCACCGTCCCTAACGATATAATCTTTTCCTTTTAAATAAAATTTTCCGGCAGTCTTCATTTCTGCTTCATTTTTGTGTTCCATAAACTCATTATATTTCATAACTTCGGCTTTAATAAAACCCCGCTGAAGATCAGAGTGTATTGCACCTGCTGCCTCCGGTGCCGACGAGCCCTGCGGGATGAGCCATTGCCGCACCTCATTGTTTGAAACTGTGAAAAAGGATATTTGCCCCAGGGCCTTGATGCAGAGCTGCGTCAGCTGTTCCAGGGCAGGTTGCCGGATGCCAAGCTCCTGAAGAAACTCCCGGCGCTCCTCTTCCGATTCCAAGACAGCTATTTCAGACTCAACCTTTGCAGATACCTGCATGGCTTCCATCTTGTCTGTTGTACATTTGCCGGACAGGCTCTGCAGAAGATCTTTACTGTTCAAACTGTTTTCCGATACATTCAGCACCACAACCATCTGCTTAAGGGTGATAAACGGATAACTCCGAATAAGAAGATTTTCATCAGGAGCCAGTTCCATGAGGCGAAGCGGCCGTTCTTGTTCAAGATGCTCCTTCATCTTTATAAGCAAGGCTTTTTCCTTTTGCTGGGTTTCATCCTTCAGCTTTTTTAAATTGCTCTCAATGCGCTCAAGCCTTGTTTCAACAAAAAGCAGATCGTGAAGTATAAGCTCTGCGTGAACGGTATCAATATCACGCAGCGGGTTAACCGACCCGTCAACATGATACACTGATGCATCCTCAAATGCCCGCACAACATGACAGATGGTATCCATATCAGCTATATCTTTGAAGATATCACCTTTGACTATCACCTCTTTTTCCAGTTTCGGCAGCAGGGCCATATCAATTTTTGCAGGAACTGCTTTCCGGGGGGCATATATTTCCACAAGACTGTTAAACCGCTGGTCGCGGATGTCGGCAGTGCCCATCAGCGGTTTTTTCAATTCTACATGCTCAGGTGGTTCATATCCGGATAAACTGGTAAAAAGGGTCTTTTTCCCTGTTTGCGGCAGACCGATAATACCAACCTTCATGTCAGCGTCCTCAAAAAAAAGTGCAAAACTGCAGCAAAGGTAAAATGCTAATAATAGCACTCTTTAAAAAGAGCGTCAAATAGTCTCTATTTCTTTTGCAGGCTGGTAGATTGTTTTGATCCTGCAGGGGCCTTGAATGCAAGTTCTTGATTCCTCAACGCAAAGGCTTCATCAAGCAGGACATCTCTCGGCTTGGATGGCTCAAACAGGCAAAGCTGCTGCTGTCCTCTAAAGTATCGTTTAAGCAGTTTATCTTCAAGGTCTTCCTGTGAAACGTGTTCTTTGGCTGAAAGGATGTGTGCAACCCGTACGCCCTTTGCAGCGAGTTCCCGGGAGACCAGCATGAACCGATGACAGTTAAAAGGATTTTTCTCGGCACACATCAGTGAAACGTTCGAACCGGCTCGGACTTTTTCTATGGCCTGACGTACTCCCTTTTGGAAATCTTCCAGGTTTCTTACTTTGCTAAAATCAACGTGTCCATTGGGAAACAGCACCTCAGGAGAGTCACGGCGGCCGCCCAGGTAATGCCCTAGATACAGGTACTCTATGTCGTTGAGCTGCAAATCGGTTTTTAAACTTTCACGGTTAAACTGGGGGGCAAAACGGCTATAGGGCATACTGCGCACATCCACAATACAGTTGACACCGTATGTTTGAATAAGCGCGACAAACTCATTCACAGCAAGGCTTGCATGGCCAACCGTTGTGCAGTGAAGGTTCTCCATATCACCTGTGTTGCCCTATCAATAAGTATAAGGGCGGTGTTATGTGAGTATCGCCTTGAAAGTTCTGGGCATGTGAGATTACTTGAACCGCGTGATTTTAAAGCAGCATTCTTCATCACCCGAAGGCATGTGTTTCATGCGCTGCCACTTGCCCACCTTATATTTTGCACCCATATCACAATCCATATCACAAATCAGGGCGCAGGGATCAGGCATTTTGTACTTTCTGGTTGCTTCAAGATGCGGACATTTCCCAAGATGTTCAAACCAGGCCGGCTCACCATCCTCTTCTTTTCTTTCAATCCATATATCCCATCCCATAGCCGGAAAGGAATCTATTTCGGCCATCATAATGTCACCAATATCTTTGCCCTCAAACATCTTGGCCCTTTTTTTAAAGTTTTCTTCAAACAGGTCATTATAAATTTCTTTTCCCTTTTCTTCACCATAGGTGGCAACAAGAGACTGGTAGAGCAGGGGGAGCTTCAAAGCGCATCGTTCGATGAGAGTATCTCTTTGCTGTTCCCATGGTATCTCTTTCCCAACAACTTTTTCCATAGCATCCTCCATGAATTTTACTATCCGGCAAATGTACTTTTATACATCACACAATTATTCTGAAACCTGTTTAGAATAGCAGTAAAATATGGAATCGTCCACAAGATTTTTGTTAGTATAAAAATACAAAAAACACATTGCATAATAAAAGCCGTTATTCTATGATTTATTATACCTGCATTAAGTGTTTTCCAAGGGTGCTGCCTATATACACCCTGTTTTTGTCGGATATTAAAAGAGCACTTAAATGAAAGCCGAGAACAAAACACCCTTTCCAACTGATTCAGATACAAATTCAAAAAGTCAGCCGATCAGAGTCAGGCTAAAAACACCGATACTTATAACTTCACTAATAATGTATCTTGTATCGTTTATGCTTCTTGCCCTTTACGTAAAGCGGGCTGAGGCCATACCCTCCGTGTTTCCCGTAATTACAGTTGCCTGGCTCTTTGGTTTACTGCCGGGCATTGTTGCTGCAGTGGTAAGCTTTCCTGTAAATATTATTATGTGCATTATTGCCGGCGTAGGGTGGCAGACCATGGTGTATCAGGGGGGTATTCAGGGAACAGTTGCCCTTGTTATTATTGCTGCTGTGGTAGGGCGCATGCAGGACTTGGCCACCTCAGCGCAAAGAGAGCTGTCCGAGCGCAAACGGGCCGAGGAAATCCTGCGCAAGAGCGAAGAGCGGTTTCGCAGGATGGCTGAAAATATTCGGGATGGATTAACAATTTTTGAAGACCATACAATCTCTTATGTCAATGACCGGATGTGTGAGATTACAGGCTATGCACGGGATGAATTTTTAACAATGAAAGGTCTGGACTTTGTCCTGCCTGAAGACAGAGAGCGTTTACGAACATTCTATGAAGAATTCAGACGATCCGGCACGGTTCCTGAAGAATTGGAGTTTCGCATTCTCCGCAAGGATGGTAGTGTTTGCCATATACAAAACAGGTATTCAGTCAACAGGGTCGATGATAAAGCATTAGGCTTCTATATTATCACCGCCGATATTACCGAGCGCAAAAGATTCGAAGAAGAAAGAGAAACATTAATTAAAGAGCTACAAGCTGCTCTTGCACAAGTAAAAACATTGGGCGGTCTTCTGCCGATTTGTTCCAGTTGCAAAAAGATACGCGATGACAGGGGATACTGGAATCAGATCGAAGAATACATCCAGCAGCACTCGTATGCTGATTTCAGCCACGGCATTTGTCCGGAGTGTGCCGAAAAGCTTTACCCGGATATTTTTAAAAATAAGGATGAAAAATCTGACTAGTACAACGTGACATGTTAATGTTTCATGTACTACTAGTATAAAGTTCTATAAATAATGTTGCATTAAGTCAGTTTGTGTGCTACCCTTGTTATTAAATTATAAACATAAGGGAGGGCCGCAAAATGGCTA
>JANQFE010000023.1 GCA_028278025.1 Thermodesulfobacteriota bacterium | reverse complement strand
AAAAAAACGAAGGGAGGACAGCAAATGGATGAAGGCAAAATAACTTTTTCAAATGCAACAATAGCAGTTCCGGTAGGGACTATAATCTGGTTTGCCGGTACTACACCGCCGGATGGATACCTGGAGTGTAACGGCTCTGTGATTTCTGAGGCTACCTATCCTGTACTATATGCTTTGTTAGGAACGACATTTGATCCTGATAATATTGAGGTAAGGTTACCTAACTTGAGAGGGGAATTTATAAGGGGCTGGGACAATACAAGGGGAGTGGATAATGGTAGAGAATTTGGGTCTTGGCAAAATGCAACCGGCATTTTGAAAAGAGTGGTAGAGGGACGAGGGATGCATATTGATAATGAAGATGGAAGAGACACAAATAAAACGGTAAATGTTAAAACTGGCTATAATACCTCTGAAAGTAACCAGTATTTTAGAGTCAGGCCAAGAAATGTAGCACTACTTCCCTGCATTAGGCGTGATTATAGTGTTACTTCTTAGTCCTAAGTGCTGACCTCGGCGAAATCTGTTTGGAGGTCATAATCGAAACAGCTCTGCCTCCGGTTGCACACGGTTATGTGCGTGCTTATTCGTAATAATTCATTGTTGATTATCAAAGAAAGCGGCTGAAGGGTTTCCCTTTGGCCGCTTTTCTAATCGAAAACAATCGGAACCTTATGTTCGCCCAACAGTTAATTAAATGGAAAACGGGGCCTCTGACTGGAAAATTTTTCCTTATTTTTCACATTTTTTGTCCGGCTTTCCCCTTCACCGTAAGCACCAGCAAATCCAATATATTGTAATAACATTATTTTTTGGTTTGGCGCAGGAATTGCTAAGATTTCAGATAGATAAGGGAGAAGTCTATAAAAATGTCCAGGCTGCCAAAAGTCATAACCAGTTCTGTCATTCGCTCTGCCCACCAGGGGCAAAGCACCCCGGGACTATGTCCGGCAGGCATTCGAAGGGGCTTGGGTATGATCAATGACAGCTTAGTGCTTGGGGGGTCATCACCGGATACGATTTCCGTCTATCAGCTGGGCCGACCTAAGTGGCCAAAAGGGTCAAACTCATTACGGATGTCAGAAATGCTATGCATGGACCTGAAGTCTGGCTATTTTAACCATCACAAGTCGTTAGATGTACCCAAAAAGCTCCAGGCAATCTTGTCCCAGGGATACCAGTTCATGCACCTCTATTGTAGGCTGGGAGCGCCACCGTCCGATAGAATCAGGAATGTGAACTTCTTCCTGCAGTTCAGCTACATCCTGGTCACGGCACTCTAAAAAATACAGCAGCCCAGCTATTGTTTTTTCAGGTTCAGCACACAGGTCCTCAAACCGGACACTTAGATAACGGTTTCCCAGAGCCTCCTGCGCATACGTGGCAACTGACATGTTGCAAATGTTCCAGAGCAGTATTGAACGATGCGGCAGGTTGAGCTGCTCCCATTTTTTATCCAGGAATGCAGATCCATGCCGGTGCAGTTGACTTTGATTGGATGAATATGCCATGTCACGACCGTCTCTAATGACATGAACAAACTTCATGGCAGGATAATGACGTATAAAAACATCCAGAAAGAACATGCTGCGGGGGCCTTTCCAGCCCCACCGAGCATTGGGATCGCCGATAGTAGTCCTGTGCTGCTGCACACACTTTTTGAAGTGTTTATCCCTCTGCAGAAACTGATCATGAGTAAACAGCGACCGGTCGTTTCTAAGGCTGAGGTTAATCCATTGATTATAAAAATCAGCAAAATGGAGCGCATCAAGAGAGTTGTTTAAATGCGTTCCCATAAAATAACCGGCCCGCATACATATTTTTGCAAAGACCCTTGTTCCTGAACCTCCGGTCGCACCGATCACAACAGGAGCATCCTGATGATTCATCGATACTGCCCCCCGGAAAAAATATCAGAAGAAGCCCGGGTTGTCAGATGGGATAGATTTGCCCAATAGATGATTCTATCCTTAAAAACCGGATCTTTGAGCATGCTCGCAAATGATTCAAATTCAGGGTGGTTATGCTGGTGTATTGCATGCCGGTGGTATTCTTCGCGACTGTAGGTACCTCTGTTTGCAATTTTTGCAAACACAACTTTGTCAAAACCGTATCGCTTGGCCATGTCAACAAACTCTTTCATCTCTTTATAATTCTGATCCTGGACTACAAAATTTACTTCAACCCTTATTTTGTTGTTTTTCTTAATCTGACTGGCAAACTCCAGGTTCTTCAATAATTTTGAAAAGCTGCCCCCCCTTCTGAGTTTTTCATAGGTAGCATGTCTGGCAGCATCAATAGAAATACTTATAATGTCAATTGCATAATGAACATTGCTTATTCGCTGCCAGTTAGAGGGCGTCAGCAGAAGCCCATTGGTGCGTAACGTTATCTTCAAGTGTGGTAGGCAAGCCTGCTCAATTGTATTAAACAAATCCATGTATACCTTACTAAAAAACACCTCGCCGGTACCTGAGATCAGAAACCGCTCAGCATCTTTCATGAAATCTGATTGCAATAGCGATCGTTGAAACTCGATGCGCTGGTTCACCTCATCAGTGCTAAGCATTATAATCTTATCCCGGCATGTAGCACAGTATATGTTGCAGGAGTTATCATAATTTAACGAAAAATGCGTGGGGCCCTTTTCAACCTGGATGGTCTTATGAGTAATGATTTTCCTGTGGGTTTTCATAACCTCTCTATTATGAATTCCACCTGAAACAATTTTATGGCAACGTTCTTTGTTACAGAACATAAATGAGCCATCTAGGATTGACCTGCGTATATCAAGTGCCGCCGGTGAGTTCCAGATATCGTCAAAACTCTCACTGAATGCATTACCTATTGCTTTGTTATTTATCCATGCTGAACAGCAAGTAAAAACATTGCCGTTTGTGGAAATGTGCACCCTGGTAAAAGGCTGATCGCAAAAGATATGGGGCATATCGGTTTGATTGATGTGTAACATGTCATCATCCTTTGGATGCAGATATTCTTACCGCACAATTGAGGTATTCTTTTACTTACCTCCCTCCTTTCAGATTTTGTTTAATTCAAAAGCAAAACATATGCCAATATAAACACTCCTTTTCACTTGGCAAACATTTCTGTCCAGCAGTACTCAGGTCTTTCCAAAAGTGTATGTATTCAAACACTATTAAAGCTACAACTACAAAACTGATGTTTCTCAACAAATGCATTTTGAATCTGTACATAGGGGCCCACGTATTCTGTTGGGCAAAACTTGCCGGGCAAGCATCGCTTTTGGCTGTTATGCGTTCATCCTTTGTGTGCAATTATTTGTAATAACTGTTTTTTTTTGCTTGGCCTAATATTTGCTAAATTATTTAAGAAAATTTTTGTATGTTCATACTGAAAAAGTAGCAAGGTGATAAAACATGTTTTTTGTGCTCAGTACCGGAAGATCAGGGACGCAGACTATTGCAACAGTCTTATCTCGACTGTCTGGGTGTTGCTGCGTTCACGAGCCGGCCCCGCAGCTTATCGCCGAATCATCTGATTATCGGTATGGGAAATATACTGATCGGAAGCTTCGAGAGCTTCTCTTAAAAACCCGTCCGCCAGAAATTGATGGTAAAGTTTACGGTGAGTCGAACCAAACACTGTCTCTGCTCATACCCGTATTGCATAAAACGTTTCCTGATGCACAGTTTGTTTGGCTTGTTCGCAACGGCCTCGATGTGATCGCATCAATTGTAGCCAGAAAGTGGTATACAGGGCATACCTACAAGCATGACCATTATAAAGACTGCGTACCAATCGAAAAGGCTTGGATTGACGGCCGCATTAGGGGTGATCGCTGTGGAGATGTCCAAAAGGAACAATGGGAACAGATGAATCCTTTTGCACGATGCTGTTGGTATTGGAGCTATATAAACAGAACAATTGAGCAGGACCTCAACGAACATGTTCCAGTACATGCTTATAAGAAGCTCTACCTGGAGGAACTGCAATCCACCCTGCCCTCACTTCTTGTGTGGCTGGGATTGGATACCGGCACCCTTCCCGAAATCACTAATGAAAATCGTGCTGCATACACCCCCTATCACTGGAGTAACTGGACGGTACAGGAACGTGAAACATTTCTGTACTGGTGCGGTCCCCTTATGGACAGACTCTACCCAGCATGGCAGAAAGATGCAGCCGGCTTTCGCCCTCAGCGCAAACTCTTCAACTGCCCTGTATCTGCTGCACCTTCACACGTCCCTGAGGGGCAGTGCACACAGACAACAGAAAGCAGCCCTCAGCTCAATGCCACTGTCTACTTCACACCGCAGATGCCGGTCCACCCAAGACTCTCCGTGTATATTACCTCATACAATCAAAAAGCATTTTTGATTGAAGCTATCGAAAGTGTCATAAACCAGACCCTGAAACCTCACCAGATTATCATTATAGACGATTGTTCGAGCGACGGCTCCCAGGATATCATAGAGCAGTATACTGCCCGGCACCCGAATTTGATAATGCCCATCTTCAACTCTACCAACATGGGAATCGCCCGTTCCAGAATTCATGCTCTGCAGAACGTGACCGGCGATTTTGTAAGCTACCTTGACGGTGATGACCGTTACCTGCCTACTAAACTGGAAAAAGAGCTCATGCTGCTTCTGCAAAATCCAGAAGCGTCAATTGCTTTTTCAAACTATTTTTATATCGAACCAGACGGCACACGTAACGGGGTGTGGGCTGAACATGACCGCCCCCCCCAAGGGTATGTTTTTCACAAAGTATTTTCCCGGGCTTTTCCAAAGAAAAATTTGTATCGCAATGAGCTGGTTAATTATCAAGCCTGGAAGTCAATCGGTTTCCACGACCCCCATATTACGATTTATGAAGATTATGATATGCGTATCAGGATGACAAAATCCCTGCGTACGGTATACTGTAATGAACCGCTTTCAGAATACCGCCTGCATGAGGCCGGTTTGTCCAGAGCCGGTGGAGTACAACATCTTGCCTCCCTTGACTATATTTATCAAAAAAACCGACATCTGTTGCACGATGCACATGAAGCCGTGCGTACATCTGTCCAGCACAAGCTTGAAGCTGTCCTTGCTGATATCTCTAAGACTACCTCTAAACAACTACAGGCAAAAGCAATCAACAATACTTCCCACCGTACCATATACAACGGTGGAAAAGAATCCGTCTTCAGTAAAACAGGCTCACATATCATCTTCATTATATCTATGCCCCGATCAGGAGCAGGGCTTCTCCATCGCATCTTGGAAAAGCACCCGGATGTTCATACCGTGCCTGACCCCTGGATTATGCTGCATCCCCTCTATGCCCTTCGACCCCGGGGAATAAAAGCAGAATACGGCGCGTTCGAGGCCCGTGAAGCTCTTAACCGTTTGCTTAAGATGATTCCTGAGGAAGAGGAACTGTACTACCGAGCTGTTCGACATCTAGCCAACACACTGTACAGCAAGCTGCTTGAAACAACAGGGAAGACGTTTATTATAGATAAAACACCCCGGTATTATTACATCATACCTGAATTGGCACGTGTTTTTCCTGAATCAAAATTTGTATTTATGCTGCGCAACCCGCTGGCTGCTCTTTCGGCTTTCATACACTCTG
Source organism: Thermodesulfobacteriota bacterium (assembly GCA_028278025.1). GTDB lineage: Bacteria > Desulfobacterota > WTBG01 > CAIYCZ01 > CAIRTM01 > JANQFE01. Next base: position 20,774 of record JANQFE010000023.1, on the reverse strand, counting down.
TCGGCAAAGAGACAAACCAGGAGCTGACGACAAGCCCGCAGTACCAAGATCTGTTGCAAGCCCCCGCACACCTGCTGCAGGGAATTAGAACACTTAAGGAAAAGGCGGTTGTTGTACGCTATGAACAGCTTGTAGAAAACCAACAGAAGACGGTCAGGCATCTTTGCAATCGTCTGGAAATACCGTTTCACAGCAACCTAGGCTGTACATACCGGACAAAAACCGACTGGACGCATCACCTCACATCTCCACAGTTGTGTAGTCTGGCAGGTAATTTTCTTGATATTCTCGGCCCTGACATTCTTGGTCATCTGGGCTACTGTTACAGCGAAATAAAACACGCTTTATGCCGGGTCCCGCTAGACACTACTATAGCTGATACCGGGGCGCTCATTCAAAAAGGCGAGCAAATGTTTCAGTCCGGTAACTTTGATGACGCCCGTAATTTATTTAACAGCGTTTTGGATACAAATCCGGACAATGCTCTAGCACACAACAATCTGGGGGTACTGTACTGGCAGGCAGGAAACAGCACCGCAAGCATGTATCATCTCTCAAAGGCACAACAGCAAAGCCCTGATGATAGACATATTGTCATTAACTTTGGCACAGTCCTGACCAGTCAGGATAAAAGACCTGAAGCCCGGGAACTTTATACCCAGTTCCTGAAGCGCAATCCAGACGATACAGAGATTCAGCACCTGCTGACAAAGGTTCGAGACCAGGCATCTGTCGACAAGGATATACAATCTGAAGTAGTAGGATAGCAAAAGGAACCCTTTATGAACGCACACCGAACAACAACACCGCAGACGATGCTAATCACGCAAGTGCCTCATGCCGGCCAAACAAAAGCAGAGGCACCTGCTGCTGAATACAAGCATCTGTTTATTACAGTTATGAACAACAGCGGTTCAAATGTTCTCAAGAAATATTTGGATAAATGTACATGTATTGCAACACTCGACTCAGAAGGCCATCAGCTTTTGGATGGATCAATTGCACCCATACCCTGGGAACTGGGGGCAGGCCGTATTTTTTCTGAAAAAGCTTCCCTGTTTGAGGATACCGGCTGCTACAACTGGCAGGAGATAAAGAGAATCTGGATGACTGAATGGGAAAAAGACAGCCGTTTTTCACAAGGTGGTGTTATTCTTTTAGAAAAATCACCGCCCAATATCTTCCGGGCCGGACTGCTGGAAAAAGAATTTCCCCGGTCCCATTTTATCATTATGGTCAGAAATCCCTATGCAGTAACGGAAGGGATCTCTCGCAGAAAGCGCTATTCACTTGCCAGATGCATCCAGCACTGGGTGAGGTGCACCAGAAAGCAAATTGAAAACATCAACACCCTGCAAAATGTTGTCTGGTTTACCTATGAGGATCTTTGCAGCAATCCTGAAAGCATTCAAAAAAAGATCGCCGGGTTCCTGCCTGAACTGCATGACCTGCAGTTTGCTGACAACATTGCCGTTCATTCCCTGGACGGCAACGGAGCCAAACCGCTGCAGAACTTCAACGATAAACAGATTCGAAACCTTTCACCTGCAGCCATTGAAATAATAAACAGCTGCTTGAAGGACAATCTGGATATTATGGAATTTTTCGGGTACCAGATGATCCCCCCGGGCAGATCCGAGCGGGCAACAGATGTACCGACAATACCACAGGGTATTACAAATCCATCGTCTACTTCGGCTCCGGAACAGAAAAAACATTCTTTTGTTTTTATATCCGGCCTGCACAAAAGCGGAACCTCCATTCTTTTCAGAGTGCTCCGGAACCAGTATTTATTCAGCGGTTTTTCCGACACCGGCATGCCCCAGGATGAGGGTCAGTTTTTGCAGTCTGTTTATCAGCCGGCCAGAGCATTCGGAGGTGTCGGCAGATTTGGTTTTAATCAGGCAGCACGTTTGGATGAACGCTCACCCCTGGTTACACCAGCCAACAGACAAAGGCTGTTTACCGAATGGAGCAGGCACTGGAATGTAAACAAGCAGTACCTGCTTGAGAAATCACCGCCTAATTTAATCCGGACAAGATTCCTGCAAGCCATGTTTCCTGAAAGCTTTTTCATAACTATTATGCGGCATCCTATTGCAGTTTCGTTTGCTACCATGAAGTGGTATAACACAACGCTCGACTCACTGTTTGCACACTGGCTTGTATGTCACAGCATCTTTATTAAAGATCAGGAAGCATTAGGGAACGTAAAAACGTTACGCTATGAATCTTTTGCCTGCGAGCCGGACAAGACACTACAGGGCATCGCTACATTTCTCAAGACTGATCTTAGACTTCCCGACGACATTCAGGTTAAGAACAGCGTGAATGAAAGCTATTTTGAAATGTGGGAGGCCCTTTCCGTAAAAACAAGACTTATTCATAAATATGAAGACTTATTTAATAATTTTGGATACAGCCTGATAGAGTATCGTTAGAACCGTTCCAGCGATTGGTATTATGTTACTTGAGGAAATACACTTAATGGTCGTTTAGCAGATATAGATGAATTCAGGACAAGCGTAAAATAAATTGTGTTTGTTTTATTCAGATGATGACTGGCAGGTAGAGCAATGAGCAGCAGATACGGCAAAAATCTCATATTTCTTATCTCCCAGCCCCGGGCAGGATCAACTCTGTTGCAGCTAATCTTGGCGGGTCACCCGGAGGTTCACACAACCTCTGAACCATGGATCATGCTGCATCCGTTATATGCTTTAAAATGCAAAGGATATACAGCTGAATATGAAACTAAACTGGCAAAGAATGCACTGACAGATTTCTGCCAGACACTGCCTGAAGGTGAAGAGACCTATATCAATGCTATTCGAAAGATGACCTTATCCTTATATAAAAGTTCTATGGCTGGTAGCCGCAAAAGCTTATTTCTTGATAAAACCCCCAGATATTACTATATCATCCCTGAACTTTATCATGTGTTTCCCGAAGCAAAGTATATTTTCTTACTGCGTAATCCTCTTGCCGTGCTTTCGTCCATAATGGAAACATGGATACAAAACAAGTGGGATAAATTTTCTCACTTGAAAAACGATTTGTTATTAGCTCCACAACTTCTCATAGATGGCATAGAGCATTTAAAAGAAAAAGCTGTCGTCCTGCATTATGAGAAGCTGGTAAAAGCCCCTGTAGAAACATTGACGTTTCTATGCAATAAATTGCAAATCAATTTCCACGAACCTATGATAGACTATAGTCGCCTTCCAAAACTTCAAGGCAGGATGGGTGATCCCGTAGGCATACACAAACACACCTGCCCTTTTCCGGGATATATAGACAAATGGCAAAAGAATCTTGCTTTAACTCCAAAGAATCAAGTGGCATCTGCATATCTTTCTTTTCTCGGACCAAATCTTTTTTCACGCCTTGGCTATTCTTTTAAAGAACAACAAAATAATTTACTTACCGTTAGAAACCCAAAAGAACAGATTGATGAACAATTAATCAACGATATCCTTTCACATCTGGGTCTTAATCATATTAAGTACAATGAAAATAAAAAATTTAAAAAAAATACTGTTGCAGCTAAAAGATTCAAAATAGATACCTCCTCGGATAACAGCCATTCATCTATCAAAGTATCAGCTATTATATCGACCTACAATTCCGAAAATTTTATCCGCGGCTGTTTGCAGGATTTGGTTGATCAGACACTTTTTCAGAATGGTGCTCTGGAAATAATTGTCGTCAATAGCGGCTCTGAACAATATGAAGAGGCGATTGCAAAAGATTTTCAGTTAAAATACACAAACATCAAATACATAAAGACCGCCGAACGCGAAACAATCTATCAGGCCTGGAACCGTGGTATAGAGGAAGCATCCGGAACCTATATTACTAACGCCAATACAGACGACCGCCACAGGAAAGACGCTTTAACTGTAATGGCATCCGCATTGGATGCAAACCCGAGTATTTCCCTTGTTTATGCCGATGCGGCTGTCACAGAGAAAGAAAACGAACCGTTTGGGACAGAACAGATTATGGGTCATTTTCGATGGCCGGAATTTGATCCAAGACTGCTTTTCCAAGTTTGTTATATAGGTCCCCAGCCAATGTGGCGGCGCACGCTCCATGAACGTTATGGTTATTTTGATACGGAATTTTTATCTGCAGGTGATTATGAGTTCTGGCTGAGGATTGCAACCCATGAAAACTTTTTACATATCCCTGAAGTGTTGGGGCTCTATCTGCAATCACCGGGCAGCATTGAACACCAAAATCGACAACGCACCCATGATGAATCAGAAAAGGCCCGCAAGCGGTATTGGCAATCATCTTTGGGGCAACGTCCAAAACCCGGAGGTAATTTCTTTAAACCTGCTACCAACAGCATAGTTCCAAAGGATGAAACAGTACCCGGTAATAACCCGAAAGTTTCCGTCATCTTGCCTACCTACAACCGGCCGGAAATGTTACGCAACGCACTGCAGAGCATACTCAATCAAACCTATCAGGATTTTGAAGTTATTGTAATTAATGACGGTGGGCATGATGTTACCCACATTATAGAACCATTAAACAGTAGCAACAACATTCATTATATAGGCTTGGAAAGAAACAGCGAAAGATCATATGCGCGCAATATCGGTATTAAAGCAGCACGAGGAACATATATCGCATATCTCGATGATGATGATGAGTATTACCCCGAGCATCTTGAAACCCTCACCAGGTTCTTGGAAAACAGTATATATAAGATTGCTTACACAGATGCTCATCGCGTGCACAAGCATAAAGAAAATGGTATCGATGTTGTTACTAAAAAGGACCTCCAATATTCAATAGATTTTGATCCTGATCTCATTCTGGTAAAAAACCTGACACCAACCCTGTGCATCATGCATGAAAGATTATGTTTAGAACATGTCGGCCTGTTTGACGAGTCACTTACAACACATGAAGATTGGGACTTATGGATCCGTATTTCCCGCAAATTCCCTTTTGCACATATAAAAAAGGTTACATGCGCATTCTCCTGGAGAGATGATGGCGCAACAACTACAAGCAGTATGCAGGAAGATTTCTTGAGAACCAGAAAAACAATCTATGAAAGATATAGGGAATATACCCATCATAAACCCCTCGTTAAAGAAAAACAGGAGGAATTGCTGCAAAAAATAGCCGGACGTTTAAACAGGGTGAATCAGACAAATGAAAAAGCAAAACAAGTGTCAATAATTTTACCTGTATATAATAATGCCCGGCTTACGGGAGACTGCCTCAAAGCCCTGGTCCAAAATACACAATATCCAAATTATGAAGTAATCATCATAGACAACAACTCAACAGACAACACCGGGGCGCTTTTAAAAACACTGGTGGGCGATGTCACTGTTATCACGAATCAGGATAACCTCGGGTTTGCTAAAGCCTGCAACCAGGGGGCGAAGGCGGCTGCCGGCGACTGCCTTGTTTTTCTCAACAACGATACCATCCCCCAGAAGGGATGGCTCACTGCACTGGTACACTGTATTCAGCAGCACCCTGATGCAGGGATTGTGGGCAGCAAGCTGCTCTACCCTGACGGCACCATTCAGCATTGCGGGGCTGCTATGCGTTATGACGGCCGGTTCTTTCGCCACCCCTACAAGTTCCTCGATGCAAACCATCCTCTGGTCAATAATGTTCGGGAATGGGACGCAGTGACCGCTGCCTGCTGCATCACCCCTAAAGAACTGTTCTTCAAAATGGGCCTGTTCAATGAGACCTATCTGAACGGCTGTGAAGACATGGATTACTGCACGGCAGTACGCGCAGCAGGGTATAAAATTTATTACACGCCCCATGCGGTCCTTTACCACCTGGAAAGCCAAACCCCCCGAACCACAGATACGGACAAGACAAATTTTACTCACTACGTTTCCAAGTGGGGCCGATTCCGCATCAAAAATGAAATTGAAATGTATGCTGATGACGATTTTTGGGTTCAGGAAAACGGGTTTTTCAAACACAACTACAGCGATGCGGCCCTGAAGCTGTTCAGACAGATTCAGCAGGCCCAAAAAACAGAAAATTTTGAGACCCTCAATCGCTACAATAAAGTACTGGGCCGCATTTATCCCGTTGAACGCTGGGATAAGAAACAACTTTACTGACGTATACGGAGAACAAAATTGCTGGTTCTACCAAATTCACGTTTTTTGCATATTCCTAAAACTGGCGGGATCTGGGTGTTTCACGCTATTACGAGAACTGGAATTCCCTTACAGCGGTACCTTAATAAAAACGGATCTCAGCACCTTAATTTTGCACAATGCTCCGGCATTGCTCCCTTCAAATTCACTTTTGCATTTGTAAGACACCCATTAGGCTGGTGGAAATCATACTGGCAATATAAGATGGGTGTTAACTGGCATGTAAACACATTTAATCACAATAGAATTGACCAGGAATGCGCCTCTGACAATTTTCATACCTTTATCAGGAATGTAATCCGGAAATTCCCTGGGCACTGCAGCAAGGTATTCAAAAATTTCGTCGGACCGGAAGAATCCCCCATCGATTTCATAGGAAAGTACGAAAATTTGAATAATGACCTTGTAGCTGCACTCCATTGTGCAAACGAAAAGTTCAGCGAGGATGATATCAACGCTACCATGCCGACCAATGTAAGCAACAAGCAAAAATTCCCGGCTTCATATACGCCTGAGTTGGAATCAGCCGTTCGCGAAGCTGAAACGTATGCAATGAGGCGATTCGGTTACGAATAACGATACCTCTTCAGAACATATAATAAATCAGAGGCGGTCTATTGTATAATCACAACAAAAAAATAATTCTTTTTGTCTGCCATGACTTTCCACCCTACCGTTATGCCGGTGCGCAGCTGTACGCAAAAAAACTGGCGCAAAAAATGAACTGTATGAATACGGCAAAGGTTGATATCTTCTATCCTGTTTTTCGCGAACACTACCAGGCCCTTTACACGATCAAAGAAACGGATAGAGACGGTCTGCGGGTATTCGAACTCAGGAAAGAACCCTCCAGCGAGCCTGGTAAGGTATTCAATGAAAAAGTGGCCTATGCTTTTTCAAATTTTTTAAAACAACACCCCTACGACTGCATCCACTTTCACGGGCTGGGCCAGCTGTCGCTTGCCCCGGTTTTTGTGGCGCACCGTTTGGGCATAAAGACTTTAATAACCCTGCATGACTACTGGTTTTTATGTGACCGCTGGCATATGATCCGCCATGATCAGCGTATCTGCTGCGGGCCTGAAACAATTGAAAAATGTGTCCAATGCTTTCTGGAAGACAACGAAATAGAGCCGAACCGGAAGAACCGCGAAATGATCACACAATATAAAAAATACCGCCGGGAGTATTGTGCTGAAGCCTTTCAGTATTTTGATAAAGCCTATGCGCCCAGCAGGTACCTCGGCAGTGTTTTTCAAAAATACGGCTATGACGGGATTGAAACTAATCCTCTGGGTTTTGAATATGATGAGCTGCCCGCCCGCAAAAAAAGAGCGGACCGTACGCTAGTCTTTGGTTATGCCGGGCAAATCATCCCCCGCAAGGGGGTTAATTATCTCATAGAGGCTTTCAGGAATATCTCTCAGCAGAATATTTGTCTGCATATCTGGGGCAAGATTGATCCGAACACATCGTATGGCAGCCTGATTAAACACATGGCGGATGCAGATGAGCGCATACGGTTGTTTGGGGAGTATAAGCCCGAACAGCTGCAGTATATCTTCAGCACCTTTGATGTTGCTGTCATCCCCTCCTTGATGGAAAACTATCCGATGATTGTCCAGGAGGCCTTCATTCACAAAGTCCCGGTCATTGCAACCAGGGCCGGTGGTATCCCCGAAGCAGTCATCCATGGCCGGAACGGTTTGCTTGTCAAGCCCGGCAGTGCTGATGAGATTCAAAGTGCTATTGAGACTCTTATTGCAAAGCCGGCCCTGGTTGCGGAATTGTCCGGCAATATTCCGCCTGCTAAAAAACTTTCAGAAGATGCTGCCTTTTATGTAAAGACGTACAAGGATCTTCTCAGCAATCCGGCACCTGTCCGGCAGCCAAAGACTTCTGAGACTTTATCGTCAAAGGATGCTCTGACGGTCCAGTTTTATGTGTTCAGAAACGTTCACTGGCCCATGTTTGAAAACCTCTATTATTACCTCAAAGACAGAGACGAAATAAAAGAGCTTGTGATCTGCCTGCCGGACCTGCCCAAACTGATCGGCTTTGAGAATTATGCATTTGTTGAAAGGCTGCTTGCGCTGGATGCAACCCTTGTCACCGACCCCCGGACAAAAGAGGTGGATGTTACCTTTATAGCCGACACGCTGGCCGGTAAGGTCCAGGGCTGCGGCAGGATAGTAAATGTGGGGCACGGCACAATATCAAAAGGACTCTATTTTACTGATGGAATCTGGACCGAGCAGGAAAACTGGGTTGATTTGTTGTGTGTTCCGGGCAGCTATGCAAAGGATCAGTTTGAAAATGTTCTGCACACCCGTGTTGCTGCAACCGGCATGCCCAAACTCGACAAAGTGTTTTCAGGACACTATAACCGCGACTATCTGTGCGCCCTGCTGAACATCAACCCGGATAAAAAAATCATCCTGTACGTCCCGACATTTAATACCGACTTGAGCTCGGTATATGATTTTCAGTCCCGGTTTGCAGAGCTGTGTACCCCGAACCGCACGATTCTTATAAAACTGCATGCCTCCACGCTCGGCGCTACCGCACGGCACTACCGCAAGCTGGCTGAAAAACATCGGGACATCATCTTTATTGATGACTTTGACATCACCCCGTATATCGGCGGTGCCGATATTATGATATCTGATGGTTCCTCGGCATTTATGGAGTTTATGGCCCTGGACAAGCCGGTGATACTCTATAATAACCGGAACCGGCATAACTATCATGACTATAATCCCGAAGATATAGAATATACATGGCGGGATCTGGGCACCCAGGTCGACAGCTTTGATGAACTAAAACATACCCTTGAAAACGTAATCCACACCGGTGATGACAAGTCCGGCAGCCGCACATCCTATGCCAAGCGGCTTTTTGCCGACCTGGAAGGCCATGCCTCCGAACGGGTCTGGCAGGAAACGCTGCAGGTTCTAAAAACCGATAGCACATCCCCCTTGCCGCCTGTTTTTTCAGCTGTGCTGCTGTTAAAAAGAGATAACCTGTTTGCGGTTCGGGCCAGCATATATGATCTGCAGTTACATGCTGTCATGCCCATGGAGCTGGTAATCGTCGTCCAGGGGCAATCTGCGGAAATATGTGACTTTATTGAAAACCTCCAGCGTACACATCAGTTTAAAAATATCGTTATCGTGTCAGTCGATGAAGACAAGACAGAAGATCAGGCCGGCCTGATCGGCATGCAGCACGCACAGGGTGATGTTGTTTTATATATGAAAGATAACGTTGTCGTGTATACAAATTTTGACTATGTTATCCACAAAACCTTTCAGGCCCATCACCAGGTTGCGGCCCTTACCGGCATAACCACGCTGCCAAACAATCAAATAAACGTTCTGACATATCTCCCGCAGCCCCACAGCACTACCGCTGATAAGCTGGCCTACGAGTGCATTAATCGCTTTCAGGCCGCGGCTGTTGCCCCTGTCAGGCTTTCCTGCCTGCCCCCTCTGATTGCTTTTAAGCGCACGTCCATCGACAACAAAGTCTTTTCTGATTCTGACTATTTCCAGCACATTCTTATGTACGAGATCAGAGTGTGTCTGTCGCTTTTCTACAGTGCTGTTAGTGATGAGGATATAACCGTAATGAAAAACTTTTGGCAGCACCGGCACCGGATGCCGGCAGCCCAAAGGATCGAGTGTGCCCGCACAATTTTAGAAAGTTATACCTTTCCCGACATTGCAGAACAACTGGTAGATGACCTGCTTGAGATACAGACCCCCAAGCGTGAGCTGCTGAGCCTTGTTTCTAAAAGCATTCAAATGCGGTTTTATGATACTGCTTATAAGCACAAAATAATAAAAACATTCTCTGAATTTCCCGAGCTTGCCGAAAAAATGCACAAGGAAGTGACAATCCTTGAGCAACTCACTCGAAAAGTTCCTCTTGGAAAAAGCAGTACACCACGCTCTATAAAGCCTGGCACTGCTCCTGAAAAGCGCGTCCTTTTATATTTTTTTAAGAATGTGCATATTCCGATCCTAATGCCGATCTACCGTCAGCTGAAAGCGTTCAACCCCGGCATTAAAATCGCTTTCGGCTACCTGCCGTATGCTCCCCGGATCCGGGCAGGCTTTACACCGGACGAGCTGCAATCAATTGCAGCGTACGGTGAAGACCTGTACGCGGTACCCCAGGAGTTCAAGCCGGACCTGACATTTATTGCAGATTCTGTGTATCCCTGGACTAAAAACTGCGGCAAGCTGGTACATGTGGGCCATGGTGTCCTGTCAAAGGGGCAGTACTATACCGACACGGCCACAGCACGCCGCGAGCAGGAAGCAGACCTGGTATGCGTACCCGGGGCCTACCATGCAAAGATCATGCAGCAGATTACTTCACGGCCGGTGACAGCAACCGGCATGGCAAAACTCGACCCTGTTTTTTCCGGTGCTCTAAATCGCCGGACAGTCATCAGACAGTTTGACCTACCCCAAAACCACTACCGCTATATTCTCTTTGCCCCGACCTTTAATGATGAATTGTCTTCCATACCGTTTGTGGAAGACCGCATCAATGAAGTTATACCTGATGACAAAACCCTGCTGCTCATCAAGCTGCATGGATCGACCAAAGAAGAATATAAACAGGTGTACCGCAGGCTGGTTGACAAAGACCCGCGGGTTATTTTTGTCGACGAGCTTGATATCACCCCGTTTCTGTCCCTTGCTGATGTGATGATTTCCGATGTGTCATCTGCCATGATGGAGTTTGCTGCCCTTGACAAACCTGTGGTTCTGTTTAACAACCCCAACTGGAAAACTTATGAAAATTTTAATCCGGTTGATATCGAGTTCACGTGGCGTGACATCGGCATGCAGGTCGGCAGTCTCTGTGAAATGAAAGATGCAATCAAACACAGTCTTGCCCATCCTGAAGAATGTGCAGCAAAAAGAAAGCATTATACTGACCAGCTGTTTGCCAACAAGTATGACGGCCAAGCAGCCGAGCGGATTGTTGCCCAGGCTGTTGCTTTGCTGGACCAGCAACCGTCAATCAAACGAGTGGCTTAAGAATATAAAGGGGAGTACATCATGCTGGCAGAAGATATCAACCACCAGGGCGAAGAACTTTTTTCTCAGGGCGACTGGTATGTTGCACGTGAAGCTTTTAAAAGAGCACTGGATATTGAGCCAGGATTTGCGACTGCCCATAATAACCTGGGGGTTATATATTGGGAAACCGGTGAAATCATAAAAGCCCTGGAACATTTTAAACAGGCTGTGCACCTCAAGCCCCATGATTGCACCTTCCTTGCAAATTATAATAACATACTGAAAGAATGTTTATCCCTGCAGGGTAAAAGCCCGCAAGCTCAACGCAGTTTCATTCTAAAGCAAATCAAAAATGCCAGAAGAATGAATGCTTCTTTTGATACCATGCACTGGTCCCGCGAAAATCATAAAACAGTTTTGCTACGCTGGCAGCGCCATCTGGACTGGGTTGTCGATGGCCCCGTCCGCAGTGCTGTGCGCGAGCAGCAGAAAATTGTCGTCACAGATGCATCTAAAAATTATGTTTTTACTCCCTGCCCGCTCTGCAAAGAGGATCAGTATAAAACCTTTTATTCCGAAACCGGGGGCGACTACAGTGTTGTCCAATGTGAGCAATGCGGATTCCTGTACCGCAACCCGACCTATACCTCCCGTAGAATTAAAGCAGTCTACAACCGGGGCTACCTGAATTTTCTGTCCGGTGATTATGCCAGGGGCCGAGAAAGAAAATATCGCGCTGTTTTAAAGCAGCTTGAGCTTGAAAAACGCACGGCAGCCTTTAAACGACGTCGTCTGCTGGATGTAGGCTGCGGCCATGGGCTGTTTTTAACCGTAGCTCGTGAACTCGGGTGGGAACCCTATGGACTGGATTTTTCAAATGACTGCATTCGCCATGCCCGGACAGTTTTTGGACTAAAACAGATATCCGCAGGTAACCTTGAGGAAAACAGCTTTGAAACTAACTTTTTTGATGCAGTAACCCTCTGGTCGGTTGCCGCCCATCTTGAAGATCCGCTTGCCATGTTTAGAAAAATTGGGCGTGTGTTGCGCCCCGGTGGTTTGTTAATCATCTACACCGTTGATGGAGCTGGCCTTATACATCAGCTTCAGCTGTCTCACTGGAACGGTTTTCATGGCAACCACCTGGTTTTTTTCACTCCGGATTCACTGCATCATGCCCTTACCTTGTCTGGTTTTACCGGTGTGGACGTACTCTATGAAAACAGACTGCTAAACCAGGCCATAAAAGCCGGTGAGGTTGCTGCTGATGATGAAGTCTACTTCAGGAGATTATCTGCCCAACAGAACCTCGGCAATATGATGAAGGTCATTGCTGTTAACAGTTAATTAGGAGTACAATTGGGGTCAGGCATTCGTAATAAAGTATTGTACATTTAATTTACCTATGCTAATAGAAATATATGGCACGAAAACCACGAATACATTTCCCTGGGGCTTTATATCATGTGATTGCCAGAGGAAATCAAAAGCAAAAAATATTTTTAGATGTTCAAGACTATAAGACGTATCTTTCTTATCTCTCCGAATACAAAACTAAATATGACTTTCAACTGTATGCCTACGCTTTAATGAAGAACCATGTACATCTTCTTGTAGAAGTACAGCAAACACCTCTTTCCAAAATTATGCAGGTTGTCCAATTCCGCTATACAAAATATTTCAACAAACAATACAAAAAGGTTGGACATCTTTTCCAAGGCAGATTTAAAGCAATTTTATGTGATAAAGATCAATATTTACTTGAATTGGTTCGGTATATTCATTTGAATCCTGTACGAGCTAAAATTGTTGATGATCCTCAAAAATATTCATGGACTAGTCACTCTATTTATCTTGGTGACGAACAAAGCAAAATTGTTGACAAAAAATTTGTTTTAAGTCAGTTTTGCAAAAACAAAAAGAAAGCGCAGTGGGAGTACAGGCAATTCATCTCAAGTGCTATTAATAGTGGCCATCAAAATAAATTCTATCAGGTAAAGGATCAGACTTTTTTAGGAGAAGATGAGTTCGTAGACCAAATTGAAGTAGAAAAGCATAACTATGATCCAATAATATTTGATATTCCAATAGAAGAAATCGTCTTTGAAGTTTTACAGGCTATTGGGATTAAGCGAGAAGATATGTATTCTTCCAGTCGCAATCGCAACGGAGCCTATGGTCGGGGGCTAGTCGGCTATTTAGCAAAAAAATTATCCGGTTACATGATAAAGGATATTGGTATCCATTTTAAACGTGAGCCAATGACCATAAGCCAAGCTATTACTAAAGAGGAACGTCGGATTATACATAATAAAGACGAGAAAAAAATTGTTGAGCACCTAGAAAAAAAACTACTTAGTGGCAGGAGAAAAAAATACCTTATTACGAATGCCTGACCCCATACCTATCTCTTATGTCAATTATCCAGGCTATGCTGATAAATGGTATGATCATTATCGGTGATCCGCTTGATGCCACCGGTCACTACGGCACATCGTGTGTTGGCGCACCTGATGCAAAGACTGCTCAGAATGCGGCTAAACTGGGAAAACGGGTAGCATTGCTTGTCAAAAAGCTTAAACAGCCATAAGCATACTATTACTACTGCAGTAAAGCAGCGCATAATGGCTGAAGGCCCTCCTATGCTTGATGTAGTAGTGCCCCTTGAACCGTTTGAAGAAAAATAGTCTTCAGCCTTTCTCCTTGCAAATATCTTGATAAAGCGATAAAATAAAAAATTACGCATAAAGGCATAATCAGTTATGGAAGATCTTATAAGCAGATTTGACCTTTATCTGCAAGGTGCTCCGCTTATAGCGCTCGTGGTTGCATTTCTGGCCGGTATCCTGACCAGTTTTACACCATGTGTCTACCCGCTGATACCTATAACCATCGGCATCATCGGTGCTAAAAGCACTAAAAGCAAATTGCAGGGATTCTATCTTTCAACTTTTTATGTTCTCGGGCTTGCTCTTGTATATGCAGCGCTGGGTGCCTTTGCTGCACTCACAGGAAGTTTCTTCGGGCAGATCGGCACAAGCAAATGGACCTACCTTGCCGTGGGTAATATATTTTTGCTTTTTGGCCTGTCAATGCTTGACGTCTTTGCTCTACAATTTGCCTTTTTGCAAAAATTTAATCCTGCGCCCAGAGGCTCCCGTGACGGCATTACCGCCTTCTTGTTCGGCGGTATTTCAGCATTGATTGCAGGGCCATGCACAACACCCGTGCTTGGTGCCTTACTGGCATTTGTTGCCTCTCGGCAAAATATACTGTATGGTTTCTCAATGCTTTTTATTTTTTCACTCGGGATGGGATTATTGCTCATGATTGTGGGAACATTCACCGGGATGCTTACCTCTCTTCCAAAATCAGGTAAATGGATGATAACAATAAAAAAAATTTTCGGCTTTGTGCTGCTGCTGCTTGCAGAATTTTTTTTCATAAAGGCCGGACAGCTTATGTTTTAGAAAGGAGACAACATGCACAAAAAAATTATTACGTTTGTGTTCATTACGGGTTTTATTCTTTTATGTGCCGGATGTAGTGACGCTCAGCAACAATCTGCTCGTATGACAGGACTTATGAAAGGTCAGCGGGCACCGGATTTCACCCTGAAAGCTTTAGACGGAAAACAGTTTTCCCTTTCCTCTTTGCGGGGCAAAAATCCGGTGTGTCTTGTATTCTGGGCTACCTGGTGCCCGTATTGTATCAAGGAAATCCCCAAACTGAAGAGCATCAATGCAAAATATAACGGCAAGGGGCTCCAGATAATCTCCATTAACATCGCTGTTAATGATCCGCTGAGGCGCGTTATGGCCTTTCAGGAAAAAAATAGACTGCCCTACCCTATTCTCTATGACAAAGAAGGTATTACATCCAGATTATACGGCGTTACCGGCGTGCCGGTCAGTGTTGTGATCGACCGTGAGGGGATAATTCAGTACAGGGGATATGCATTACCTGATAATGTAGAATACCTGTTTGACCGGCTTATCTAAACATGCGGCGGATTACAATGGTACAGAAAGGTAAGCCGGAAGGAAAAGGCTAGAGCATTGCCCTTTTTTCTATAGCCCGTGAGCACTGCAACGGCTGATGTGGCAAGAGCAGTTGCAGCGGTACGAACAAAAGGACGATATAGTAACTTCCGGATATGCCAGCGAGCAGGTTGCCCGCAGCAATCAAGCCGGTGCGAGCCCAGCTTGCGCCCAATGTTAATTGTCCTCATGTACTAGCATCTATATCTGCCGGCTTAATGCGTGCCAACATGTAAGGTGGTATGTTATGATTTCAAGAGCTTGGTCAGGATGATACCCAGAAGCAGCCAGAGGGGAATGGAAATAAGCAGTGCCCAGTTAAAACCTTCAACTGTTTTTAAACGCTCTTTTAAAGATTTTTTTTCAAAGGCCCGTTCAATCCGCAACCGTACATCTTCCATATTAAAAGGTTTGGTAATATAGTCATAGGCCCCTTCTTTTATCGCCTCCACGGCTGTCTCCACATCCGGATATCCGGTAATCATCAAAAACATTATGTCCTTGTTCAGACTGCGGATATGTTTAAGAAACTCTATTCCGTCCATATGCGGCATAAACACATCTGAAATGATTACATCATACCCTCCGTGCATATATTTCTGCAGGGCCTCCTGACCGTCACCGGCAGTATCAACTGCAAAATGCAGTCTTGATAAAAAGTCGGAAAGCATCTCTCGAATTTCTTCCGCATCATCTACTACTAAAATACGGCCCCGTGTAGTCATTATTCCTGATTCTCCACCAGCTCCTCCAGCCACAACAGAAGCTCTTGAGCCTGCTCACGTACCTCCGGTCTCTGGCTCTGGGCAAGTCGGCCCAGTATCTCCCGAGTACCCTCATTGCGGTGCAATCCCATTTCTTTCAGCTTCTCTTTACGGCTCATAGATATGTATCTCCCTGATGCAGCCTATACGCTATAGTGGTGATTTACTCATTGACTTGGGTGATTATGGCGGGCAGTGTTTTGAAGAGTATCTTGACATCCAGCCAAAGTGACTTTTTATGCGCATAGCTGATATCATAGCGCATCATCTCATTAAACGTGGTCCTGTTCTTACCGCTGACCTGCCATAGTCCGGTAAGACCGGGAACCGAATCAAATCGTCTGTGCTGCCAATTGCGATATTCCCGGGCCTCATAGGGAATACATGGCCGGGGCCCTATAAGACTCATTTCACCCCGGACCACGTTGAACAGCTGGGGCAATTCATCCAAACCGGTTTTACGCATCAACACCCCAAAGGGAATAATACGGTCATCCTTGTGATCTAACTTTTTCAGAGGGTCACCGTTACTTATCAAATTTTTAAAATGCTGACTGTGTACGGAAGTATTAGCATCTGACTTCATAGTGCGAAATTTAAAACAGGTAAAGGGCTTACCCCTATACCCAACCCTTTTCTGTTTAAAAAATACCGGTCCGGGTGACACGATTTTTATAAACATTGTCATGAGCAGAAAAAACGGAGAACAAACAATCAGTCCCGTCACTGAAAAAACAATGTCCATAAATCTTTTCCACAAAGGTGTGCGGCCCGGCAATAACATTTCTATCTCCTGCAGTATGCTCATGGTGCTTTGGCTGCTCTTGGCGATGGTCTGCTCGGCAGAACCGGTATCATCACTATGAGCATCCGGCCTATCAGCCTGAGGAGGTTCATCCTCGTAAAGATTTTTCCATTGTGAAGGATAGGTAATGATTGTGTAAATAGGGTGCAATGCTTTCGGTATAATTGAACTGCAAATATCAGCCGCCAGTTTGTGTGCTCCTTCATGAGTGGTCTCAGGTAAAAGCACACCCAGACGGGATTTGTCCAACCGGCCGATTTGATCATAACAGCGAACTCTCTGGTCCAGTATATAGCTCAAATAATACAGCAGTGACTGACTGTCTTTAGAGCCCGATACCTCAAAGACTATCAGAGAAAATTCTCGGCCGGTTCGGTCCGAACGAACCCGTTCGCGATCTACGATCTTGCTGAATTCTTTTTTTGAAGAAATAGTATTCAAATATCTCCTCCCCTGTTTTTTTGTAACACACTTTATTGCAGTAATCCATTAGTTATTTTTGTTTTTCAGTAAATATAACAAATTACGTACAAAGGGACAATCGTCGAAAGTTATTAATTATCTTCGTATTTTCTAGGATTGTTTTTTAAGCATTCCATCAGAAAAAAGTATTAGAAAAAAGCCTTAAAAAAGTTCTTTTATCTGGTTTTGATTAAAAATAAAGTTACTTCAATTGGTTAACATTAAATGCCTTCTGCTCTCCTAACCGAAAAACAGAAGACCGTTCATCATATTTTTTTCAATTTTAAACATTTTTAGCATTATGCAACCATGAAAATCTCGTTTTCATCCTTATTAAACTTGAACAGTGTCTAACTGGAAAAAGTTTAATAAAAAAACCACTGGAAGGAGGGGGGTCTCCCAGTGGCTACAAAAAAGTATGCAGCGAATGGCAGCATGCCTCAAGTGTAAATGCAAAAACTTTATTTTTGAGAAAGATATAATTAAAAGTTGGTTAATTTATACTGTTTGCAAAAGATAAAAAAATATGATTTTAATATAAAAATAGCTTTACAAATTACGAATTATAATTATAATTTGTAAACATCCTTTATTTTTTAAAAGGACCTTTTCATGATTAGAAGAAAGCTTTCTCAAAAAGTTATTCAACTGGCACGACAATACCCGGTTGTAACCATTACCGGCCCACGTCAATCTGGAAAAACCACGCTCTGCAAAATGCTTTTCAAGCACAAACAGTATGTTTCTCTTGAAGACATTGACCAGCGTAATTTTGCACGACAGGACCCACGCGGTTTTTTAGAAAGGTTCCCGAAAGGAGCGGTCCTTGACGAAATACAAAGGGCACCCGATCTGCTCTCATATATTCAAACAATTGTGGATGACAGGCAGCAGGAAGGTTTTTTTATTCTGACAGGCAGCCAGCAGTTTGAGCTGCTTGCAGGTATCTCACAATCACTTGCCGGACGAACCGCTCTGGTGAAGCTGCTTCCTTTTACACTTGCAGAGGCTTACGGGACCGGAAAGACACTGCCGTCCCTTGACACACTTCTGTTTACCGGTTTCTATCCCCGGATTTTTGATAAAAAGCTTAACCCAACTGAAGCAATGTCATTTTATGTTAATACGTATGTGGAGCGTGATTTGAGGCTGCTTGTTAATGTAAAAGACCTTTCTAAATTTGAGGTCTTTTTAAAGCTCTGTGCAGGCAGGACCGGCCAAATCCTGAACTTGTCAAGCATCGGAAATGACTGCAGCGTAAATTACGGGACAATAAAGAACTGGATTTCTGTTCTTGAGGCAAGCTTCATTATAAAGCTCCTCAGACCTTATTACAAAAATTTTAATAAGCGGCTTGTCAAATCCCCAAAACTGTATTTTCTTGACACAGGTCTGACCTGTTTCCTCCTTGATATTCACAATGAAAAGCAGCTTGCGACACACCCGCTGAGAGGTCTGTTGTTTGAAAGTTTTGTTGTTTCAGAACTTATCAAAAAACGATTTAATGCCGGTAAAACTGACAACTTATTTTATTTCCGAGACAACATCGGCAATGAAGTGGATATTGTCTGTGATTACGGAACCGATGTTAATCAAATTGAGATAAAGTCCGGCAAGACCATTAGCCCTGATTTTTTCAAAGGCCTGAAGTATTTCTCGTCACTAAATAAAGACATAAAAAACTCCTATCTCATTCATGGCGGAAAGGAAAGTTATGTCAGAGAGGGGGTGCATGTTACCGGCTGGAGGGATATCGAAAAAGTAACATAGATGTAACCATCCAAAAAAGCGCCGGCACCTTACATTCAGGTGGTCCCGCAGAAGTGCAGTAGCAAAAAAACAAGAATACTTACCATAAATAACTTGTAATTTTGCATTTTATATGCAAAATTACAAGTTATGAACCCAAACCATCTGAAGAACTATATTGCCCGGTCATTGGAGCCGGTCCTTTTACAAGCTGTAAAAGAATTTCCGGCAGTAGTGCTCACCGGGCCTCGTCAATCGGGCAAGACAACACTTTTGCGACGTCTTTTCAACAATACAAGCCGTTATGTCTCTCTGGAACCGCCCGATGTACGCATGGCTGCCGTTCAGGACCCGCGGGCTTTCCTGGCAATGCATACACCACCGGTCATTTTCGATGAAGTGCAATATGCACCTGATTTGCTTCCTTATATTAAAGAAAAAATTGATGCCCGGCGGGATTTGTGCGGTCAATACCTTCTCACCGGATCCCAGAACCTGCTTGTAGTGAAACAGGTTACCGAGTCGCTTGCCGGACGAGCGGCAATGCTGCGCCTCCTGCCCCTGACCCGACGCGAAATAGCCGGCGATGCGCAAGCCCCCTTGATATGGGAAACGGATCAATGTGACCAGAGGACCGCATCCTGCGCTTACGATTCTTTGTGGAAAAATTTTTTGCGCGGCGGCTTCCCGGAACTGGCCGTGAACCCTGACAGGGACACAGCCCTTTGGCATGCAAGTTATGTACAGACCTATCTTGAACGTGATGTGCGCAGTCTTAGACAGGTAGGAGATCTTACCCTGTTTCAAAATTTCCTGCGGGCACTTGCAGCACGCAGCGCTCAACTGCTGCATCTTTCCGAGCTCTCCCGTGATCTTGGTGTGGCAGTCAACACAGTAAAAGCCTGGCTTTCGGTACTGGAGGCAACTTACCAAATAATCATGTTAAGGCCCTACTTTGCCAACGTGGGGAAGCGGCTTGTCAAATCGCCAAAAGTCTATTTCACCGATGTAGGCACCCTGTGTTATCTGGCCGGATTGAGAGATCCGGATCATGCCGTATCCGGTCCCATGGGCGGCCCGATCATGGAGACCGCAGTTCTGTCCGAGATCGTCAAAACCCTGACCCATAGAGGTGAAGATCCCCAGGTATATTTCTGGCGGACTTCGGCAGGCAGCGAAATTGACATCGTAGTGGAGCATGGGGGCAAACTAACCCCTGTAGAGGTAAAACTTTCAGCCACCCCGCGGCCGACGATGGCATCCGGCATACGATCTTTCCGAAAGGACTTCGAGAAACGCACCACCCCGGGCTATGTAATACATCCCGGAAATATCTCACTACCCCTTGGACCCGACGCCCTGGCTGTGCCTTTTGACATCCTTTGATCGGTGATGCAGTGTGAGATGGTGATTTTTTCTGTAGCCTCAGCCTATATCAAGCTCCCAAATGACCGTTGCTATTTACGGCCACCTGATTCCTAGTACAGTGTCACAAGTGAATTTGTGGGTATGATTTAGTGAGGGTCTTTGGTTTTGATTGCTGCGGGCTAGTGCTCGCTTGAACGACCGTCTCTTATAATATAGACAATTGTTCGCACCGCCCTTGCTGCCCAAAGCCAAAGACCCTCACCGATGAACTGACAAATTCAAATGTGAAGATGTACTAGTATAAAGTTCTATAAATAATGTTGCATTAAGTCAGTTTGTGTGCTACCCTTGTTATTAAATTATAAACATAAGGGAGGGCCGCAAAATGG
>JANQFE010000014.1 GCA_028278025.1 Thermodesulfobacteriota bacterium | reverse complement strand
CCATTTTGCGGCCCTCCCTTATGTTTATAATTTAATAACAAGGGTAGCACACAAACTGACTTAATGCAACATTATTTATAGAACTTTATACTAGTACATGTGGACAATTAACCTTGGGTGTAAGCTGGGCTCGCACTGCCCTTGCTGCCCAAACAGGTGCGAACCCAACCTCCCCACAGTTTTTAATTGTCGGTCAGTACTAGTGCCGGAGATATACTGTTAGTAGTATGCGAAACAGCTCATTTTTTATCAGATTCTACAACAGCGTGCCCCCCGAATTCCTTGCGAAGGGCAGCAAGCACTTTATGAGTAAAGGAACCTTTGTTGCGTGACTCGAATCTTTGAAAAAGTGCCAGGGCAATAACCGGCGATGGAGTTGCAGTCTCTATGGCCTGCTGGACAGTCCAGCGCCCTTCTCCCGAATCCTCAACATAGGGCTGAAGGGTCTCAAGGTCAGGATTTTCTTTGAAAGCGGATTCAAGCAGCTCAAGCAGCCATGATCTGATCACACTGCCCTGATTCCAGAGATGTGCCAGTTTCTCAAAGGAAAGGGTTGCACCATAGGCTGAATCTTTTACGATATTGAAGCCTTCACCATAGGCTGCCATCAGGGCATATTCAATTCCGTTATGCACCATCTTAACAAAATGGCCGGCCCCGGCAGGTCCGCAGTACAAGTATCCGTCTTTGGGCGCCAAAGTTTTCAGGATCGGCTTGATGTGGTTAAAGATTTTTTCATCTCCGCCAACCATGGTACAGTATCCAATTGAAAGGCCCCAGATACCACCGGATACTCCCGCATCCAGATAATGTATGTTGCGTGTTTTTAGATCATTATAGCGCCGTATATCATCTTTATAGTAACTGTTGCCTCCGTCTATGATGATATCACCAGGAGCCAACACTTTTGCATAGATGTCTATATGGTCATCTACCGGTTTGCCTGCCGGCAACATGAGCCATATAATCCGGGGGGCTTGAAGCTTGCCGGCCAACCCCTCAGGCGAGTCGGCCCCAAGGGCGCCTTCTTTTTCCATGAGGGCAACCTTTGCAGGGGTTCGGTTATACACAATGACCGTATGGCCGCCTTGTATCAGGCGCCGTGCCATATTCATGCCCATACGACCCAGGCCAACAATGCCGATTTGCATGGCTGCCTCCTAAACTGGCATTCCGTAGTGAACTTTGTTTTATTGTTGTTGACGTAACTATGGGGAAAAAGAATTTTGTAACGCTGCGTTAAGAAAAACTCTGTTGTTTTAGAATGGCAATGATTACTTCGCTTCATTCTGAAAAGCAGCATATTGTGCTTCCAGTTTTTTCAGCTCCTGCTCAACTGACTTGGCTGTGCGCGACCCTATACAATATTTTTTAGATATGCTGCCCTTTTCGTCAATGAATATAACCGTCGGCAACATGAATACCTTATACTTTCTGGCAATCTGTTGGGTATCAATGAAAAAAGGGAAATTTATGGCCTGATCTGAAACAAACTTTATAATCTTTTCTTGCTCGGTTGTGCTGTCAACGTCGACACCAACAACAAGTACACCAGAGGATTTATTTTTTGTATAAAAGTTCTTAAGAAGAGGTAGAAGACCTACACACGGCCTGCAGTAAATTGAACCAAAGACCAGAACCATGTTTTTTCCGCGGTAATCTACAGTAGAATACTGTTTTCCGTCATGCATACTTGTAAAAGAAAAATCAAAGGCCGGTTCTGCCGTGGATTTTTGGGGATATAGACCACTATAGGCACATGAAAGTAGGATTATCAACAGACTGATATGTTTTTTATGCATATGCACTATATCTCCGTGTGCTATAATTTTAACACAAAATCTGTTATTTGCAACCCTGCATATTTATGCCGTGAATGCTGCACAGGATACTGCCGTCAACCATGATATACATCCCTTGAAGCGGACAGGCCGGCAATTTATGGCGGGTAATAATATCTTTAAGGACGGCATTATCTGCAACTAATGCCGGATCGGCCTGTTTGCTTTGTCCGATCACGTGCTGTATGGTGCACATAGTTTCAAAACAGGTTTGTTTCCAATGTGTACTGCGAAATTTATATTCTTTAAATTCTGCAAAAACGTCTTTGGCCTGATTAAATCCTTCAAATACAAGACTTGATGACATGGTAGCCTGTGTTAAGGCATCGACTTTAGGATTGAAAGAAAATGTGTCAAAAATATTTTTTCCGACCACCGTATCCTTAAACGTACGGGTATCGTCTTCAGTCCAGGTGACATTACCGTACTTGGTCAGCTGCAGGGGGATGAAATCGATAATACGGCCGTCATGGTCCATTATGTAAATAAAATGAGTGTCATGGCAGATATCACACAGGCTTGGCTTGCTTTCCAGGCGGGAGAACCAGAAAAGACCGTCACGTTTAGGCGCCAGGGTGGAAACATAAACGGCCTGCCTGTTTTCCATTACAAACTTTTCAGTGCTGAGAACTTCTTTGGCGAACGTGGATATCTTTTTTTCAATGAGAGCTATAATCTCCTTTTCTGTCATATCAAGGGTAGGCTTATATTCTTTACCCTCAATAATAGCCTCAGCATTATACAGTGTTATCGCTTCACCCTTGTATGCAATGCGGCCATATTCGTTAATATAATATATTGTTGGACTGTCCGGTGTTGTAAAGTTATCAAGGGGTTGTTTGTCAGACGGCCTGCCAATGTACAGGGAGGCCGGTGTGGGCTTTGCCGGTATGGAAAACCCGTGATATGCATATACAATGGCGGACATATCGGGAAATCTTGCGAGTATTTTATACAGCAGTTCTATTTGATTTTTGCTGTTGCGTGTATCTATTGCCAGCGGGTAGTTTTTATCAACCGGGAAATACAGAATTACCCGTTTTCCTTTAAACATTGTTTGATCGTAGCGTTTCCCCTCTGAAACAAAAGAATATCCGGAGGCTTTATTGCCCGGCTCGGTTCCCGCAAAACTGCCCCGCATAGCAAAGGTGATTGTTTTCAGATACCGGTCATGGGAGGAAACCCCCCCAGCATGGTAGTCAATGATAAAACGTTTCTCCTCTTTTCGGAGAATGTAGGTGTGGGGGGTACCCTGAATATTTCCGGTCATCTTAAATAAGACCTTTTCAGGATCAGTTACGATTGGATAGCGTGCTCCGAATTCCCGCTTAAAATCACCAACCTCTTCAACAGTGTTGCCCACGGCAATTCCCACAATGCATACCTTGCCTGCAAGCTGCGGATCTTCCTGGATGCTTCCATAAAGATCATTGAAAATTTCAACCTGTATTCTGCAGGTGTGGCAATACACATTGAGGAATTCCAGGATAATGACATCTTGGGCTAAATCTCCAAGAGCAAAATCTTCTGAACAGGGA
Source organism: Thermodesulfobacteriota bacterium (assembly GCA_028278025.1). Classification (GTDB taxonomy): domain Bacteria; phylum Desulfobacterota; class WTBG01; order CAIYCZ01; family CAIRTM01; genus JANQFE01. The sequence goes on along the minus strand of JANQFE010000014.1, from coordinate 57,149 downwards.
ATTCCAAGATATGCACACTCATCCTGGCTAAGGCTATGGGGCTGCATAAAAAGCGGAAAGGGGTCGCCGATATTGACGCAATGAGATGGGGTCGTCATAAAAACTATACAGGTTTGAATCGTACAAATAAATATCATAACGGTTTTTATTGTCTTCATATCAGCTCGTGCCTGCAATGCGGAATCCCATGAAGAAAGTAAACACAGTCACTGCCCTGCCTTTGGAAAAGGCCCTTTCCCCATCGGAAATCCTCTATTCTATGTAACCGATATTCCTGCAACTACTATACTATTACCACGCCATAATAGCAATCGCCATGAATAACTTTTTTTATTCCAGGGCTGTGTCAATCCTTATGTAATGAAAGGTTCACGGCTGATTTTTTTATAGTGTTGTGCTTTCTCACTGCGTGGTGGTTTCTTAAGAACTTTATTGGAATAAGGTTAGGGTAGTTGCTGTCATTTGCATTTTAAGTAAAGATATATTATAAAATTATATATACATTAAAAAATTATGTAATTTTAATATTAAGCAATCGAGTGTTATAGTTACTGCAGAAGATTCTGGAATGAAAAAGCACTGCAAAAATCCCGAAATATGTACTGAGAAAAAGTATCCCTGTCCCGACTGTAATTTTTGTCAGTTTTGTTCGGAAACACGCTGTAATGCCTGCAGACAGCAAACACCACGGACCCCCAAAATGAGTATTGCAGAACAGATTGCACTTTTTGAATCTATTAACGGTCCTTATCGTTGTCCTGATGAACCGATCTATTATAAGAAATGTATCAAAAAGGATAAACAGGATGTATAGACAGCTTCAGTCTTTTTTAATAAGCATTATTGTATTGCTTCTGTGGTATTGCCCCTCCCCGCAAGCAACTTCGGGGGAACTTCCGAAAACCGGTGAACCTTTACCGAAGCTCACAACTGCCTATGAGCTTTCATCTGAAGAACGAGCGTATCTTGATCTGTATAAAGGGGAAAAAAAATTGCCTTTTTTCCGGAAAAGAGAGTTTTCACTGCATGATATCAATGCAGAGGTGCTTGTTGTTGAATTTCTAAACCGTTACTGCCCCTCGTGTCAGGCGCAAGCACCTATATTTAATTCGATCTTTGAACGTATCCTGGAGCACCAGGACCTGGCCCAGACAGTAAAATTCATCGGGATTGGCGCGGGCAATGACTCAGAGGAAGTCAAGAAGTACCGGCGTGAAAAGGAAATTCCTTTTCCCGTGATACCGGACCCGGATTTTAGCCTCTATGATACCATCGGCGATCCGGGTGCTATACCTTTTACGCTTATTGTGAAAAAAACAGACACTGACAGTGCAATTGCTTTTGTTCATGTAGGTGTCATGCGGGACCCTGATGTATTTATTAAAGAGATTCATAGTACCCTGGAAAGAAGTATCGCAGATATCCGGATAATGACGCAGCAAGAGATGCTTGTTGAAACGGAAGACCGAAAGTTTTCTTTGGCCATGTCCGAGGAAGAACTATACCAAAAGGTGCAAAAGAGCATGCGCTCAGCACTGACAGGCAATACAACGGCCCTTAACGTGTCAAAGCTGAGCCTGCCGGAAACCGGCACCCTGTACCGGGGCGAAGCTATTACCGGCGGAAAAGACATGGTTCTTTTTTCGAAAATCATAAGCAGAAAACCGGTCTGTGACGTATGTCATGGAATCCATTTTATTGTAACGTTCGGCACCAAGGGAATTATAGAAGATTTCCTGCCGATTTATCTGACCAAGTATGGCAATGTTGAATGGCATGCAAAAGATATGGAATTTATGCAAAAGAAAATTCTGGACACCTCCCTTAAGAAAGAATATAAATTTAAACCTGAAGTTGATGCAGTGTCCCTGGCTACCATGACGTCTGCCATCATTTTTAACAGCCTGCACAGGATGAAAGCAGTCTTAGAAGAGTTAAAGCAACACGATATGCTATAGTTTCTTAATCCACTTAATATTTCTTGATTTTTTGTTAAGGAGTTACCTATGGAGAATAGAATTAAATCAATCGAAATAGCACTGGAAAACGAAACAAAAGAGCGCGATTTTTATCTGCGGCACGCCCAGCGGACACAAAACCCTGTAGGCAAGCAGATGTTTGAATCTATTGCCCAAGATGAACAGGAGCACTACAACCGGCTTAAGCAGCTTCACGAAGAGCTCTCAAAACAGGGAAAATGGCCGGAGGAAACCCGCCTTGTTATAAATCATATGAATATAAAAGAAGTTTTAGCCACGGTACCCAATCTGGCAGATAAATCTGCCGCTACAGATGCCGATGATATAGAGGCCGTGAAAACGGCCATTGAGTTTGAATCAAAGGCCTATAATTTTTATTCTAAGCTTAAAGATCGTGCCGAGACTGAAGCCGAAAGAAACTTTTTTGACCGTCTTGCCTTGGTTGAAAGAGAGCATATGGTATCGCTTAAAAATACTTTGCTCTTTTTTGAAGACCCGGCCACATGGTATGAAGAGCACGAAAAGCCGCATTTTGAAGCTTGAACAGTATAGCTGTATTTATATGCATCAGTACAGTAATGAAAATGGAGGTAGCCAGTCAGTATGTCGAAAAGTAAGATTAAACAGCACGTCCCGCTCCCCAAGACCACCAAGGCGTTTATCTGTGCCAATTGTGGAGCCGTATCACTTGACTATAATGGAATCTGCAGACCGCAAGGGCGGGGAACTAAAGCAGACTGGTGCGGTATTAAACAAGTGACGCCGCAATTTTGCCACAACAGGGTCAACAATATTCGTTATCGATGCTGTAACTGCGATCAGGTTTCAATAAACCCCGAGCTGCTGTGCGATCCTGAACAGATGGAAATTCCCGAAGAATAAGAAGGGTCGTATCGTCGATTGTGTTCTCATGCCTGAGACACCACAACCTAAAGCACATACTGTTTTTTCAAAGATCGGAATCATAGGGGGAAGCTTTGATCCTGTCCATCATGGCCACCTCAGCATAGCTGAAGCAACCCAACAGCACTATGGTCTGGACAAAATTATTTTGGTTCCTGCTTATTGTCCTCCTCATAAGGCACGGCCAATCCTTGCGCCCTATGAACATCGCCTTGCAATGCTGCAATGCGCAATTGAAGAGCACCCCTGCTTTGAGGTATCAGCTATCGAGCAGGGGGGGAGTTGCCCTTCATATGCAGGCACTACAGTTGAAGCGATTAAAAAAATCTACGGCGCGGACTGTTCTTATTATTTTATCATAGGCCTTGATGTTCTGCTAACAATTACCAACTGGGAAAAGTCACGTACCTATCCGGGCCTGTGCTACTTTGTGGCCACAACACGGCCCGGGTTTAACAGAGCGTCAATAGAGCAAGACATTCCCAAAGAATTTCTCCCTTATATCCTGATACAAGAACTACCGGCCCTTGCCATATCCTCAACTGATATTAAATATAGAATCAGGGCTTCGCAATCAATAGAAGGCATGGTTCCGGAAAAGGTTAAACAGTATATAGATACCTTTAAGATTTATACACGGTGTTTTACTTAGTGCAATTTTTTGAACCCACAGGCCATCAGAGGCGGATAGATACCTTTTTGCCGTGCGGACCGTATAGCTTTAAACGATTTTATCATTAACCTCAGACTGACGCCGACTAACGCAGAAATTCTAAGCGGACGATGTGTCCGCTTAGAAAATACAATCGCAGCGCGATACAAAAAACAGTTTTGCTTAAGAAGTTACAAGGCACATGGTAGAAGTTTTGAATTATACCTCTGGCCTGAAAGGCCATGGAAGGTTTTGCTCCCGCAGCGTCGCGGGAGCAAAAAGTCCGCGTCCGTCCGCGTTTTTCTGCGGTTAACTAAAAACTAATAAATTTTTCTCATCATTTTTTTGTGAGGATAATTACTGACGCATTAACGACTATGGGTGCGCTGACATTAATAAAGGTAAAATAAGGTGGCATTTTTCGGGTTTTTTGTTATATCAATAGTGTCTGCCTTAACAGGCAGATGTACACAACAGCTATTGACGTGAAGGCCCTGACTGACGCTGGGGGAAGGATACTGCGTACAGCGCACAGCCGTACTGTGATGAGAATCTCGCACGAAGGAGGCTTCTTATGCCACGAATACAGATCGATATTGCCGGCAGGTTAGATCATCTTGCTATTCTGGATGAAAATGGGTGGCTGGATAAGACTCTCGAACCTGAGATACCGCCTGAGCTGCTTATAAAACTGCATCGCATAATGCTTTTAAGCCGCAGATTCGATGAGCGTCTGCTCAACCTGCAGCGTCAGGGGCGTATTGGAACTTTTGGCCCTATTAAAGGCCAGGAAGCGGCCCAGTTGGGAGCGGTGGCGCTACTGCGGGATTCAGACTGGATGGTGCCCTGTTTTCGTGAAATGGCTGCCATGCTTTGGCGGGGAACGCCTCTGGAGGGTGTTATCCTTACCTATGGGGGATTCAACGAAGGGGGACGTATCCCTGACAACCAGAACGATCTTCCCATAGCCATACCTGTTGCTTCTCAGCTGCTTCATGCTGTTGGTTTGGCCTGGGCAATTAAGTACCGGCAAAAAGATGACATTGCAATGGTGTTTTTTGGTGACGGAGCAACCTCGGAGGGCGACTTCCATGAAGCTCTCAACTTTGCCGGTGTTTTTCAGGCGCCGGTTATTTTTGTATGTCAGAATAATCAGTGGGCAATTTCCATACCGCGATCGAAACAGACCCGTGCCAAAACCCTGGCACAAAAAGCTTTTGCCTATGGTGTCCCGGGAATTCAGGTTGACGGCAATGATATCCTTGCCGTATACACTGCGGCCAAGGAGGCTGTCGACCGGGCCCGGCAGGGCGGGGGCCCCACAATGATTGAATGCATTACCTACCGCATGATGATGCACACAACCGCCGATGATCCTCGACGCTACCGCACAGAGGAGGAGGTTGAGAAGTGGGCCAAGCGTGATCCATTAAGCCGATTCCAAAAATACCTTACTGTTAAAGGGCTGCTTGTGCCTGAGAAAATTGATGTATTGGAGAAAGAGGTGGAGACAGAAATCCAGGAAGCCGTAAACCGGGCTGAAAAGCAGATGAAGAACCTTACCGATCCCCTGCATATGTTTGAACACCATTTTGCGGATATGCCGGTTAATGTGCTTGACCAGCAACAGGAACTTGCGCAGGAACTTGCCGAACAAAAAGAGGAGCAGAGCAATGGCTAAGATGACAATGGTCCAGGCAATAAATACGGCCTTGCGCCAGGAAATGGAAAAGGATGATCGAGTCATTGTGCTGGGAGAAGATGTCGGCAGAGACGGCGGGGTTTTTCGGGTCACTGACGGACTGATAGATGAGTTCGGGGAGCAGCGGGTTGTGGATACGCCTCTGGCTGAATCCGGAATTGTCGGTACATCTATCGGCATGGCCGTGTACGGTTTGAGACCCGTATGTGAGATTCAGTTTTCGGGTTTTTCTTATTACAACTTTCATCAGATCGAGTCGCATGCAGCTCGTCTGCGATGGCGCTCCCAGGGCCGCTATAGCGTGCCCATGGTGTTGCGCGCCCCTTATGGAGCCGGAGTCAGAGCGCTTGAGCATCACTCGGAAAGCAAGGAAGCCTTTTATGCACACATCCCCGGTCTCAAAATGGTTATTCCCTCAAGCCCGCGCACAGCCCGGGCCTTGCTCCTGTCCGCCATTCGTGATCCTGATCCGGTCATATTTTTTGAATCCAAAGCCTTATACCGAGCTTTTCGCGAGGAAGTACCCGAAGAGGAGGAAACAATACCTCTTGGCACGTCTCAGGTTGTGCAGGAAGGTAAAGATCTGACCATGGTTGCATATGGAGCTATGATGCGCCCCACGCTTGAGGCAGCTGCGCTGCTTAAAGACAGAGACGGTATAGACGCAGAGGTTATCGACCTTTTAACTATTGCACCGCTTGATGATGAACTGTTTACCCAATCGGTTCGCAAGACCGGCCGTGCTCTGGTAATACATGAGGCCCATCGCAGTTTTGGTCCTGGGGCTGAAATTGTTGCTCGCATTATGGAAAAATCATTTTTTTATCTGGAAGCTCCGGTCGCCCGCGTTACGGGCTTTGATATAATTGTGCCCCTGTTTAGCAGGGAAAACAGTTACCTGCCCACTGTTACCCGCATTCTGACAGCTGCACATAAAACACTGGATACCTAGAAGGGGGGAATCTATGTCAGCAGTATTCAGGCTTCCGGATCTCGGGGAAGGCATTTATGAAGGTGAAATAATTGCTGTGCTGGTAGAACCGGGCCAGCAGGTTACCGAAGGGCAGCCGATCCTACAGATTGAGACAGAGAAAGCCATGGTTGATATTCCCTCACCGTATACGGGCATTGTTAAAGAAATTCCGGTACAAGCGGGGGATATTGTCAATGTTGGTGACGTGCTTATGACGTTTGAAGGTGTCGCAGCGGAACCTCTGGTAATGCCCCCGGAGAAAGAACCTGCCGTGAAACCGGCAGCAGAAAAACAGCCTGCAGTGGCACCATCACGAGGACCTGTGCCGGCGGCTCCGGCAACCAGGCGGCTGGCTCGCGAGTTGGGGGTTGACTTGCGCACGGTGCCGCCAAGCGGTCCTGCCGGACTGGTCACTGCCGATGATGTCAGGACGTATGCTCAAAAAAAAGCTGTTCCTGCTGCCGAAGGGCCGCCTGCCGTTCCGGTAACACCATCAGAGATCATCGAGCCGAAAACGTTTGATTTTGCACGCTGGGGTGCAATAGAGCGGGAACCGCTGCGTTCAGTCAGGCGTGCCACAGCAAAACAGATGGCTATGGCCTGGTCGCAGATTCCCCATGTCACCAGCCAGGATATAGTTGATATCACCAAGCTGGAAGCATTTCGCAGAAAACATAAAACCGAAATACATGATCAGGGCGGGCATCTTACCCTGACTGTTTTTGCAATGAAGGCAGCAGCCACTGCGCTGAAAAAATATCCGCGTTTTAATGCGAGCCTTGATACTTCCTCGCAGGAGATTGTACTAAAACACTACTATCATATTGGTATTGCCGTCGACACTGAATATGGCCTGGTGGTGCCGGTTATCCGGGATATTGATCGCAAAAGCATAGCTGAGCTGTCTGTTGAACTGAAAAACATGAGCGAACGGGCCCGGGCAAAACAGCTTACCCTTGAAGATACGCAAGGCGGCACATTTACGATCACAAACCTGGGGCATATCGGCGGGACCGGCTTTACTCCGATTATTAATTATCCCGAGGTCGCTATTCTTGGCTTTGGACGCGCCCAGATGCAGCCGGTCGTACAGGAAATCAGTGATAGCTATACTGTTGAACCGCGGCTCATGCTGCCTATTATCCTTTCCTTTGACCACAGGGTACTCGATGGTGCAGATGCTGCCAGATTTATCAGGGTGATTGTTGAGGCGTTCCAGGATCCTGATGAGCTTCTGTTGATGATGACATGAATGATAAAAGTGATGAGTTCTGAGAAACGAGTGCTGAGAAAAAGAAAAAAACATAACTATTAACTCGTTACTCAGCCCTCGCCGCTGGTTACGGTTACTTTAGATGGTGTCAAAAAATGGTAATGGGTGAATTGACTCAAGACACTGATGTGCTGATTCTGGGCGGCGGACCGGGAGGTTATGCGGCAGCCTTTAGGGCTGCAGATCTGGGCCTGGAGGTAACCATGATTGACGAGGCCCCCCTGCCCGGTGGCGAATGTCTTCATCGGGGGTGTATACCGTCAAAAACCCTGCTGCATATTGCAGAACTGCTCTCGGATGCCCGCAATGCCGCACATGCAGGTGTAACTTTCCAGCCTCCCCGCATTGACCTTGCGGCACTGCGTTCCTGGAAGGAAGAGGTCATTCAAAAACTCGCCGACGGGCTGGTTAACTTGTGTGAAAAACGGAGTGTGCAGTTAATCAATGCACGTGCTGTTTTTGAAGACTCCGGGCGGGTGCGCCTGCAGGGAGCCGATATATCCCATGTGCGGTTTAAACATGCCGTACTTGCCACCGGTTCTCGTCCTGCATCACTGCCCTCTATTCAGATTAACAATAAAGGGCGTGTTATGGATTCTGAAGGCGCTTTGGCCCTCGCCGATATCCCTGAAAACCTGCTTGTTGTAGGGGGCGGCTATATCGCACTGGAAATGGGGATGGTGTATGCATCGCTTGGCAGCCGGGTGACACTGATTGTACGGCGCGATCGGCTTGTACGCGGAGCTGATCCTGACCTGGTGGTGCCGCTCAAACGACGCGTTGATGAGCTGTTTGCAGCAGTTCATTGCAACACGATGATCAAAGATTTAGCGGAATACGATTCCCATGTGATGGTAAGACTTCATGGTGATGCCCCGGGGGGAGAGCAGCGGTTTGAACGCGTTCTTATTGCTGTGGGACGTCAGCCGAACAGCAGCAACATAGGTCTGGAAAACACGGACGTAAAAACTGATGATAAAGGATTTGTAACTGTTGATGAGCAGCAGCGCAGCACAGATCCGAAAATTTTTGCTGTTGGTGATATTGCGGGGGGGCAGCTGCTGGCGCATAAAGCTATGCGGGAAGGCAAGGTTGCAGCAGAGGTGATTGCCGGAGAGCCTTCAGCCTTTGATGTCCGCGCTATTCCTGCAGTTGTGTATACGTTTCCTCAAATTGCCTGGAGCGGTTTGACTGAAGAGCAGGCCCGTAAGGAAAAACGTCCTATTAAGGTTTCACGGTTTCCATGGAAGTTCTCGGGTCGGGCAATTACTATGGGTGCACCTGAAGGGCTTACCAAAGTCATTGTTGATAAGGAAACAGACCGTGTGCTGGGGATGGGCATTGTGGGCCGTGAAGCCGAAGGCATGATTACTGAGGGAACACTGGCAGTTGAGATGGGTGCCCTGGCACAGGATGTTGCCTTAACAATTCATCCGCATCCGACACTTTCAGAGACAGAGGCTGAGGCATTTGAAGCATTTTTCGGCAGTGCCACGCATATACTTCCGAAACAAAAATCCTAGCACAGCCGGAATCAGGGGTCCCCATACGCCATAGAGGAGTCATTGTGGTGAGAGGAGAGTACTACAGAATTAGTTAAATTTCTCAACCCACTGCCTCTGACGGTGACCTGGAGAGGTTCTACCGATCCGGGGAGCAAGAAAGCATATACACGAGATAGAACATTTACTTTTCTTTGCGTGCTCCAAAGAAAAGTAACAAAAGAAAAGGCACCCTGCAACTTGCCCCGATACATCGGGATACCCTCGCGGCAGGATTTCAGACGGCGGGTCAACAAACTCATCCCGGCAAGCCGGGACTCAGACATGTCGACCCTTATATCCGCCTGAAATCCTTGCACTCGGCTGCGTTGCAATGGGATAGAGAAAAACCATTATGAAAAAATCGCAAAAGCTTTTTTTCTATCAGAGCTTTTTGAATATCAGTGGAGGTTTTGAAGCTCTCTTTTAGGATGTAAAAAGCCGGGTATCATGAAAAAAACAAAAAAACTACTACCTCACAGCCTTTTTCTCATACAGCCTCTCATGAAATGGGTCTGCTATAGCTTGCTGCCCTGTCTTGCAGCTGCAACTTATTTCTTTGGGCTGCGAGCGCTTGCACTCACAGCGGTTGTCGTACTGGCAGGTGTTGTAACAGAAGGACTCTTTACGCTGCGTCAGGGTAAACCCATCACATCTGCCGTGTTTGTTTCCGCCCTCATTTTCTCTTTAAGCCTTCCACCAACCCTTCCTTTTTGGATGGCTGTAGTCGGCATTGTCTTTGGTATAACCTTCGGCAAAATGGTTTTTGGCGGATTTGGATACAATGTATTCAACCCGGCAATGGTGGGCCGATGCTTTATCTATATCACATTCCCGGTTGCTATGACCAACAGGTGGGTTCAGCCGCTTAGTCGCTCACATGATGATTTACTGACTTGGTTCCCTGCGATTGATGCCGTATCTGCTGCTACACCCTTAAGCAGTTTAAGCTCAGGCGTAAGTGTCCCCTTGCGCAATCTTTTTATGGGCTCTACTGCCGGCTCTCTTGGCGAGACATGTGCGCCTATAATAATTCTCGGGGGGATCTATATTCTTATAAAAAAAGCAGCCCCCTGGCGACTGGCGATCGCATGTTTGATCGGGGGGATATCCATGAGTATTGTTCTGTACACCATAGGGCTTGCAGGTGCCGTGCCGCCTTTGGCAGCACTGCTTTCGGGATCTTTCCTTTTTGGAACTTTTTTTGTTGTTACCGAACCGATTAGCGGGCCTAAGCAGAAATTGTCCCAGTGGATATACGGGGGCAGTATTGGAGCACTGACAATCCTGCTGAGAAGGTATTCGAACTTCCCCGAGGGAATTATGTTTGCTGTTCTTTTTATGAATATGTTTGCCCCGCTCTTTGATATAGGTGTGACAGGGTGGAAACATCGGGGGGAGGCAAAATGATTAAAAACAAGCTGTTTTCGATTGTCTATATGTTCCTATTGACGCTGTTTTTTACCGGGCTGGTGAGTGCTGTGCATACGTTTAACCAAGAGGAAATACGGCTCAACGAACATATCAAACTGCAAAAGATTATTTTGCACGTACTTGGTATGCAACCGGACTCGAATGTTTCAGATAATGAAATCAGCCGCATTTTTAACAAGCGAATAAAATCTGAAGAGCAACAGGGGCGTATCATTTACCGGGGTTACGGCCCGGATGGAACAACCCTGGTCGGCTATGCCTTTCCTCTGTTTGGTCCCGGTTTCTGGGGGCCTGTATTCGGTATGATTGCAGTTGATGATCAGCTTGAGAAGATACACGGGATTGCCTTTTATAAACATTCTGAAACTCCCGGCCTTGGGGGCCGCATAACAGAGGAATGGTTTGTACGGCAGTTTAAAGGTAAAAGACTCGTACCTGTCCAGCAGAAATACTTTTTTTTGCGGCCGCCCGGTACGGCCCAGGCTGAAAATGAAGTTGATGCCATTACCGGGGCAACAGGAACAAGTCGCGCAGTTGAGAAACTATTAAATAGCAATCTGGCGGAGTACCTGGCATTGCTTGCCAAACATGCATCCGGCACATGATGCTGCCCAGCCTAAGAGAATAAAGAGAACCAATGGCACGCTCAAAGAGCCGTAAAATTATTGTAAAGGGGTTATGGAAAGAAAACCCGGTGTTTCGTCAAATTCTGGGAATTTGCTCGGCCCTGGCGGTTACCAACCTGATGATCAATACCCTCATTATGAGTATCAGTGTTGTTTTTGTTTTGGCCATGTCCAACCTTACCGTTTCGCTTTTAAGGAACGTGACTCCGCCCCGTATCAGAATGATGGTTCAGGTGCTTATTATTGCTTCATATGTGATTATCGTTGATATTATGCTCAAGGCGTATCTGCCGGATATCAGCGAAGCTCTGGGACCTTATGTGGGGCTGATAATAACCAACTGTATTATTATGGGACGCTGTGAGGGCTTTGCACGCAGCAATCCTCCCTGGCCGTCAGTGGTTGACGGGTTTGCCTGCGGGTGCGGCTATGCAGTGATTTTATTTTTAGTGGCATTTTTCAGGGAGTTTCTGGGCTTCGGAACCGTTTTTGGAATGAGTGTACTGCCTGCGCAGTGGACCAGGTGGACAATAATGGTCATGGCACCCGGAGCATTTTTTATGCTGGCCGGCATTATTTGGATTGTCAGGTCGTTTGAAAAAAAAGAAGAAGAACAAATAACCGGTAGAAGCTAAAAAATGGAACAGACTGCCCTTAGTGTAACCGTAATATTTTTTGCTGCTGTATTTACCAATAATATTCTACTCACGAATTTTTTAGGGATGTGCTCTTTTCTGGCAATTTCCCGGGAGGTGAAATCTTCTCTGGGACTTGGTCTGGCAGTTATTTTTGTTATGACCTCTACGTCGGCTCTTAATTATATTGTCTATTATTATCTGCTGGTCCCCTTTGAGCTTGTGCACTTTCGCTATATTGTTTTTATTATTGTGATTGCGGCCTTTGTACAGCTTATCGAGATGATAATCGACCGGGTTTCGCCACGGCTGTATGTCATTCTGGGTATATTTCTGCCGTTGATTACGGTCAATTGTGCTATTTTGGGGGTATGTCTTTTCATGATAATACGACAATACAGCTTAATGCAGTCGGTGGCTTATGGAGCAGGCGGTGGTATCGGATGGATGCTTGCAATTCTGGCTATGGGAGGGATCAGACAGAAATTAAAAGCAGCCCCAATCCCCCGGCCTTTAGAGGGCCCGGGGATCACGCTGATCATTGCAGGTTTAATGGCGCTCGCGTTTATGGGTTTTAGCGGAATGATCCAGATCCAGTGAGGTAAGACCTTATGTTACAACTGGTGATAGGCATAGTTGTTTTGAGTGCTTTTGCGGCAGTGCTGGCACTTTTACTGGAGGTTGCCGACGCTTATCTGGGATTTTATGGAGAATGTCATCTGTCGATTAACAATGGTGAGAAAGAACTGACAGTGCAGGGCGGAGGAACGCTACTGGCGGCGTTGATTGACCAGGGGATATTTATTCCCTCTGCGTGTGGTGGGCGTGGCAGCTGTGGTTACTGTAAACTCAAAGTTATCCAAGGAGGTGGTGCCCTGCTGCCGACTGAAACTCCGTATCTTGAGCCGGACGAAATAAAGGACAATGTACGCCTGTCGTGTCAGATTAAGGTTCGCAATGACCTCTTGCTCGATATTCCCCCAGAGCTGTTTCTTATAAAAGAATATACCACAAAAGCTGTAGAACTCAGAGAGCTTACCACTGATATACAATATGTTAAACTTGCATTGAACGATCCCGAGGGGCTTGCCTTTAAACCCGGGCAGTACATCCAGCTCCAGGTGCCGGAATATGAAGTGTGCGATGAATCAATTTACCGGGCGTATTCAATTGCCTCTGCAGCAAGCAAACCCCATGAAGTCAGTCTTTTCATTACCAGGGTAGAAGAGGGTATAGCCAGTACTTTTGTGCATGATTTTTTCCGGGAAGGTGATGAGGTTACCATTGTCGGACCATTCGGTGATTTTTGCTTACATGAATCCGACCGGGAAATTTTCCTGATTGCCACCGGGTCCGGCCTTGCACCTATCATGTCGATTCTGTATTACATTGCAGAAGAACAGATTAACAGAAAGACCACGCTTGTTTACGGTGCTCGTCATAGAAAGGACCTGTTTTATATAGACGAGCTGCATGAGCTGGAAAACAGGATTGCCCATTTTCACTTTATCCCAACCCTTTCCCGTCCTGAAGCAACCGAACAGTGGGAAGGATCGCACGGGCGTGTTACAACTGTTTTGGATCAGATGATCCAGGACGGTACAGGCAAGGAAGCCTATATCTGTGGAAGCCCGGCTATGGTGGAAAACTGCATAGAGCTCCTGGAGCACAAAGGGCTTCCCCTTGAGCTTATTTTCTTTGATAAGTTTGAATAACATTCATTTCTATAATAGGTAGTGCCATGGGGAAATATCCGATTTTTCAAAGTCCGCTGTTGGATGCTGTTGAAAAAAACATGCGCCCCTGCGGACTCAGCCATAGCTTTTTAGGATCCGATTCCAGGAAGCTGAGCCAGATCCTGGAGGATGATCAGCACACGGTTAACGCTCTGGGCCTTACCCATGAAGCGATTGCAGGTGTTCTACAGGAGCTTACCGACAAAGGCCGTGAGGGCTGGGGTGACCCGGTAAAAATAGACGACATTTTCGAGGTAGAAGTCCACGAGGTCAGAGGAACAATTGCCTGTCCTTGGGGGCATCCCGGCTTGTATAGAAAAAGCCATGTGAGATTAATTAACACCGAGACCGCCCGGACACTGGCCTGGTCAGACCTGGGGATACATCTAATTGCGGCTCATGGTTTTTATCAGGGCCGGGGAAGTCCTTATAGGCTTGATCCTGCCGCTGTAAAAGAAATTTTAAGGTTGTGAATTCAGGCCTGAAAACGAGACATGCATTAAATGTTGTCAGATGTTATATATTAAAGGAGTATAAGTATTTTGTCCGGTAATTCCGTTGTTTTGTTTCTGTATAAATACCCTTGACTATTATTCCTTTGTTTTATATACTCCACATCGTGAACGAGAGGTACACTCTTACATGAACCTTTTTGAGGAGGGTAAACCATGAAGAAAATGAGAGTTCTGTTTGTTATAGTTCTGGCTGTTTTTTTCTGTATCAGTATTGCCCAGGCAGAAGAGGGCAAAATCTTAAAAAACCAGGACATAAAAGAACATAAAATAATACGTCTTCATTATATTGGAGGCATTACACCCGACGTAGCAAAGGTCAAACCGGGGACAACAGTCATCTGGATGAACAACTCCCGCGAAATTTTGGAACTGCAGTTTGAAGGCAAACAGGTCACCCTGGCATGTAAAAGCCCGGTACACTTTGTTATTGATGAAAACGGTTCGTTTATTTCCAACAGAATTCCGCAAGGCTCTGTTGCCAGTCTCTGTTTTGTAGAAAAGGGAGAGTTTAATTATATTGCCAGAAAAGTGCAGGCTTCCGGATCAATCTCACAGTACCGCGACAGCTTTAAGGAGTTTAAGGGGAAAGTTATTGTAGAATAAATAAAGCCGCCTAAGATAAAAAAAATTTTTGGGCCCACAATCATCTGGCTATAGACTTCTTATGGTTGTGGGCTTTTTGTATTTTAAAAGACCGATGTAAATCGCATGAGGACCGGGATCGACATGTATTGCATTTTATTATGTAAGGTGATATACGAATTTTAATCTATGCATGAAGTAGTACAGCGTCATAATTGAATTTGGGGGTATGTTTTAGTGCGGGTCTTTGGTTTTGATTGCAGCGTGCTATGTGCTCGCTTGAACAACCGTCTCCTATAGTATAGACAATTGCTCGCACCGCCCTTGCCGGCCAAAACCAAAGACCCGCACCGATGAACTGACAAATTCAAATGTGAAGATAGAGTAGTTATTCAGCATGAATGTAACTTTTTTAGGGGATACGGATTTTGTTATTTATAAAAATCATTTCCAGTCTGGTATTGTTTCTTGTGAGTTTCTGCACATCTGTAGCCTGCGCTCTTGAAGTAGGGGACATGCATAAAGACTTTGCCCTCCGGGATGCCACGGGTCAAATAGTTACCCTTAGTGATATCAGGGATGATGCACGTGTGACCATCCTTGAGTTTATTTCAGTCTATTGCGACGGGTGTGAAAAGAAAACTGCCAGGATCAACAAAATTGTGCAGCACTATGCAGCACAGGGGGTACGTGTGCTGGCTGTTGCACTGGCAAATGAGCAGCCTGAAGTCAATGCTATACGCGATTCATGGGGGATTACCTACCCCTTGTGGGCTGATCCTGATAAAATCACCTATTATCTTTATGGTGTTCGCAGAGTTCCCTTGTTTTTTATGATTGACAGTTCAGGTATTATTAGATACCGGGGCAATGCAAAAAACTTTAAAGATTTTGAAAAAGAACTCACCGTGCTGCTACAGGAAAGTGAGATTCGTCTCAATGTCGGTGATCTGGCACCGGAATTTGAGCTCCCCGACAGGCGCGGACACATAACTGCAATAAGATTTATCAGGACACATCAAAACACGATCCTGGGGTTTTTTACTTCCAGTGATAAGCCGAATCAGCACCAGGGCCGTGCGCTTGCACATATCTATCAGGGATTTCAAAAAAACGGCCTAAAGGTGTTTGGTGTTTTTTCAAGCGCTTTTTCCGGCGATATTGAGAAGTTTATCAGAACGTGCTCAATAGATTTTCCAGTGCTTATAGATACAGATACAATTGTCTTTAATAAATACTCTGTGTCGCAGGAGCCTGAACTCGTGATAATTAATGAAACAGGGCGTGTTAAGAAAAGGGTGCACAGCAAAACGTATGATGAACTTATTGAACTTTTTACACAGGCGAAACAAAAAATTCTGCCAAAATATTCCGAGCAGCAGGCGGTTGAATTTTTAAGACGAGAACTTTCGTATGCAAGGACCATTAAACCTTTTGCAGTGGGGGATGAAACCATCTATATCGGCATTGATAACGATAACAATAAATTTGTAGCCCGTTTTATTCAAAAAGATGTTATTTGTGAAGTCTGCTCAGATGTTCATTTCGTATATACTATGAATGAAAAGGGGGTCTACCGTGATATCGTGCTTGTGGCACCTTTTGAGTTGTATGGTAAACCAATTGATGCAACTGATTTTATTGCGCAGTTTAGAGGAAAATCCTTGCATGACCGTTTTAAGCCGGGCAGCAATGTGGATGTGATCTCCGGCGCAACCAAATCATGCATAAAGCTCATCGAGGGATTAAACGAAACCGAAAAAGTTTTTGCGAACTATTTAAAAGATCCGTCGTTTGAGAGCAAATTCAAAGCCAGTGTTTGTTATATGGAGCAAGCTGACCTTGAACGGGCACTGCAGTTTTGCAGTCGGGTGCAAAACATACCCCAGAAAAATGTTACTATTAACAAGATTGCAGCTTATTGCCCTGGTAAAAAACTTCCCCATTGTCCATCGGGCGGTATCTACAAGATAATTATTTTTAACGATGTTCCCAGGATAACATGCAGTCTGCACGGGCTGGACCCTCAATCATCAACATATTCACTGAGGTAGTAAACGATATGGTTAACATCATTTTCAATAAAAAGGCTGCTTATATATTTCCCATGATGCTGCTTATGTTTGTTTTTTTTAATTCAAGTGCGGCTGGGGAGAGGAAAATTTTGCGTTTTACCGGCTACGGTGCCCCCCTGGGGACAACTAAAAACGGCACCCTTGACCCCTTGAGGACCTATGATCTGCTTTTTTTCAACCTGCAGCATCAGATTTTTGAAACCCTGGTTGCGGTCGATCTGAATAATCAAGAAGTTATCCCTGAACTGGCTGAGAGCTGGAAGAAAACAGATGACAGAACAATCCGTTTCTATTTGCGCCATGGAGTGCGATTTCATAACGGGGAGCCCTTTACTGCCGAGGCGGTTAAGTTCAGTCTTGATCTTATGAAAGATCCGCGCAATAAATTTGCCGGTAGGTACCTTCTGGACTCTATTGCTTCAGTGCATATTATCAATGATCATACGGTCGATGTCGTTATGAATTTTCGCGATGTGGTAATTCTGCGCAAGCTTGCTGCGATTGGGTTCATTTTTCCTCCCGAGTATTATAAACGGGTCGGCAATACCTATTTCACACGTTACCCTATGGGAACAGGGCCATTTCGCTTTTTTTATATTGATACCGATGAAGAAAAGCTTACATCAATTCATCTTGTTGCCAACGAAGATTATTGGCAGGATTTGCATCATTCATTAAAGAAGCTTGTGTTTTCTTTTATCCCCGGTGAGCAGCAATGGGACGCGTTAATCAAGCAAAAGGTTGACCTTGTTATTACCCAGTATATTGAATCGGAAAAACAGCTACAGAGCAATCCCGCCCTTAAGATTATCAGTCAGCAAACACTTCGACATTCAACCTGTCTTTTAAATATTGATAAGCCGGGCCCACTGGCAGATATACGGGTCCGCAAAGCCCTGCAGCATTGTATTAATCGGCAGGCAATCATCACCCAAGCACTTAAAGGCCACGGCACGCCACTGTATGCATCTGTACCCGAGGGCACCCTGGGGCGACTTGCCAATACACCTGTATATGAGCAGGATGTTAAAAAGGCTGGTGAGCTCCTGCAGCAGGCAGGTTATCCAAATGGTTTCACGCTTAAAGTCATGGCCGCACAGGCCCGGCATACTATTGATGTTGTGGCTGTGCTGAAGGAGCAGCTTAAACAGATTGGGGTAACCCTGGACCCCTATTATCTCACACGCGAGGAGCTTGTGGCTGAAATTATTGCACCGAAGCTTCAGGGGATTTTTAAACCCAGTACCTTTGATATGTGGCTTATTACAGGCTGGCCTAATGTTTTTGGAACAGGAACCCATTTCTATTCTCTGTATCTGCACTCGCATGGCATGTTTAATTTTGGTACTTTTTTAAATAAGGAATCCCCCGTAGATGAAATCTATACCCGAACGATACAATCAGCTGATAAATCCATGCTCGGTTCCAACCTGCAAGTGCTTGACCGTTATATTATGAAACAGTCCCTGATTATTCCCCTCTACCAGGTGGAAGTCATCTATGGCATGCAAAAAAATATTCATTACAGCCCCGGGATGAACGATCTGCCCCATCGTTTCTGGAACTGTAGTGTAGAATAATCTGTAGTCATCCGTCTTCCACCAACCCCTGCGGTAGTCTCCACTTTGGGTATATTGCCATTTTTTTTGCATGTGTTATACATTAAAAAAGCAGGGCATAGGTGAATGTATATGAAAACATTTGCAGAGGTCACGTGCAGGAAGAAAACAATTTGTTTTCCACCTGTTGTCTGGTAAAGGCATGAGCAAAGAGATAATAACGGGTAGTATGTAATGTTTAACTTTTAAAACGGGGGAGAGAAAATATGGCAACAAAAACTGCAAAGAAAAAAACCACCGCTAAAAAGAAAGCACCTGCAAAGAAAGTCTATACCTGCAGGACCTGCGGCAGAAGCACAACCGAACGGAAGCACCTCTGTAATCCCGGCAAAGTCCTTCAAAAAATGTATACCTGCGACTATTGCGGGCTTCCTGCTGATGATCCTCGACACATCTGTAAACCCAAGGCCGTAGATCTTAAGTTTTTCTGCGATGCCTGCGGCAGGACCTCGACCAGTAAAAGCCTGCTCTGCAAACCCAAGACTATTAAATAAGCACTGTACTAATACTGCATTGTTTTGTTTGTAGGCTGGGCTGGGATTAGAGTTTTTTGGATGCTAAGAAATGAAATATGAAAGGGGCATAAGTCAACATGGCGTATGCCCCTTTTTCTTATTAGAGAATCGGGCGGTAATTTTATGCTGGTTTGGATATTATGAAAGATTTTAAGAGAGTCTGATACGATCAAGTAGTTCTTTGCGTTTGCGCCAATCCGGTTGGCAGCGACTCAATAAGGAGTAAAAAGACCTTGCATGACTGTGGTATTTTAAATGACAAAGTTCATGCATAATTACATATTCAATACAATGGACGGGCGTTTGTATCAGACTGACATTTAGTGTAATCCTACCGGCTAAACTGCAACTACCCCATCTTCTGTGCATTTTGCGAATAACCAGCAACGGTTCTGGAACGCCATGACGTGATGCAACTACATAACATTTAGTCATACAACGGCCGAAAAATTCCTGAGCGCGATTGTGATACCATTCATTTATAGAATTTCGGATATCTTCAACCGCATTTTTATTTTCGACCCAAACATATAAATACTTGCCAAGCAGCTTGGCAGGCTGTTTCTTGCCTTTTTCTACCTTGAGCCGGTATTGTCTGCCTAAATATATAAGTGTCTCTCCCGAAATAAAATGTTTCGGTTTCGGCAGGGGATGATATGATTCCAGCTTTTCAAGGCTTCTAATAATCCATCGAGCTTTTTTCTTAACAGCAGCCTGAACCATATCAGCGTTTGCTGTTTTAGGCGCAAAAACCTGAACATGCAATTCAGGGGTTACAACAATCTTCAGTTTTTTGCGCTCAGCATAATGCAGTTGATAAGATATCAATTGTGAGCCGTATTGGATTGCTGTATTATGAATGTCAGCTTTCATTGGCTATGGCAATTTCAATACACTGGTCAATGATTGCATCAAAAACTTCCATGGAAAGGCTGAGATTGCGCTCCTCTGCTATCTCAAACAAAATATCATCAATTTCCCCCCGCATTTTGTTAATAGCATCCTGATTGCCTTGCCAGTCGCGAACTTTGTGAGGAGCTATCCTCGACACAATTTCGAGTGCTATTTTTGCTCCCAGGTTTGCATCCTTAACCGAATACTCAGCTAGTGATTCCTTGACACAGCCGTAATAACGTCGTGCCATGTCATGCCCGGTAAGTTCCGGGGGAAAATCATCATCGGTATGTGTTACAACTTTTGTTGATATGTCTTTGATTTTTTCCAGCGCTGCAAGGGCTTGAATACGGCCGGAATGATAGGCTTCCAAAACTTCTTCCAGCAATTTTGAAAACTTCTTATAAAATACCGGGTCCTTGGCCATTTCCTGTTCAATGATATGACGTGTTGCGGAGGCTATCATATCAGCTTTTGCACCGGAGCTTTTGCCCTGATCTTCGAGCACCTGCCGGCGTTCACCGGCATTAAGCAGATTGATAGGATCGCACAACTGTTCTACTTCTCCGGCTCCGACATAAGTGTCAATTAACTTCTTGATTTTTGGTTCATAGTCCGAATAATTGATTTTTTCCTGATATCTCTTTGTAACAGTTACCCGCAGGTTTTGAAAAAATTTAACATCTTTTTTGTAAGTAAAAATTGTTTCCGGCATTACAGAATCCAAAAATGCCTCAGAAGACAGCGCCAGTGACAATATTCGGGCGAACCGACTGAAACGCTCATAAAATCTGGCCCGCAAATCTTCATCCCGAAGATGTTCTTCATATATCTCAGGATCTTTCGCCCCTTTAACCGGCTCAAACAACTCCCAGAGGTCCGAGTGATATTGCGGCAGTTTGCCCGCCGTATCATTAATGTAGGCAACGGTTGCTTCCAGGTCCGAACGGTCATAGCCGGCGAGCTGGGTGTAAAAATCAATTGCCTCATCAAGTTCTTCGATAACCCCGCTGTAATCGAGAATAAGGCCGTATTCCTTGCCGGGTTGTAGTCGGTTTACGCGTGCAATTGCCTGCAAAAGGGTATGATCTTTCAATGTGCGGGCAAGATATAATACGGCATTTCGGGGGGCATCGAAGCCGGTCAGCAGTTTGTCCACTACTATAATGATTTCAGGAGTTTCACCGTGTTTAAAGGCATTGATGAGCTGTTTGTTATATGCTTTCTCGGTACCATAGCGGTCCATCATTTCCTGCCAGAAACCTTTTTCTGTCTGTGACGGCCCGGCCCCTGTCTCAGTACCTTCCCGAACCGTCGGTGCAGATATCAATACTTCACTCATGACCATGCCGAAATCATCCATAAACTGTTTATATTTTAAGGCAGTCTCTTTGCTGGGTGTTACAAGCTGTCCCGTCAGACCGGTATTTTTATAAGTCGTTGAGTAATGCAGACCCACGTCCCATGCAATCATACGGACTTTTTCCGTCGCTTTATTAAGCTGCCGCTCGGTAGAAAATTTCCGTTTCAGGTCAGACCGTTGGTTAGTGTTTAGCCCCAGGGTCATTTTTTCAAACCAGCTGTCAATAGCTTCTTTTTCAACGGTCTGCGGAATGTGCCGCGCCTCGTACAGCAGCGGCACCACCGCATTGTCCTCAACTGCACGTGCAATGGTATAGGGTGGTTTGAACAGATCGCCGAATTGTGCAAACGTATTTTTTTTTGCGGATTTAGCCAGCGGTGTGCCGGTGAACGCTATAAAACAGGCTCCTTTCAGAGCCAACTTCATTCGGGCATGCTGTTCCTGGTATTGGGTTCGGTGCCCTTCATCTACAAGCACAAAGGTATTACGATCGGCCTGCTTCAGCCGACGATTTGCCGTAGCGGTTGCAAACTTGTGAATAAGGGTGGTAACCACATGCGAGCGATGATCAAGCAGCAGTTTCGCCAGATGCTTGCCCGTATTTGCCTGTTCAGGCTCAAGGCCGCAGGCTCTGAATGTTCCGCAGATCTGGTCGTCAAGATCAATGCGGTCGGTTACCAAAATTACTTTGGGACTGAGGATTTCAGGATGCAGGGCCAGCGATTTTGCAAGCATAACCATAGTGAGGGATTTGCCGCTGCCCTGTGTGTGCCAGACCACACCACCTTTGCGTTGCTCTTCGGAAGGGGCACTCAATACACGTTGCATGATATCCTGCACGGTGAAGAACTGTTGGTACCGGGCGATTTTTTTTGCTCCGTTATCGAACAGGATAAATTTATACACAAGTTCAAGGAGACGATCCTTTCTGCAGAGTGCAAATAGAAGCCTGTCCTGTTCATATACCTCACGTCCCTGTTCGAGAATAGATAGATAGTCTTTTTTGACATCAGAAAACGGTTTTGATAATAAGACATCCACTTCTGCTGAATTGAGAGGCTTGTTGAGCATTTCCTGAATAGCGGCATCAAGCCCCGGCTCTTTCCATACCGACCAGAATTGCCGAGGTGTGCCTGTTGTGCCGTACATTGCCTTGTCGCGGGCCAGGCTGAGCAGCAGCTGGGTGTAGAGGAATAACTGCGGTATACCCTCTTTTTGCTGATAGTCTCCCAGCTGTTCTATTGCCGAATCTATGGGCTGTTTTTTGACCTGGGTATAGGCCGAGCGTTTACATTCAATCACCACAAGCGGAATACCGTTCACAAACAACACAATATCCGGAATATAATGTTTCTGAAGTCCAATACGCTCAACCTTGTATTCTGCAGTACAATGATATGAGTTGTTTTCGGGATGCCGCCAATCAATGTAGTCGATAGTAAAACTTTTTGTGTCACCCTCTACAGTCTGAGGCACGCTGGTGCCAAGACACAGAAGGTCGTATGCCTGCTCATGCTGATGTGTGGCTCCCGTGGCACGAAATCCTTTCAATGCCTGTATTGAATTCTGTATAGCATTTTCAGTGAAGGGATGAAGCGAACCTTTAAACGGATAATGGCAATGAGAACGTATATGTTCAACAAGAACAGGTTCAAGAATTGCAGAGCCCAAACGGCCACCGCGAAGAGAAGTAGTTTCCTCCGGGGTAAGATACTGCCAGCCCATCTGCATCAGCAGTTGCAGTGCCGGCAACTGAGATTGCACTTTTTCTAAGTAAATCGGGGTTACATGTTTATTGACTATATATGGTGCATGCTCTTCCATCGTTTTTACCCCTTGACATCAAACAACCCTAATGCCATATTGTAATAAACAAAGGGACTGGGAATACCCGGTCGGTAGGCATCTCTGGAAACGGAGATGCCTATTTTGTTTTCATGAAAAATTTTTCCAGTCATTGCACTGCATTTGTCAAAGAATGCTATAAACCGGGATGTTCCTCCCACGATTATCATAATTACACCTTTACGCGAATCTGCCCCGTCAGCAGCTTTTGCATTAATCCGCGCTTTTGTTTTTTAAGGGCTATCAATTTGTTTTCCAGGTTATTGATTTCATAATCAGAAGCAGAAAGAACATTAACAATGTAACGTTGTTCTTCTTTAGATGGCAAAGGGACATGGATTAAGGAAAATTCGTTCCATCTTAAACTTCCTCGCCTGTCAACAGAAGCATTAGTACTTATCTGAAATATATGTCTAAATGTTTCTGTTTTAAACAACGCGTAAAAATATTCAGGAATAACTTTTGGAGATGTTCTAAAAATTGTATATATTGGGCTCACAATTCCTATATTATGTTTTTGAAGAAGCCCTATTGAGCCCTCTTCAATATGATTTGATGGATACCCAAACCAGCCTTTTTTTATGACTTTGTAATTTGACCTATCTTCACTAAACACCTGCTTTCCAAAATACTGTGCAGACTCAACAAAACCTTTATGTTTTGAACAGGACAACACCGTCAGCTGTTCGGAATTTTGATTTCGTTCAGTACATTCCTTTGCAATCTCACCAATTTTTGGATAGCCCCAATCCCTTGGAATCTCAAAAAATCTGTGTTTAAAATATTCAGATGATTTTATAAAATTTGAGCCTCTTTTTTTACCAGTAGGCAGTTGCTGCATAAGAGCTTTTTTTTGGCGTTTTTTTGCATCAAGCAGATTGTGGGTCTGTTCGATGGTGTCATCCCATGTGGATAGTATTTCAGCAATTTTTTTTTGTTCGGGAAGTGTTGGTATTGAGATCCGGAATGATCGTAGATTTTCAAAGTTCAATCCTTCTCGTCCACCACCAGCTTGGTTTTCATAGAGCTGTCTGCGTCCAATGTCTGAATTTAGCAGGGCACAGAGGTACTCAGGAAAGAGTAAATCTGGTTGTGTGCGAACAATACAAACATGTTGATTTACATTCGCCTCTTTCAACTCCTCGGGGAATATACAACAGCGGCCAATTGATGCTCCTGTAATATTGTAGAGAACATCAAAAGGACGAACCTGTGTGCCCTTCATTTTTTCATGTTGCTCTTCAGAGATGTAGACTAATCCGTCTCGCATAAAGGATCCATTGTGCACATTCTGACTTCTAATAAATGGTATTCCCTCATGCAAATAAGTATCGCGGCCTCCTTTTGGAGTACAACCGCTGCCAATTTTTGATGAATAATGATGAAGATGCTTACATTCCCAATCTTTTGGTATCCAGCCTACCTTCGTTTTTTTATATCCCAGCCTGTTTTTATTCGGATCTTTTGTCATTGCTGCCGTGCCTCCACATCCTGCTTCCACAACGCATGTTGCTGCCAATTTTCAACAAAACCCATTTGAGGCAAGGGGATATTTTTTTTGTACTGCTGTAGAAGCTCATCAAGATGGTTATGCCAACGACTCTGGGGCGCAATTTTTTGCATCAAGTAGTTCAAAAGGGAAAGCACGGAAAATATACGGTTGTTAGGAATGGTTACCGGGGAATGCCATTCGTGATGATGTTTTCTAACAGGAATAAGCGGTTTGATTGCCAGTTCGCGATTCCACAAGCGGGCATGGTGGGCACACAGGTTGCGTATGTAGTTAATGGTTACAAGCCAGGATTCGAGCACTTTTGCCTTCAATCCATAAACCTTTGCTATGGTACGCTTGTCGTGCATGGTAAGATGCCGAAACATGGTTAGCAAATTTCCGAAGGTCATTACCTCTACCACCATCCAGAGGGGTAAATCTTTCTCCTCACTATATTTTGTTTTAAAATGTCTGACAAAATCTTCCTGGCTGCGGCGGGTGTTGCGGCGAATTTCAGAAACAAGACGACCATGTTCTTCAATATCAAATCTATCGCCAAAACCACTTGAATACAGATAGCCGAAAGCGCCATGCTGCCGGGTGAAAAGCTCCGTCATGCGGGTGCGGATGGATATTTCCACCCGCTCAATTGCATCCATTACCAGAAGTCGCAAGTGACGGTCGAACACATAGCGGTTCCAAATCGTTTTAAAAGAGGTTTTCGGCAGAAGGCGGTCTTCGGAATCGTCGGGGATGCGGTAGGTATACCAGTAGGCGCTGAGACGATAGTAGTTTACATCGCTCAGGCGGTTGATAAGTTCTTTGCGGTCAGCCTGAAGGCCGCGGCCGAGAAGCAGGTCGGCTTGTTGTTCGAAGTTTAGAGAGGGCTTTGTATATTTCATATGGCCCTCCCTAATAAAACAAAAACCCGCCACATTTGAGCTTGGCTGGGCCAGAGGCTTGGCGGGTATGCTGTTATAAATAATAGCATGGTTTTGTCTAAAATCAAGTGATTTTTTTGTGTGAATATCATCTCAGATTGCCTCAAAAAGCTACTTTACAAACCCCAGCTCTTTCAAATATCCGTCCATTCTGTCTTGAATTTTTTTCAGATCTTTCTCAATGTCTTTTATTTCTTTTTGCACGGCTGCGATATCAATTTCAGGTTCCGGCCCAAATGTATCAACATAACGCGGGATGTTAAGATTGAACTCGTTCTCTTCAATTTCGGCATAAGATGCAAGATACGAGTATTTATCAATAACCTTTTTATTACGGTAGGTGTTTACGATTTTATCTATATCCTGCTGCCTGAGCAGGTTCTGATTGGTGCCTTGTTCATATTCTCGGCTGGCATCAATGAAAAGAACTTTATTCTTGCCGTGGGTTTTGCGTGCCTTGTCAAACACCAGCAAGGCAGCCGGGATACCGGCTCCGTAAAACAGGTTAGCTGGAATTCCGACAACAGCATCGAGCAGGTTCTCCTGTATGACGGCCTCCCGGACTTTGCCTTCCTGTCCTCCACGAAACAACACTCCGTGGGGTACGACGACACCGACCCTGCCTTTTCCCTCTACTGCGGTTGCCAGCATATGCATAATAAAGGCCCAGTCACCCTTGCTTCTGGGAGGTATGCCCCGTTTAAACCGGTTGTAACGGTCGTCAGCAGCGATTTCCTGCCCCCATTTATCAAGACTGAACGGAGGATTTGCTATCACAACATCAAATTTCATTAAGGCATCGCCATTCACAAGCAATGGATGCCGAATGGTATCCTCCCATTCGATACGCGCAGCATCAACCTCATGCAGAAACATGTTCATTTTACAGAGAGCCCAGGTGCTGCCGTTCATCTCCTGTCCGAAGAGCGAAAAATCATTTGAGCCCACCTGACGTGCCGCTCGTATGAGCAATGACCCGGAGCCGCAGGTCGGATCGCAGATGCGGTCACCGGGCTTTGGTGCTACCAGCTGAGCAAGGGTTTCTGAAACTGCCGCAGGTGTATAAAACTCACCGGCTTTTTTACCGGCAGTGGCTGCAAAACGGGCAATAAGATATTCGTACACATCGCCGACAATATCCATATGCCCAACGTGCTCAGGGCGCAGATCAAGCGCGGCAAAATCTTCAAGCAGATGACGGAGGCGCGCATTGCGCTGACGTGTCTGTCCCAGATTTGCTTCACTGTTAAAATCAATATTACGAAACACATTATGTAGTTTTGCTTTGTTTACATCTTCGATGTGTTCAAGCAGTATGTTTATAAGCTCCCCGATATTTGACCGTTCACGCCTATCAAAAAGGCTTTCAAATGTTGCCATAAAACGGTCTTCGACCTTATCCTCCTTATCACGGATCTCAACTTCGGGCACAATAAAGCGTTCGCGACTGAGCGCCCGCTCAATACGAACGGTATCGCCTTTATATTTCTTTTCATACTCGGCCAGTTTTGATTTGCGAATATCGCTGATATATTTTACGAAAAGCATAGTCAGGATATAATCCTTATACTGACCGGGATCAATAACACCGCGAAATGTATCGCAGGCCCGCCAAACCGTATTGAAAATTTCGTCGCGCTTTTGCTTATCCGTCATACTATTACCTCATTGTGCTATCATTTTTTATTGCTTGGAGACAAGCTTGGGTAACAAACTGTTTGCGTTTTCTAGCCAATGTTTCGTAAAGGTTTTGTTCTTCTTTGGCAAGTGTTGCCAATTCAACGATTTTATACTGGGTTTCTATCGACGGAACAGGCAACTCGATATTTTCCAATACCTGCCGACGAACAATCGGCATATGCACCCCCCTGCCGCTGTTTCGATGCAAATACTCTTCTACGGGTGACTGATTGAGATACCAGCAGAGGTAATCAGGCAAAACCTCTTTTTCATTACATCGTATTATAAAAAAGCACGCAGCCGCAATTGTAGGATCGAGTATGTCCTTAATGATTACAGAGTAGTTGCGGGTACCGCGTGCCATAAAAACAATATCATCCTTTTTTAACAACCAGTCTTTTTCTGAAAGTGCCGGGACAATCCGCACAAGGGATTCAGTTTTGTAACTGAGGAGTTCAGAATCAATATCCCGCGCCTGAAGGATAAAATGGGAGCCCGCTTCGGAAGCTTTTATGCTGCCGCGGCTGAGATAGCCACTCTGAATCTGGGAAATTTCACAAAGTTTCATTGCAAATATGTTTATCACGATTTCTTGTATACTGCAAATAAAAACAGCCTTATAACTAAACATAATTATGCAGTATAATATATCTTGCTAAAAATATCAAGAAAAAGGTTGACATTACTGTTAAAATATATTACGGTATACAATATCTTGCTAATATAATAATGGAGGAAATTATGGCTTTGCACGAAATCTCTATGGATGTAGGTGGCTTTGGTTCCTGCTTTCGTCAACATGTGCAGCAACGCTTGTATTTGTTCCAAAATTAATAAACACAGAAATTGCGGTTTTAGAGTTGGCAGCATGTACCCTTTTAGCAATTATCGTCCCGATTCTGGAATGGTGTATAATTAAGCCTCAGGTTAAACATTGTGCATACCGCTATGCGGAGCATTCCTGGGAGAAGCTTGTTGATTTTTAAAAGTGATTTCATTATGTCCCATGTTTATAAATTCTTAAGAAGGTAGTTTTTGTTTAGTTTAATAAACTGTTTTAGCCCAACAGTTGGAATGCACTACTATTATCATTTTTTTCCAAATAATGTTTCTGAGTCCTTTGCGGTAATTGAGATAACGTACCTTTATCGGTTCGATGGTGATGACATTGAAGTTGAGGGTGTTCGCATCCTCACCCAGCCTCTGAGCTTCCAGTTCTTTGGCAGTGCGTGCCGTGCATAGCGGTGGATCTGTTTAAATCGTTCAGGGTCGGTATTCTTTTTAAACACTGAAGCGTTTCCCCATACCTACAGGCCGACTGCCCCCAAAAAATCTTTTTCGTGATTTAATAAGTTGCAGAGTTCATCGTATCGGTTTTGTATTATACCCCTGGCCTGAAGGGCCATTGATGGTTTTGCTCCCGCAGCGTCGCGGGAGCAAAAAGTCTGCGTCTGTCCGCGTGGTTCTGCGGTTAATCAGTTTTACCAATCAACATCCTATAGGCTTAGGATAATTAATCGCAACGTGCCCTTCCCTTTAAATGGAAAAAGAACTTAAGTCCTTTCTTGACTTTTTCAGAGAAAATTTTAGGAGTAAGATAGTTTCCGGCCACTCGCTTGTTTATCTCGCCAAGGGTCGGATAAGGGTGCACTGATGATGCCAGGGTGGAAAGCTTTATGTTGCCGTTCAGGGCGGCTACCCACTCATTTATTAAATCTCCGGCATGCGGACCACATATCTGAACTCCAATGGGCTTTTCCTTTTCATTTAGCAGCATTTTAATTTTCCCAACATGTTCACCTTCGGCACGACTGCGGTCATTATCTTTGAAAGCTTCTGTCCATACTGAATACTTGATTCCTGCAGCTTTAGCCCGTTTTTCATTCAGGCCGATGCTGGCAAGTTCCGGGTCAGTATAGGTACACCAGGGAAAGAAGGTATAGTCGGTTTTGCGTGGCAGATGAAAAACGGCATTACTAATCACGATTCCCCCCTCATAGCCGGCAGCATGGGTGAACTGATATGCACCGGTCACATCACCTGCTGCAAATATATGTCTGCGGCTCGTACGCAGTCTTTGATCAACGGTTATGCCCTTACGGTCGAATTGGATGCCGGTATTTTTCAGTTCAAGTCCGTCAAGGTTAGGGCTTCGTCCCATGGCAACCAGCAGTTTTTCGGCCTTGAGGCTGGTTGTCGTTCCGTTGCCCTGGGTCAGTATGACTTCGCGTTCGTTCCCGATATTTTTTACACCCTTTACCTGAGCATTTAAATGGAATGTCACACCTTCTGCACCTAATACATTCATTATTTCATCAGCCATATCCTGGTCTTCCCTGCTGAGAATCTGGTTGCTGCGCTGTACAACCGAAACACGTGACCCCAGTCGGCCGAATGCCTGGGCCATTTCCGTAGCGATAGGCCCGGCGCCAAGCACAATCAAAGATTCGGGCAGGCTGTCAAGGTAGAAGACGTCTTTGTTGGTAATATAGGGTGTTGCGTCGAGCCCCGGAATAGGCGGAATTGCAGGAGAAGAGCCGGTTGCAATAACCCAGGTTTTTGCACTGCGAGGGGTACCGTTTAGCAAAAGGGTATGGTCGTCGATAAATGTCCCGTTGCCGAATTCAACCCGGGCTCCAAGGCTGCAGAATCGCTCGGGAGAATCATGGGGTTGAATAGCAGCTATAACCGACATGATACGTTGCCTGACGTTGCTGAAATCAATTGCCTGAACAGCTGCACGCGGCAGGCCGTATTTTTCTGCGTTTTTCATCTGGTGATAGACCTTTGCGGTTTTGATAAGTGTTTTACTGGGAACACAGCCACAATGGAGGCAATCGCCACCCAGCTTGTCCTCTTTTTCCACAAGCAGTGTTTTAGCACCAAGCTGTGCTGCTCCGGCAGTAACCGTTAGGCCGGCTGCACCACCGCCAATAACACCTATATCATAATCATAATCTGCCATAATAGACCCTCCTTTTATTGAAGGGATATGTTTAAAAAATCATAATTGATGTTAAAACTCCGGCTATCTACTCATTAGCCACTGATTTGCCTGTTTTGAGCCTATAAAGTGCCATTATTTTTTTTACTGTAATCGGAAACAATCCCAGCAGTACAAATGAGAGTATCAGCGTAGGAGACAGGATGCCGGCAAGCGAATCAATTTTAGCAAGTTCCTTGCCGGCATTGACATATACCATTGTACCGGGAAGCATACCCACCTGGGAGATCCAGTAAAATGTCCACAAGTGCATCTTGGTTAGTCCCATTGCAAGGTTTATGAGCCAGAAAGGAAAAATGGGAATCAGCCGCAGAGTAAACAAATAAAAGGCCCCCTCTTTTTGTATGCCCTCATTAAATTTAGATATCCTGCCGCCTACTTTTTTCTGGACCCATTCCTGCAATAGAAACCGTGCCACGAAGCAGGCCAGCGTTGCCCCGATTGTACTGGCAAACGAAATTACAACCGTACCCACAATAAAACCAAATAGGGCACCTCCTGCCAGGGTCATCACCGCGGCTCCCGGCAGGGAAAGGGTCGTGACCAGGATATACATTGCCATATAAGCTCCAATGACAAGCAGTTGATGCTGAGCATATAGGTGTGCAAAGCGTTCCTGGGATTCTTTAATATAGGTAAGTGTAAGATATTGATCTAAATTTAAAAACTTAAAAACGGCGACTAGTCCTACCAGGACCACTACAATTACAATTTTTTTAATAATGTTTTTATTCATGCATACCCCCCGTATGGTTTTTTTACAGCAATACGTGCCATTTTAAATGGCTACCCTGCTCTTTTCGGCCAAACAGGGCAGGCGTTTTTAATGCACTCCTTGTTTTGTGTATGCTGAAGACACAGCAGCGGCTCATCTGCTGCAAGTTTAACCCCCAGGTAGGACCGGCTGAGCCGGGCGGCTTCCTGCAGGGCAATATATGCTTCGCGCTGGCAGCATCGGGGGGCTGTGTAGGAGGCAATGCTCTGCAGGACCTCCCCGGTTATTTTTTGAACAACCTGACGTTCCTGCGCTTTCAACGGGGTTGACTGCAATATAACGGCAAATGCAATCCCGACCCCGATAGCACTGCCGCAGGCACCCATAAAACCACAGGAACCCCCTGCAACCTGTAAGCCCCTCCCGATACCGGTGAGAATTTTTTCAGTGGTAAGGCTGCCGGTTTCGTTCCGGTAAGCCGTAAGAATAATGCCCGGAACCAGAGCGTGATGTTCAGGCCCATGCAGCGGAAATGTTTTATGGGTCCGTATTCTTTTGAGAATAGCAATCATGTCTGTTTCAGTTGTAGACAGGCAGACATTTTTTATTATGACACGGGCATCGCCGGCATGACACGCATCACAGACAAAATGTCCGTTTTTACATGTCGCA
Source organism: Thermodesulfobacteriota bacterium (assembly GCA_028278025.1). GTDB lineage: Bacteria > Desulfobacterota > WTBG01 > CAIYCZ01 > CAIRTM01 > JANQFE01. The sequence continues at coordinate 25,783 of JANQFE010000014.1, read as the reverse complement.
TTACCGTATGACTCCAGACCGCAATAATGGCATACAAGTTTCGTGTCGCTGTCACCATAGGTTAAATTCTCCCCGCAGACCATACAGCCCGAAGCAAATTTTTCCAAGTTTGAAAGTGTTTTTTGTGTGTCGGCAGGAGAAGGACAGCAGCCGCTCTGCGGTTGTGCCGGCTGCATGTCTGAAGGTTCACGTTCGCATGCTCCAGGGGCTGTACCCTGCGGCTGCGGAGATTGTGTCGATGAAGTGCAGTCGCAATTGGACTCCTGGACAACATTGGTCACCTGCCCGTCAGAAGCAAGCGCGAAAACAGAACCATCAAACGGAAAATCACCGGGCAGCTCCACTGTTGTAGTTTCACCTTTTTTAATCATAGTGCCTGTATCGGTTACGAGTGCGGCAAAAGGCCCCCGGTATATGACATCCTGCTGTTTTGTTACCGCCGGTTTGCGGGCCGAATAGGTGACGGAATTGAACCGGTACCCCCGTATCTCGCGATAAAAAAATCGTTTTAGCAGGGTGGCGGCTTCAAAGTGCAGATCGCTCAGCAGTGCAAACAGTTCACGCTCATGAAAGGCACCCCCGATACATTCCCCCCGCAGCTTCTCATTGTATTTTATATCAAGGGGAATATCCTCATTATAAGCAATATCAGAAACAACCAGCCTGCCGCCGGGCTTTAAAATGCGAAATATTTCTGCAAGGGTTTTACGTTTGTCGGGAGATAAATTAATAACACAATTTGAAATAACTACATCTACAGAAGCGGACTTCAGGGGCAGCACTTCAAGGAATCCTCTTCTGAACTCAACAACATTATACCCCAGATTGCCTGCTACTTGTTCATTGGCCTGTTCGGCCAGTGACAGCATGGCATCAGCCATATCTATTCCGATAACTTTTCCGCTTGCGCCCACTTTTTTTGCAGCTATAAAGCATTCGACTCCTGCACCGCTTCCCAGATCAACTACGGTTTCGCCGGGCTTGAGGCTGCTGTCCAGCACCGGGCTGCCGCACCCATAGCTCCTGATGCGTGCCTGTTGAGGTATATGAGCAATATCCGGCTCATCATAGTAAACCGGATTTTGAATATCTTCATTGAGATCTGCAGCCGCAGCGGAATAAAATGAGTGAGCCAGCGTGTGACCATCTTTACCCGGCAGAGATAAGACACAGTTTGAATGGGTAAAGGTGTGGGCCTGGCTGTCTTCGTCACAGGCATACAGGCGTTCTCCCATGCGGGCAACCAGTGAAAGAGTTTCTGATATGTCATACTTCTTTGCTTCCTGGGCCAGGATGTCCAGGGCCAGCCTGTTATATACTTCAACATAGGGGTCATGACCGGTAAGGCTGCCAGAGCACATGAAGCTGTGATCTATGTCTCCGCCGCCGATCAAAAATTTCAGCGGGTTTTTTTGATAGCGTTCAGAATCAGTCAGGGATGTCGCACGCACACGTTCAAGCACCGGGCTGTTTCTCCAGACCTGTTCAAGCCCTGCGCTGATATGTCCGGCAACCATTTGTTGTTCACCGACCATTGCCGGTGTGGGATAAATGCAGCCGTCCGGGCCAATGGCAAGTGACTGCCAGGCGGCATTGCTCAGGTCAAAGCGCGTGCCGGGGAGTGAGAAAAGCTGGGATTTTATAATCTCAATATTGTCTATAAGTACACCATGTTCATCAGCTTTCTGCCGGGCACGCAGCAGGCCGTTAAGAATGTTATCAGCATTAAGAAAGTTCTGGCCGGCAGCCCTGCCTTTCAGGAAAACCCACAAGTAATGGATGGTATGAATTCCTTGTGATAGAGCCAGGTCTACCAGAGCATCCATATCACTTATGTTTCTTTCCTGTACTGCCATTGCAAGTGTACAGTTACAGCCCATCTTTTGTAAAAGCCGCAGTGATTCCATTGTGTTATCAAAAGTACCTTTGCCGCGTAATTGATCATGATGCTGCCTGGTTCCGTCAATGCTGATTTGAAAATGAATGCGCTCTCTGTCAACATGTTGCAGCCACTTTTTGTGGCGGGGGATTAACAGGCCATTAGTCAATATAACAACGTGTGTGTCGGGAATTTGCAGGATCTCATCACTTATCCCGGTAAAATCAGTAACAATAAAAGGTTCGCCGCCGGTAAAGTAGAACACCTTGCAGCCCAGTGCGAGGGCTTCGTGTACTGCCGGGATTATTTCCTCTGTCTGCAGCTCAAGGGTGTCTGCAGGGCCCGAGGAAAACAAGCAGTGTGTACAGCTTATATTGCACCTGTTGGTTAGGTGGAGCCAGCATTCTTTAAGATTTTTCAGCTCATGAGTATCCCGGCGGCCGGTATATGGTACGGGGCGTGCTCCATTGAGCCGGGATAAAAGTTTTTCGATAAGAAACAGAGATTCCTCAAAACGTTGACCGTAAGAAGTACTGTCGGTTTGGGCTGATTCTGAAAGTGTTTTTCCGGACAGCAAGTCCTGGAGAACGCTGTCGCTTCTTGTGCTGGGGATGAACCAGTCAGGCTTTTCAGGATGCACGTAGACAGGTACACCCCTGCTTTCACATCTGACATACCGGTTGATATTTGATTTGAAACCTTTATTCATTTTAACTCAATTTTCAAGTTTAATAAATTATAATAGCAATCTATTTTTTTAGCAAATCCGATCGGCATACGTAGAGAAATGTTTTTGAATGTCGAAATTCGGTGGTCTGGTTCCTGTGCGTGAAGTCTTTTAAATCATCATAGGTATCAATATCATGCCACCGGCGCAGAACATATACAGAATATTTTTTCTTGCTTAGAGCCGCCATGGTTTGCTGAAAAACCACGGGAGTACTCCAGTTAATTCCAGTAAAGGCACCCGGCAAAAATGTAGCTGGTGTGAATCCAATTAAATAGTAGCCCCCATCAGCAGTCGGTCCGATGACACAATCATGAGAGTGTAAAGCCGAAAAAGCCTCTGTCAGTAACCCTGCAGGAATATCAGGGCTGTCGCTGCCAATTGCAATTACATACTGGAAATTATTTTTAAATGCATACTCAAAGCTGTTTATTAACCGCTCTCCCAGATTTGTTCCCTGTTGAGGGTAATAATGATACTGTGCCCCCAGTAAGTTCGCGATCTTTTTTTCTGCCTCCGGGGGGTGATAGCATAGCCGGAAAACAAAGTTGTTTTTTTCAAGTGTGGACAGGATGTCTGCAACACAATTGTGATACAACTCAGCAGCCTGCTGCTCGCCCAGGTATGCTGCCAGACGACTTTTAACCCGGCCCGGCTCCGGGTATTTTATAAAGCAAAGAATACAGGTATTATTGGTGGAATTGGTTTTCATATTCATAGAATCTTAATAGTAATTCCGGAATAACATATATTTACCAATCACCAATTACGACTTACGATCAAAGGAGTTGTAGAATCTTGCCAGTTTTTGCGGTGCAACCCCCAGGTAATATAACGCTACCAACAGCCAGTTGCGCAGGGTGCCGAACACGACTCCCTCTTTTTCCCATCTGCGCGGTGATGCCCATACGCAGTCGGAAAGTATACAGATTTTGTCTCGGCGTTTTTTTATTCTGCGCATAAGATCCAGATCTTCCATCAAGGGTATATTGCTAAAACCGCCTATCTGCATAAAATAGTCTCTTTTGAAAAAGAAGGCCTGATCACCATAAGGAACACGTGTAATACGTGATCGCAGTGAAGCTGTTGCGGCAATGAGTTTAAAGGTAAAACGATCTGATCTAACGCCCAGATTAAATGCGCCACCGACATATACTCCACACGAAAGCACCTTTTTTATAAGGTTAAACGCATTTGAGGGCAGCCGGGTATCGGCATGCAAAAAGATAAGTATTTCCCCCCGGGAAATTGCTGCGCCGGCATTCATTTGGGCGGCTCTTCCGGTATCTGCAGAGAGGCACACTATATCCTTATGACAGATTGCATGGATAGTGTCCTGTTCAGGACTGCCGTCCACAACAATAATCTCAAACGGTTCTTCAGATTGCAGACTGTAGGGATGTTCAAGAAGGGTATTTATAATTGCAGCTTCATGCAGTACAGGTATTATAAGGGAGAAAGTATGCTTTTTTGCAGTCGCGTCAAGCATGTCCGCACCTTCAGAAGGTCTTTTTTTGCAATGATTGTAAACCTTTCTGTACCATTATATGGACTGCCGGAATAACAACCAGTGTTAAGACAGTTGAAAGCAGCATTCCTCCAATTACAACAGTTCCCATAGGTCTGCGGCTTTCTGCCCCTGCACCGGTTGCAAGCGCAATGGGAAGGGTTCCCAGGATTGTTGAGAATGCTGTCATCAGAACCGGCCTGAACCTGAGGAGCCCTGCCCGGGTTACGCGTTCTACTAATCCCAGGCCCTCTTTTTGCAGCTGGTTTGCAAATTCGACAATAAGAATTCCGTTCTTGGTTGCAAGGCCCACCAGCATAACCACACCTATCTGACTATACAGGTTAAGACTCATGCCGCAAAGCCATAATGCCCCAAAAGCACCGGTAAGTGCAAGCGGAACCGTAACAAGGATTGTTAACGGGTCTGTAAAACTTTCGAACTGGGCTGCCAAAGCAAGATAGATAATAATCAGAGCCAAATTAAATGCAAATATTAATGAATAACCTGACTCACGATACTCACGAGATTGACCGGCGACATCGGTTTGGAAGCCGCCGCTTGGAGGAATTGCCCTGCGGGCAATTGCCTCGAGCTGTTCCAATGCATTACCCAGTGTAAAGCCGGGAAGCAGTGAAGCGGTTATCGTTACCGCCCGTCTCCTGTTGTAATGGTTTAATTCTCTCGGAGCTGTTCTTTGGCGGGTTCGTACTACGTTTGAGAGCTGAATGAGATTGTCATTGTCTCCCCGCACGTATAGGGTGTTAAGCTGCTGGGGGATCGTTCGGTTTTCTTTTTTAAGCTGAACAATAACATCGTACTGCTCTCCAGCCTCTTCAAACGTTGCAAGATCATCTCCGGCAAGCAGGATTTGCAGGGCAGTTGCAATATCCTTAGCGGAGATACCCATATCATTTGCCCGGTTGCGGTCTATCTCAACCAGAAGTTCCGGTTTGTTCAGCTTCAGGTCGCTGTCAACATTAATAATGCCGGGGATAGATGCAGCCTGTGCACTAATCTGCCGGGCAACCTCAAACAGTGAATCATAATCATTGCCCTGTACAATAAACTCAATAGGCTGGCCCAAAAAGCTGCGGCCCAGCGAAGGTGGATTTATGGGGAAGGCCCTGATACCCGGTATTGCGGAAAAATCCGGAAAGATGGACTTTACGATTTGCTGCTGAGAGCGCTGGCGGTCCTCCCATAGATCAAGCATTGAAAACAGTATCCCCCTGTTGACCTGTCCCGGGGCATCCAGGCCAAAGGCAACCACTGAAACAATTCCGGCAACTTCGGGCTGCTTCATAAGTATTTTTTCAGCCTCATTTTGATATTTCAGGGTGTAATCCAGGGTGCTCCCTTCCGGTGCCTGGATAATGCTCAAGATAACACCGCGGTCTTCAACCGGCAGAAATTCACTTGGCAGTATGAGAAAAAAAAGTACCCCCACGGCCGAAACAATTATTGCCATGATGATAACAGGCATCCTTTTTACGGTTGCCCGCTCAAGCAGCCTTGCATAGCCCTTCTCAAGGGCAGTGAAGCCTGCTTCAAGCAGGTCTTTAACTCCTGATTGCTGTGTCCGGGTTTTTTTTAAAAATTTCGAGCACAGCATAGGGGTGAACGTAAGGGCAATAAAGGTTGAAAAACAGACTGCAATCGCCAGGGTAATGCCGAACTCGCGAAACAGGCGGCCGGTGTTTCCACTGATAAACGTCAGGGGTACAAAGACGGCAATAAGCACAACGGTTGTGCTGAGTACCGCGAAGCTTACCCGCTTCATTCCGCTGAATGCAGCTGTTTTTGGATCCTGGCCTTTTTCAATGCTGCGGTAAATGGTTTCAAGCACAACAATTGAATCATCAACCACCAGCCCTATGGCAAGAGTCAGCCCCAGGATGGTAAGGATATTAATGCTGAAGCCCAGAAAATACATAGCGGTAAAGGTTGCGATAAGCGAGGCCGGGATGGTTACCGCCGGTATTACGGTTGCCCTTAAGGTTCTCAGGAACAAAAATATGACAACTATGACGAGAAGGCCTGCAATGATAAGAGAGTTTCGCACCTCATCGAGAGCACGATCAATGAATATGGTGGCATCATAGCCAACGACTGCTTCCAGCCCTGTCGGCAACGACTGCTTGATTAAGGCAAATTCTTTTTTTACCAACCGGGAAACTTCAAGAGCATTGGCTTTTGATTGGCGAATAACGCCCACACCAACACAATTCTTGCCATTAAAACGGATGAGCTTGCGTTCATCCTCGGGTCCGTAGGCAACTGTAGCAACATCTTCAATACGAACGGGGATGTTGCCCTCGGTTCGGATCACAAGTTTTTCAAACTCACGGGGGGTGCGCAGCTCACCTTCTAAAAATACAGAAAACTCGCGTTTTGCACCTTCTATTCTTCCTGAGGGGATGCTCAGGCTTTTCTCTGTAAGGGCCTCTTCAATATCATTGATGGTAAGTCCATAGGATGCAAGCTTAAAAGGATCAAGCCAGATACGGATTGATTTACGTTTTTCTCCGCCGATGATAATGCTGCCGACTCCCTGCAGGTTCTGCAGTCTGTCTTTAAAATATCTCTCGGCAATATCAGAGAGATCGAGCATGGAATATTCAGCGCCGTAGAGAGCAATCCACATGAAGGGACTGGCATCAGCATCCTGTTTATTAACAACAGGCTCATCAATGTCATCAGGCAAACGGTTTCTTACCCTCAGTACACGATCGCGAACGTCCTGGGCAGCACCATCTATGGAACGTTCAAGTTCGAATTCGATCGTTATTAGGCTTACCTGCTCCCGGCTTATAGACACAATTGATTTGACGCCCTCAATAGCGTTCAATTCATCTTCCAGCACCTGGGTTACCTTCACTTCAACTACACGGGCATTTGCACCGGGATAAATTGTGGTGATTGAAACAATCGGCGGATCGATGTCAGGAGCCTCACGCACCGGCAGCCTGAAAAAGCTGATAGCGCCAAATAAGATTATGGTAAGGCACATAACTGTTGCCAGTACCGGACGTTTGATTGAAATTTCGGAAAGAAACATGTTTTTCTATTGTGCGATTGCAGAATGTGTAATTCTCATTAGCTACATTTCTAAACCCGGACCCCTCAGCCGTTCTTAAACTGAAGAGCTCTGAACGATTTTATTATTAACCGCAGACTGACGCAGACAGACGCGGAATTTTTGCTTCCGCGACGCTGCGGGAGCAAAACCATTCATGGCCTTTCAGGCCAAGGACATAAATGCTAATATGAGCTTTGTAATTTCTCAAGCAAAACTGTTTTTATATCGCAAAGCGATTGCATTTTTTTTGGCACGATTAGTTAGTTTTTATGAAATCACGCCTAATGGACGGAGATGGTTACTAAATGCTATTCTATAGTTTTTCCGGCTTGTGCCTCTACCAGGCTCATCCCGGGCATTATTTTTTGAACACCTGTAACAATAACAGCTTCGCCCTCCTCCAGACCCGAAATTATTTCAACTCGTTCACCGGAAAAAATACCAGTGGTGACCGGTCTTATTTCTGCGCGGGCATCTTTATTTATAAACAAAAACTGTTTTTCTCCCCGTGAGACGAGAGCCTCCTGAGGGACCAGCAGGGCATTTGCACGCGTTGCCAATACTACCTTAACGGTACAGAACATACCAGGTCGGAGGGTTTGTTCGGGATTCGGGATTTTAGCACGAATTAAAGCGCTGCGTGTTGCGGGCTGGATTCTGGGATCTATGAGGTAGATGGTTCCTCCATAATTGTCTGCCAGGGCCTGAACCTGTATACGCACAGTCTGGCCTGTATTAATATTCCGGAGATAGCGCTCCGGTACATAAAACTCGGCCTTTACTATTGCAAGATCCTCAATATTTACCAGATGTTGTCCAACCGCCACGTAATCACCCACCGATACTGCCCGCGCCCCTACTATCCCCTTGAAGGGGGCTTTAATCGCATGCTTTTTAAGGCGTGTTGCAAGGGTGTTGAGTTTTGACTGTGCATTGATATAGGCACGGTAGTCGTCGTCATATTTTTCTTCCGGTATAACATTGCTTTTTTTTAGATTTTTTGCACGCCTATACTGTGTTTTGGCAAAATTATAGTTGGCTTTAACCTCCTGGTATTCTGCATCAAGCAGATCAGTATCAAGCTTAAACAGTATTGTGTCCAGCTCCACATGCTCACCTTCGGTGAAGCCGATAAAGATTATTTTACCGGTAACTTCAGGTTTGATACTTACCGATTCGTTGGAGAGTATGGTACCGACCACCGATATAGTCTCCTCGGTTTGCTCGGCTTTTACCGTAATAGTCTCTACTGTAACAGGAGGCCGTGCCGGTGGGGGGGCGTTAGAATTTGGGTTGCAGTTGCTGCAGAGCAGTATTACTCCCAGGATACCTGCAGCATAAAAAAGGGAAAAAGCAATCGTTTTGCAATATAAAAACAGTCTGGTTTGAGAAATTACAAGGCTCATAGCATCGGTATTATAGTATACCCCCGGTCTGAAAGGCCAGAGATGGTTTTGCTCCCGCAGTGTCGCGGGAGCAAAAAGTCCGCGACTGTCTGCGTGATTCTGCGGTTAGTTAATTCTATTAACCCATGCCCTGTGGGCTGGGATAATTGCAAGGACCGGTCTTAGAGTCCGGTGCTACTGCTGCTGTGCTGCCGGAGGGGTAAAAACCCTTTGGCCAAGCTCCTTGTCGAGCTGAAAAAGGGCTTCGCCGGACTTGCCAACAAGCTTCAGCTTGTCAACAACTCCGCAGGCTGAGGCTTCTTCCTCAACCTGTTCAGAGACAAACCACTGCAAAAAATTATTAGTAGCATGATCGCTCTCTTTTAAGGCCAGATCAACAAGTTTGTTAATACGCACGGTTACTTTCTGTTCGTGTTCATAGGCAGCCTTGAAAACTGCAAGTACTGACGGCCAGGTTAGCGGGGGCTGTGCTATTGGTTTCAGTACTACCTTGCCATTGCGTTCATGTACAAAATCATAGATCTTCATGGCGTGAACAATTTCCTCCTGGGCCTGGCAATGCATCCAATTGGCACATCCCGGCACAGCCTGTGATTCAAAATATGCCTGCATTGCAAGATATAGGTATGATGAATATAATTCAGCATTAATCTGATCATTTAAGGCCTCCTGTATTTTTTTGCTTAGCATAGTAGTTCTCCTTTAAAAAGGAAAATTTTTGTGTAGAAATCCTGGGTTTTCACAATCTTCTGTTTAAGGTTTAGGTTTTGGACAAAAAAGGGTGAATAGTTATTCACCCTTTTTGCCCTTTTATAAACCGGATTTACTGTTTGCTCCGGGAAAAATGCATAAGTCAAAACATACTAACAAGTTTATATGGTACAAGCGCTCTGCAATTATCAAGCACTTTTCCACAGGCCATGGAGATTGCAGTATGCACGGGCGCTTATTACGTGGCCTTTAACATCAAAGCTTGCTTCGGGCTGTTTGCCGGGATCCAGATATGCGCGGTATATACGGGCTTCGGTCAACAGTTCTATGAATTCAATGTAGTGTTTTTCTTCCATGGGGTGCGGGACACTGCCGACCTTGACCGTGCAGGTAGTACCGTTTTGTTCAATAATCGGCACATGTTTTTCTACCGCTGCATCAACACTGTTTTCCTTCTGCAAGATCATTTCCTGCTGGCAGCATACCAGTTTGCCGCCACCGCCGTGCAGAAACTCAACAATGTTGCCACAAATTTCACATTTATATACTTCTCTTTGTTCTGCCATGGTATTCTCTCCTTGCTGCTGTTATTGGTATCTAATAATTTTCAGCTATTACTTCATAATATTCCTGGGCATGTTTACAGGCAGGGCATATGGCCGGAGCTTCGGCTGCTTCCATTACCCGCCCGCAATTTCTGCAGCGCCATTTTACCGGTGCATCTTTTTTAAAGACTTTGCCGTTTTCAATGTTATTTTTTAAAGCCTGGTAGCGTTTTTCATGTTCCTTTTCAGCTTCAGCAACCTGGCGAAAACTTTCGGCAACTTCCGGAAACCCCTCCTCATCGGCGTCTTTAGCAGCGTTGGGATACAGTTCAGTCCATTCGATATGTTCACCGCCAATGGCTGATTCAAGATTGGCCGCTGTATCAGACAGAATAACAGGATAAGAGGCATTTACGGTCGCCATGGCCTCGGCTTCTCCAAGATGACTCACAAGATGGTTAAAATAAACTTTTGCATGCTCCTTTTCATTATTTGCAGTATCCTCAAAGATTGCAGCTATCTGTTGATAACCTGCTTTGCGGGCAATGCTCGAAAAGAAAGTATAGCGGTTACGGGCCTGAGATTCACCCGCAAAAGAATTAATAAGATTCTGCATAGTTTTACTGTCTTTAAAATCCATCCTTTTCTCCTTTCCTTTTGTTTTTTTATAGTTAATAATTATGAATTTTTATGTTTTAGGCTTTTATACATTTCTCTAAAAACATTTTTTGTCAACAAGAAAATTTGTTTTTTCTAAAAGGGAAATCTAAAAGCTTAATAGTAATAATAATGATTATTATTACTATGTCAAGTAAAAAAACTATTCCCTGAAAAACTATATCCATGGGTAATTCTTTGATAATCTGTAATCAATAACTAAAATTTAAGTCAATAACCATCCCGATATATCGGGATGGTTTAAAAATGCTTTTTTTATAATAATTTTTTCTAGGGTATGAAAAATTTTTAAAAAAAATACTTGACATGATAATGGTTATTAACTAATAATAGTTATTAGACTTTTTATAAATAACCGTTGAGTTACAGATGAAAGAAGAAAATCTCAGAATAACCCATCAACGTGAAGTAATTCTGGAGGAGCTGCGTTCCGTTACAAGTCACCCTACTGCTGATGATCTCTATGATATGGTTAGACAACGATTACCTAGAATCAGTTTGGCAACTGTCTATCGTAATTTGGAGTGGATGACAGACCAGGGAATGGTACAAAAGATTGAGGTTGGCGGCAGACAAAAACGTTTTGATGGTAATGTTGAGCCGCATTATCATATTAGATGTATGGAGTGCGGAAAAGTTGATGATGTAGAATTGCAGCAATTCAGGAATATTGAGAATCGCCTCGTTGATGAACGTGGATATAAAGTGCTGGGACATCGCCTTGAATTTATGGGCATATGCCCTGTTTGCAGAAACAGATAAAAACGCCCCGCTTTGTTTTACGGGATGTTTTTTGATATACCTGGTCCAAGCCTGCCAATTAAGCATATCATGAAAAACCTTAATTTTTATAACGGGAATAACTGTGCAACCTTACAGTGTTGTTATTATCGGTTTGAGTAGTATCGGCCTGCAGCTATTGCACAGGCTGCCGCGTGAGTTTGAGATTACCTGCATTGATTCAGACCCTTCCCGCCAGCAAACTGCATACTCACTGCGAGAAACTGAACTGAACTTTATTATCGGAGATGCCACCAGCAGACTGGTACTTGAAGAGGCAACGGTTAACAAAGCTGATATCATAATCATTACTCTTACCAGAGAAAAGGTAAATCTGGAAATCGCGCGTATACTAAAGGAGCATTTTAGCCCCAAACGGATTATTTCTATTGGAATTACCCCAACCGGTATAAAAACATTAGAAGCATATGGTGCTGAGGTTGAAAATATTTTTACTGCCAGTGTTGTTGGTATCCTCAACATGATCGGAACAAAGTCGAAGTCTGCTCATGGAATCGGACTTGGGAAAAATGAAATTCGTGAGGTAGAAATCCATCCGAATTCAAAACTTGCTAACAAGCCTTTAAACGCTATTGCCTCACTGGAATGGCGGGTCGGCATTATTTACCGTGATGGCGCTATAGTAATTCCAGGTGGTGATACGGTTTTGAAGCCCCGTGACCGGGTTGTGATTCTTGGCGAACCGGATGTTTTGAATACTGTTGCGGAGATACTTACGTTCAGGTTTCAGAATTTTCCCCTTGAATATGGTGAGACGATGCTGGCCTGTATTCGCGGAGGGGAACCGCTTTCTTATTTTGAAGAGCTTCGATATCTGAGCTCTGTTTTTCCGTTAAAAAAGGTCATTTTTATGTACGAGCAAAAGATCAAACCGCAACAATTATCCATAGTTGACCAATATATAGAAAAACAGGATTTTCAGGATATAGAAAAAATAACGTTGTCGTTTGAACGGCTTATCGATTTTGTGCGGCAGCAGCAAAGGCATTATGGATTTATTGTTTTTTCTAAACAGACATTGAACACCCCCTTTGCTTTTTTCACGAAAAAGTTTCTTGTAAGTTTATCGGAAACCGCCTGTTCTCCAGTAATCCTTGCCGGCGGAACATTCCCGTATACCGAATCGGTGGTGACATGTATTCAGGGCGTTGATGTGACTCATGTGATGGAACATGTTTTTGAACTGGTTGCATCCTTGCACAATAGAATCACCGCGCTGTTAGTGGAGCCTTCACAATACATCGCTTCAGATGATGACCTTGAAGAATTTTCGGCAATACGAAAAAACATAGTTGACTTAAGCCACATTTATAAACTAAGTGTGGGTGTTCGTATTCTGAAAGGTAACCCGGTAAAGGTTATTCCGCCGCACATGCATAAATTTAACCTGTTTCTTGTTGATCCCGCGGGTCTGAAACAACAGGGCTGGATTGCATCTATTTTTAATCCTGATGTGGTTTGGAGTGTTATCAGGCAGTCTTCAGTATCGACCCTGATCATTCCTGAAGCTGAAGAGGCGTTTTAGCTGTATGACTGAACAACTTATCCTTATTTTTACTATTATTGCCGGGGCTGCCACGATCCCCTTTTTAGCCAGAACGTTTAGAATCCCTTCAGCCACTATTGAAGTAATCCTTGGCATTTGCCTTTTTAATACCGTTATGACCCGTGAGCCGGACTGGTTTCTGCTGCTTAAACAGATAGGATTTATCTATCTAATGTTTATAGCCGGCATGGAGGTTGATTTAACAAGCCTTCTCAAGCAGCCCAAGGCTCTGGTATTGTATTCACTTATCGCGTTGCTGTCCCTTGCTGTAACTCCGCTTATCTTTATTGCTTTGGGTTTTTCGTTTTATATCGGCATAGCTGTCGCGGTTGTTTCTGCAGCAATAGTTGTTGCCGTGCTAAAAGAAACCGGCATGATAAAAACCGCCATAGGAAGTCATATTACCGGCATTGCGGTAATGGGTGAGCTTTTGTCTATTGCTATACTGACCGGTATTGATGTATATCACGAATTCGGCCTTACCATCATGGCCGCAATAGCCGTAGTGAAATTAATTGCACTTTTAATTGTCGCAGTACTGTTTCTTAAAATTTTATATTTAACTGCCTGGTGGAACCCGCAATGGATTGAAAAAGTCATGGAAAGTGATGATCCTGTTGAAGAGGGTATCCGGGCAGTAATTGCAATAGCTTTTGCAGGCGCTCTGCTGGCCCATTTTGCAGGGGTTGAAGCAATTTTGGGCTCATTCATGGCAGGCGTTGTGTTCAGTTATGTTTTTAAGAGCAAGGGACGGTTTGAGGAGAAAATTAATGCAGTTGGATTCGGATTTTTCACGCCGTTCTTTTTTATAGGTGTTGGCGCAGGCTTTGATATAGGGCTGGCAAAATCGGCTGCAAATATTATGCTGGCTCTGTTCATGACGGGAATGATCCTGGTGAGCAATATCTACCCAGTGCTGCTGGCACGGTTGCTGAAGGTGAATCTGCGTGAGAGCCTCAGCATAGCCCTGCTGCTCTCATCCCCGCTTTCCATGATTGTAGTAGCCGGCACCCTGGGCGTGAAAATGGGATTTTTAACAGCTGAAACAAATAGTATTTTAATACTTACTGCTCTTATGGCCAGCCTGGTATATCCCTCGCTTTTCAGGCTGGCAAGCAGAAAACTGGTAAAAGCTTAGAGGTTTATATATATATTTGACCTGAAATAGTAATTGAATTTGCATACATTGATGATCAACCAACTTTTTTTATTATTAACCGCAGACAGACGCCGACTAACGCCGACATTCTAAGCGGACGACCAGTCCGCTTAGAATGTCCGAGTTAGTCGGCAGTTAACAATCTTTCAACCGGGATAGCTGGCTTCCAGTTACAGTTTGATGAAAGGCGCGTGTCAAGAATGAAGTGGGCAAAGGAAGCATTAGAAATTGTTAACACTATTCCATTGCCGCCGGTAATGGCGCATCTTGCCAAGCTTGATGCTGAAAGAAGGGCTCGGCACAAAGGCCTTGATACGGTAACCATCCCGATTGCACAGGCTACCGAAAAAGGCTATGAGAAAAAACTCGGCAGCGAAGCTTTTGACATAGTCAGGGCTATGCTGCGGGGAGATGACATGGGGCTTCCGGATGAGTTTTTTGAGGAGGATGCAGGCGAGCTTTACTCGATTCAGGCCTGTCCGGTAAAGTTTGGAGCATGCCCCGGTGAAAAACGGCAGATGGTTCAACAGATAGTAACACCGGTGAGAACCAAACTCAAAGAGCTTGAGATAACAAAGATTATAATGGACAAAGCGTGTACCCCGCTTATGTCACACCATATATTTCACGTAGCAATTATTGGATGCCCAAACTGCTGCCTGTCACCGTATTTTTCAGATTTCGGCATAATTTGTACCTACGAACCTGCTGTGCGCAATACAGGATGTACCCAGTGCAAGCTGTGTATCAAGTATTGCATTGATGGTGCGATTGTTTTGAACAGCAATGCTCCGGCGATAGATTTTCAAAAATGTGTTCTATGCGGTGGATGTGTCAAAGAGTGTAAAGAAAACGTTCTGTTTACTAAACAGAAAGGATATAAGGTAGTAGTAGGCGGCCACGGGGCCCGGCACCCCCTGATCGCACAAACCGTTTCTGAATGTACTGATACAGCAGGGGTTTTGAAAATACTTGAAAATTGTATTAATCTATTTAAAAATACACCTGCACAGGGCCATGGACTTACCTTTCATGAGCTGATTAAGCAGCATGGTGTTTCAGGGTTGGGCAAAATTTAAAAGCCGCTGGATGTTGATTTTTTAAGTTTAGGGTTTTTTAAATAAACAAAAAGAACACACAGGAGGATGTTATGAAAAAAAGCATTATTGTACCGACAGTTTGTATTCTTTTTATCATGGTCGCCTTTGCTGCGCCGTATGCAGAAGAGACTCTGAAGGATAAATTTCCGTTCTATCCTTCTCTTATCACCACCGAATCCGGCAAACCGGTAAAACCGAGCGACTTTGAATCACCTGATATTTGTATGGGCTGCCATCCTGAAATCTATGCCCAGTGGAAAGGTTCCATGCATGCCAGTGCTTTCGTAGACCCTGTTTTCCAGGCGCTCTGGAAACTGGGGGAAACGGAAACGAAGGGTTTTACCAAGCAGCTCTGCGGCGGCTGTCATGCTGCTGTTGGGGTTGTTTCCAATGATATTGTTTTCAAAGATGGCGAGTTTCAGGCCAGTGACATTGTGAAAGAAGGTGTGCACTGTGACGTGTGCCATACGGTTAAAGCCAGTACGTTTCTGGAAACCCCCACCTATGAGCCCCAGAATGCATCGATTATAGTGGCACCGGGTGATGTCAAGCGGGGACCTTACAAGGATTCAGAGTCTCCTCAGCATGATACAGCCTACTCGGAGCTGCACACCCAATCTAAATTTTGTGCAAACTGCCACCATGTTTTTCACCCGGTAACAAATTTTCATATTGAGCGGACCTATGATGAGTGGAAATATTCCGTATATGCCCAGGCCGGCATCCAATGCCAGGACTGTCACATGATGCCGGTTGAAAAGGCAATCGAAGCTGCCCGCACAATGAAGCGGCCTCAGAACCCGGGCAAGCCCAGTATAATGGGGCCTGATAGGGATAACATGTTCACTCACGAATTTGTCGGCGCAAATTTTACTGTTCCGACGTTGCTGGGGCACAAGAAGCATGCCGGCATTGCCGAAGAGCGTCTTAAAAGTGCTGCAGCGCTTGATGTGCAGGCACCCCAAACCGGTAAACGCGGAGACATGGTCACCCTTGTTGTCAAAGTAACAAATGTCGGTGCCGGCCATAACCTGCCGACAAGCCTGACCGAGGTGCGGCAGATGTGGCTTGATGTACAGGTTAAGGATGCTAAGGGCAAAGAGATCTTTCGTTCCGGAAGCCTTGATGCCGAAGGTAACATTGCGCAAGATGCCCGTATATATAATGCCTATGCGGTTGACAAGGAAGGGCATCACACCGTTAAGCCTTGGGAGATGGTACGTTTTGAATACAACAAAACGATCCCCCCCAAAGGATCTGCGGTTGAGAATTATTCATTTGTAGTACCCCAGGACAGTCAAAGCCCGCTTACTGTCAAAACCGTGCTGCGCTATCGCTCGTATCCTCAGGCCGTTGCCAACCTTCTGCTGGGAAAAGATGCACCGACGCTGCCCATTGTTGACATGGTTGCCAAAGATGTTACAGTGAAATTAAATTAAACTGTTTACAAAACGAAGCAGAGGTATACCGAAAAATTTTGATCTAATGTATATGTAAGAGGGAAGGAGTATATATGGCAGTTCAAATGAAAAAAGGTGTTTACTGGGTGGGTGCTATTGACTGGAATCTCAGGGATTTCCATGGGTACACAACCTTCAGGGGCACAACCTATAACAGTTATCTTATTATTGATGAAAAGATTACCCTGGTTGATACAGTAAAACGACCATTTTACGGTGAAATGCTTGAGCGCATTAAACAGATAGTCGATCCGGGGAAAATAGATTACCATATATGCAATCATGTGGAAATGGACCATTCCGGGTCCCTGCCCGAACTCTTGCAACAGATTCCCAATATTAAAATATTTGCAAGCAAAATGGCCCAGGCAGCACTTACCAAGCATTACGGTGCCAGCCTCCCTGTAGAGGTTGTCAAAACAGGGGATGCAATAAAACTCGGCAAACGAACTGTTCAATTTCTGGAAGTGCCTATGATTCACTGGCCTGACAGCATGATGTCCTACATCCCCGAGGAGAAGCTCTTGCTGGCAAACGATGGGTTCGGCCAGCACTATGCAACCACAGGCCGATTTGACGACGAGGTGGATAGTGCTGAAACAATGTTTGAGGCAGCCAAGTATTATGCCAATCTTCTCATTCATCTTTCACCCCTGATTCAAAACACCCTTAAGAAAGTCAGCGAACTCAAGCTTGAGATAGATATGATAGCCCCCTCGCATGGAATTATTTGGAGAAAGGATCCGGGCAAGATAATTCAAGCCTATAATGACTGGAGTTTATATAAATCAAAAGAAAAGGTCTCTATTATCTACGACACCATGTGGGGCAGCACGGAAAAAATGGCGAGAGTCATACTGGAAACACTCATGACGGCTGGTATAGAGGCCAAACTGCTGAAGCTTAAGGCAAATCACAGAAGCGATATTATGACCGATATACTTGATTCAAGAGGTATTATGGTAGGCTCTCCAACGCTACACCGCAACCTCTTTCCGAGTGTGGCCGGTATGTTGTGCTACATGAAGGGGTTGAAACCTCAGAAGAAAGTTGCCGCTGCCTTTGGTTCTTATGGCTGGAGCGGGGAGGCAGTGCAGGATATAATTAATGTGTTCAAAGAACTGCAGCTTGATATCATTGAACCAAGCGTGAACGCGCGGTATATTCCCGATGAGCGTGAGCTGCAGCAGGCAGCAGACCTTGCCAATACAATGGTAACTAAGATTAAGGAGATGGATTAAAACGTCAATAGGTCGGTTGTTCGTTAAGAAAACAACCGACCACTATCAAAAGATGTGTTATTAACTTCAACAATAAAATATTTTGCAAATTAAAATTTTATTAACCTCTTTAAAAAGGTTAACCACATGAACATAACAGCAATCTACGGCAGTCCACGTAAAGCCGGCAATACCGACCTGCTCCTGCAGTCATTTATTCGAGGAATTAAAGAATCCGGGGGAGATGTCCGGGAAATTTTCCTGCGGGATCTTACTTTTGACCCCTGCATAGAATGCAGCGGCTGTAATGATACCGGAACATGTGTGCTCAGTGATGATATGGATACGGTCTACCCCCAGCTCATAACATCAGAAGTTGTCGCCCTGGCTGCACCGGTTTTTTTTTACGGGCTCAATGCTTTGGCAAAAGCCATGGTAGACCGCAGCCAGTGTTTCTGGGCTGGAAAGTATCTGCTTAACGATCCTGCCAGCAAAAAGCGGGGCAGCAAGGGTAAGGGAATCCTACTTTCGGTAGGAGGATCAAAAGGGAAAAAAAATTTTGATTGCATCGTGCTTACGATGCGCTACTTTTTTGATGCTATTGATATGGATTT
This sequence comes from Thermodesulfobacteriota bacterium, assembly GCA_028278025.1. Classification (GTDB taxonomy): domain Bacteria; phylum Desulfobacterota; class WTBG01; order CAIYCZ01; family CAIRTM01; genus JANQFE01. Next base: position 7,348 of record JANQFE010000014.1, on the reverse strand, counting down.
TGCACATCACCTAACCTACGGTGGTATAGATGCACCGGGTGCAATTGCAGAGCATCCTACGGCACTGAATGATGCTTACATGCTGGGCGTAGAGATAATGAAGGCGAGATAGACGGGTCGGTTGTCTGTAGTTAATGGTGCATTGCAACCGAGTACTTATAAATGGCTAACGACAACTGACAACTCACTACTGACCGCTAACAAAAGACATTCGACTTCCAAGTATGCTACTGAAAAAGAACAGATAGCATAATATTTCTCATATAATAATTTTTTAAAGCGGGGGAATTAAGATGGATTATATCATTATCGGTAATGGTGTTGCCGCCAACTCTGCTGCCGAAAGCATTCGCAGAATTGATCAACAGGGTAAGATTATCATGTTCACCAAAGAGAAATACTGCTTCTATTATTTGCCGGCTCTTCCCGAGTATTTGGCAGGCGAAAAGAATCTCGGGGGCATTACCATCCATAATGAACAGTGGTATCGCGAAAACAACACAGAACTTTTTTTAGAAACAGCAGTAACCGAAATTGATCCTGCCGCACAGACAATAAAAACAAATACTAACCATAGTTTTACCTATGATCGGCTTCTGCTGGCAACAGGCGGGTATTCATTTGTGCCGCCTATTGCCGGCACTGACAATGAAGGTGTTTTTGCATTACGTACTATGGATGATGCAAACCTCATTAAGGAAAAGGCTACAGCCTCCCAGGACCTTGTTCTTATCGGAGGCGGGCTGTTGGGGCTTGAAGCCGGCAATGGCCTGAGAAAGGCCGGTCTTAAAGTTACGGTTGTTGAATTTTTCCCGCGGTTGCTTCCGCGGCAAATGGATGTTGCCGGTGCTGCTGTCCTGCAAAAACAAATGGAAGAGATGGGGTTTTGCTTTTACCTGGGAGCTAAAACAGAGGAAATAAAGGCTGAAGGGAGTAGGTTATTGGTTTGTCTGGAAAGCGGTGAACAGATTTCAGCAGATATGGTGCTTGTTTCTGCAGGAGTACGGCCTGAACTGTCACTTGCAAAAGCCCTGGGGCTTGACATTGATAAGGGTGTTAAAGTGGATGATATGATGAGAACCGGCGTTGAGGGTATCTATGCAGCAGGTGATCTCATCGAACACAATGGACGTTTCTACGGGATCTGGCCGGCTTCAATGGAACAGGGCAGGGTTGCAGGGGCTAACATGGCGGGCAAAGATGAGCGATACGCAGGTACTGTGCTGGCAAACACTCTGAAAGTTGTAGGTATAAACCTCACCGCTGCAGGTGATATTGATGTGGATGGGAATTTTGAATCAGTTGTTTTTCAGGATCAGGACAGCAAGATATACCGCAAACTGGTTTTAAAGGACAACGCAATAGCGGGAACTATTCTTTTTGGTGATATCCGGGGCAGTGAAGAAATCCAGCATGCTATAAAAACAAAGAAAGATATTTCTTCCGTCAAAGAAAATCTGGGAAAAAGTGATTTTGATTTTGCATGTTTAAAATAAAACAGACTATTTGTTTGTTATTAGTCAATTATGATGGACAAAACAATTAACTTTTATTATTAACCGCGGACCGGCGCCCCGCAGTATATGCGGGACAGGCAGACTAAGGCTGACATTTTCAGCGGACGACTGACAACAATCAACTAACATGTATATCTTGTTAATTAAAGAAACACACCATGACTAGAGCCAAAAAAGGCATCGGTGATAGATATCAGACCGAGACAAAATACACCCGGGATTCGCTCGGCGGGTTTGATTTTGATGTGGAACGGGCCAAGCCATTCAAGGAGTACCCGGAGGCTGAAAGAATTTTTTCATTGCCCGACTCCCGGCCTGAAAGCCGGGCAGCTTTTTGGGAAGTGCTTGCAAGGAGAAGGTCTGAGCGCAGTTTTACAGATAGTATGCTTTCATTTGATGAGCTTGCCTTACTTGTTTTTGCAACCCAGGGTATTACAGCACACTATAAAGGGTATTTGTTCAAAGCTGCACCTTCAGCAGGAGCACTGTACCCCATTGAGACCTATCTGATGGTTAATCGGATAGACGGCCTGCCCAAAGGTGTTTATCATCTAAATATTGCCAAAAACGGTTTGGAACTCCTCCGTACAGAAGATATGGCCGGACAGCTCACGGCTGCTGCGCTCGGCCAATCAATGGTCACGCACAGCTGTGTGACATTTATATGGACAGCCATTCCCGGTCGAAGCAAATGGAAATATAGGGAAAGGGCCTACCGGTACATATATCTTGATGCCGGCCATATCGGCCAGAATTTGTATCTGGCGGCAACTGCCCTTAACCTTGGATGCTGTACAATCGGGGCTTTTTTTGATGAAGAGATTAACAGTATTATAGGTGTTGATGGTGTGAATGAAACGACAGTCTATTTAGGTGTAGTCGGTAACATCAAATAATTTTTTTTAAGAAGACATTTTTATTACTAAAATAACCAACTAATAACAAAAGGAAGGAGAGGAGCATTATGAAGAAATGGAGATGTACAATCTGCGGATACATTCATGAGGGAGATGATCCACCGGATCAATGTCCAATCTGTGGTGCAGGAAAAGACATGTTTGAAGAAGTAACAGATTAATAGTAAAAGATCATTACTGTATAACTAAAACACGGGCCTGCTGTCGGCAAGCCCGTGTTTTTTACCTATTTATTCACCTGCGCTTGCCACAGGTATCAATACTTTTAGAACCTCCCATAGCTACCACCAAAACTCGGGGTATCTTCGTGTCGCCGGAATATTGTTTACTGTAAGCGCCACTATCAACATTATTACAGCACCGCTACCGGCAGGCACTAAGGCATAGAAGTAGCCAAGATCGTGTATTTGCGGGCTCCCGATAACTGCAATCAAAGCAGTTGCTCCGCCGGGGGGATGTAGCGTCTTGGTTGCGTGCATTGCTGCAATGGCGGTTGCGACGGCAACTGCAGAAGCCAGCCAGGGACTGAAAAAGAGCAATTGATATGCGGCAACACCTATTACGGCAGAAACCACATGCCCGCCTATGAGGTTTCTTGGCTGGGCCAGGGGACTATTAATTGCCCCGTAAATAAGAACAGCAGAAGCGCCGAAAGAACCGATTATCATAACAAGGTCTGTTTGACTCACCAGATTAAAATTACAATAGGCGACTGCTGCAATACCCAGGAAGGCACCGATCCATGACCAGACAATTTCCGCCAAACCGGCTTTTGGCGGACTTTTTCTCAGACCTTTCATTTTTGCAAAATAGTTATTCAGATATTTTTTTACATTCATGTTTGTTCTTTTGCCGCAGAGGTATTCTTTCTGCCAGTTTTGAGGTGTTGAGAAATTCATATGTCTCGGATTCTATTGTATAGTAGAGAATTTTAGAAGAGATAACCTTGACTTAAGTCAAACAAGCGAGGATGCTTTGGGATCAGGCTAAGGTTAATAAGAAAGCAACGAATAACGAGTGTTGAGTGGCGAGTATAAAAGAATTTTCTCAGCACTCATCGCTCAGAACTCATTACTGTTTTTATCAGGGACAGGGCGCACCGACCCCGGCATCGACAGCACCGTTCAGAAACTGACGAGTGGTGTTGAGCTCTGTATATTTGCATTAGCAGGGGTACTGGTTTGGCTGGATGCTGCCGCCGCGCATTTGTCTGCGGAAGCGAACGTGTGACGTGCTGTAGCTGAAAAGTAATTGCATTATGATATATTTCAGTTATATATGTATATAAATATATAAATAATTTCCAGCAACATCTTTTGTAAGGAGGAACCATGAGCCCAGCCAAACGGTACTGGTTTCCCATTGGAACATTCCCCCCCAGCCATCAGGAAGGAGAGCAGAACCGGCCATCGGTGCGTTTTAACAGCAAAGGAAGATGGTCGCCTGATACTGACATCTATGAAGTCCATGACGGCTTGATTCTTATTATGGATATTGCCGGTATTGATCGGGAAGAATTATCTATAATTGTTGAGGGAAAGATACTTTCAATTTTCGGGATACGGCGCCCACCCGAAATTGCTCAAAAAAAGCAAGTCCATCGCCTTGAAATTGATGTTGGTCATTTTGAGAAACGGTTTCGTGTGCCGGATGATATCGATGCCGAAAATATCGAAGCTAATTACGAAAATGGTTTTCTTTATTTGAAATTGCCAAAGTTTACGTCGCGTAAAATCGTTATCAGCGAAGGCTAGGAGGGTGTCATGGACAATAAGGAACAGAAGATTGATTTGCCGCTAGCAAGTACTATCCCGCCGCCGGAAGCTGACAGTATACACATTCCTGACAGACTACCTATACTGCCCTTAAGCGGGTTTGTAGTATTCCCCAGTGCAGTCGGCCCTATGGTAGTAAAAAATGAAGCCTATGCCCGTATGGTGAATGAGGCAGCTGTCAATGACCGTTTTCTTGGAGTAGTGCTGAACCGCAGCACATCCTCTGATGTGCCCAATGAGGAAGACCTCTGCCGGGTGGGAACAGCTGCACGGATTTTAAAATTGATGAATATTGCAACAGGGGAGTTAAGTTTTGTCTGTCAGGGGGTCTCCCGTATTCAGATTGACCGCTACGTTCAAAACGAACCTCATTTTATTGCAGAGATAAGCTCTATCCCGGACAATTATGAAACCAGTGCAGAGCTTGATGCCATGCTGAACACGTTGCGCAATCAATTTATTCACCTTGCCGATATTTCTCCCCAGATTTCTGATCAGTTGAAGCTTGTAGTGACGAACCTTGCAGATTATGCCAAATTAATTGATTTCACCGTTGGAAACTGCACCCCCGACCCTGCAAAGCAACAGGAAATCCTGGAGGAGCGTGATATCCGGAAGCGTTTTCGAAAAGCAATGAATATTGTTCAGAGTGAAATTCAAAAGACCGAGTTGAGTAACAAAATACAATCCGAGATTGCCGAGGAAATCAATCAACAGCAGCGCGAATTGCTGCTTAGACAGCAGCTTAAAAAAATAAAAGCTGAATTGGGTGACAAAGATGACCAGGCGGTAGAAATGGACGAACTGCGTAAAAAAATAGCCGAAGCCCACATGCCGGAAGAGGCCGAAAAAGCCGCTTTGAAGGAAGTTGACCGGCTTGGTATGATGTCACCTGCGGCAGCCGAGTATTCTGTTTCACGAACCTATCTTGACTGGCTTATTGAACTGCCCTGGTCAAAAGCAACCCAAGATCAGCTTGATATTTCACAGAGTGAGAAGGTCCTGGATGATGACCACTATGACCTTGAGAAGGTAAAAAAGCGCATTATTGAATACGTTGCCGTCAGAAAGCTGAAAAATGATATGAAAGGACCGATTCTGTGTTTTTACGGCCCTCCCGGAGTCGGCAAGACCTCGCTGGGACGCTCTATTGCCCGGGCGCTTGGCAGAGAGTTCGTTCGCATTTCTCTGGGGGGTGTGCGCGATGAAGCCGAGATTCGAGGTCACCGGCGAACCTATGTTGGTGCCCTGCCGGGCCGCATAATACAGGGAATCAAAAAGGCCGGAACGAATAATCCTGTCTTTATGCTTGATGAGATCGATAAGCTGGGGATGGATTTTAGAGGTGATCCATCCTCAGCCCTTTTAGAGGTGCTTGATCCTGAGCAGAACAACACCTTTTCGGATCACTATCTGGAGGTTACTTTTGATTTGTCAAATGTCTTTTTTATTACTACAGCCAACATTGTTGAAACAATTCCACCGGCATTGAAAGACAGACTGGAAGTGCTTGAGCTTCCCGGATACACTGAGGAAGAAAAAGTTCATATTGCCAGGAAATACCTCATAACACGAGAGCTTGATGAACACGGGCTTACTGCTGAAAATCTGCACTTAAAAGAGGATGCAATCCGGACAATCATACGTGATTATACCCGTGAGGCCGGGGTTAGAAACCTTGAAAGGGAGATAGCTTCTGTCTGCCGGGGCGTTGCCAAGAAAGTTGCCGAGGGTTCTATAAACCAGGCCACTATACAGAAAGACGATCTGTTGGAATATCTCGGGCAGCCGAGGTTTTTTTCTGAGCTTGCCGAGCGCATCACAACACCCGGCATTGCAACCGGGCTCGCCTGGACACCGGTAGGAGGAGATATTCTATTTGTTGAAGCGACGAAAATGGTCGGGGATAAAGGGTTGATTCTTACCGGCCAGTTAGGTGATGTCATGAAAGAATCGGCCCAGACCGGACTGAGCTACGTTCGAGCTAAAGCTGAAGAGTTCGGTATCGAACCGGAATTTTACCGCAAAACCGATATCCATCTGCATGTTCCTGCCGGTGCTATCCCTAAAGACGGTCCTTCAGCAGGTGTTACCATGACCTGTGCACTTGCATCCCTGCTGACCGGCCGTCTGATCCGGTCAGATACAGCCATGACCGGCGAAATCACGCTGCGTGGCAAAGTGTTGCCTGTCGGGGGTATCAAGGAGAAGGTGCTGGCTGCAAAACGGGCGGGTATCAAAAAAGTCATCCTGCCTAAATTGAACAAAAAAGATCTTGATGAAGCTCCGGAAGCTGCCAAAGAGGGTATGGAATTTATATTTGTCGACCGGATCGATGATGTTGTCAAAGCTGCACTTGTTGATGGTGTACCGAAAAAGAAGGCAAAAAAGTCTTAAGTTGTAAAATGCAGCTTTAATTTTTTTGAGTAAGCAGCGGGTAAAAACAAAAAAGCAGGATCGTACTGATCCTGCCCTTTTGTAGGTAGAAACAGATCAGTTATTTCTTTTTCTTCGGAGCTGCTTTCTTTTTAGCCGGAGTTTTTTTCTTGGCTACTTTCTTTTTGGCCGGAGCTTTTTTCTTAGCTACTTTCTTTTTGGCCGGAGCTTTTTTCTTAGCTACTTTCTTTTTAGCCGGAGCTTTTTTCTTAGCTACTTTCTTTTTGGCCGGAGCTTTTTTCTTGGCTACTTTCTTTTTAGCCGGTTTTTTCTTTGTTGCTTTCTTGATTGCCATGATTTAATCCTTTCTTTTTGTTTTTATTTTTTTAACCCATGCATTCAATTATAATTGTTTGTTGTATTCGGATTATTTAAAGAAAACTTTAATAAAAATTTACCTTTCTTTACATTTTTTTGCCCATGTTTGTATTTTTTCTCTTTTACTGCAATTGAGTTGGATTAAAGAAAACACATTTGTTTCTATAAAATTTATTAATCAAATAGAACAGACTACTAAAAAATATCTTAAACGGATAGCGAGTCTGCCTAGCCCGCATTATTGATGACTATTAGCGGCCAGCCTGCGGCATCGGGCTGCGTGCTACAGGCTATGTGCTCGCAAAAACAGCTACTTTCTTGATTACCAGACATGGCTCGCACCGCCTTTGCAGCCCCATCCGATGCCACCGGCTGCAGGCGTGCC
>JANQFE010000011.1 GCA_028278025.1 Thermodesulfobacteriota bacterium | reverse complement strand
CCATTTTGCGGCCCTCCCTTATGTTTATAATTTAATAACAAGGGTAGCACACAAACTGACTTAATGCAACATTATTTATAGAACTTTATACTAGTTACTTGATACCCCCATGCAATGCAGCAGATTGTCCAGATTATAATTTAACTGGGGTTATTGACATATGTCCTGATTTAGATACTGCCGAAGCTACTACCCGTTATGCTGTTATGCGTTATCCAAGGCCATATTTTTGGGAACAGACTGTCCCCGTTAATACCAGCTTTTATATTTTACTGTATAGCGAAGCTGATGTTAAAAAAGTTACCTGTAAAAACACACATACTGGCCAAGAAAAAACAATTTTTGAAAACGACCAGTTTAAAGAACCTTATACAGGTAAAATTCAAACAGCTGATTATATAGAAAAAAATGTAATACCGGAATATTATAATTACTACTATCAAAGGAAAATATTTTATGCTGAATTAGAAGACCCGACGACAGATTGGTTACAAGGAGATAAATATCATAGAATTACAGTAAGTTATAATAATAATCCAGATGATACATGGCTTTTTAAAACTGCGCCAACCCCTGAACTGGTACCTACTAATCACTCATTTGGTACTCTTGATCTGTCTTCCAGCGTTAATAAGGTTGACTGGACTGGATCGTTTTACGGCGGTTTGAACAAAATGTATTTTAATACGTCCAGCATTTTTCAGGAAGAACGGGGATATGAATTTATGCGCAAGGCCCGTGAAGGAACAGATGCTGATTCCAATATCGATGGAAGGCCTTATCCTACAGCCTGGAACATGCAGCGCGATGTTGCCTTGCACGCAAAGAGGGGTAAAAAAACAGGTAAGAGATATATGCCCAATCTCATTATGGATAGTGCAGTACGCCATATCGAGGACCCTGGTCCGGGCAATGATATGTTTGGGGAGGAGGATATAGATTCAGATGGGGAAAACGAAGTATGTTTTAATGTGGACGATAATCCTTTCTGGGGATTTAGCCAATACTTAGATGAAAATAATGTCCCTATAAACCCCGTCCCTGTGGAAAACATATATGATGATGTTAATGATGAAATAGTTCTCATTCATAACGATATTGGTAACTATTATCGGGTAAGAATTAAGGAGATAACAGGTAACAAAGTATGTCTTCATCGCACCTTTACTGATACCTTTACTGATCTGCCAACGGAACCATCGTGGCTTATGGGAGATCCGGTGATACCTCTTGAAACATTCCGTAGCTTTGATGCAACAATACTACAAAAAATGAACGCTTGGCCTAATTCCGACCATACCGCTCTTGATTCCGATGATGAATGCAATTCTAATTCTGCCGTTCCTGAGACACCCGGCCTCTTCCCGCCCCCGGACTGCCCGGGCAAAAAAATGTTCGAAGTGTCTTCAAAAAGTTCTGTATACATGCAGAAGTTGTCCTGCGTGGGACCTGATTGCAATGTACATTATTTTTGGAATCGAATATTAGATGAATGGGACGTGAGTGTCGGTATTAATGAAATTCGGCAAATTGTGACGATTCAATCGGCTCCCGGTGTCCTTGCTATAAATGGTAAGCATGGTTCAACTGCCAGAGACTATCATGAACTGCACGATGTCATGTACACTATCACCCGAAAACTTATTGAAACATACGGAGAAAAATCCCTGGATTTTTACTGGTCATTTTATAATGAGCCTACTTGGGGTTGGGTTAGCTTTGATGACTGGGATTTCCACAACTGGTTGGGATTATACCAGCAAGATAACATTGAATTCTACCACTTTCAGAAATTTTATGATTATGTGATAAATGCCATTTATCTAGCGTTCGAGGAGGCATTTGATGATAGTTTATTCCCTTCACATTTAACCTTGCCAGTTGTGCAGAACCGGATCAAGGTTGGGGGATTAGAGACAGGTAGTACTTATTTAGATATTGATGAAATAAGAGGTCTTTCCTGGTTTGAGGGTTTTCTTTATCATTGCTATCCTGACAATGTCGCTGATGACACTTACAAAGAAAATGAATGGGGTACCTACCAGTATCTTCATGTTGAGGAGCAGAACTTTCTTAGTCATGAGGATTATGGATGGCAGGAAGATGAAATTTCCCAAAAAATCAAGGATGATTTTTGTGATTTTATAGACGGAAAATATGTATGCGATGGTACCCCCCTACACTTTGTCGACATTCATGCAGCTGGCACACCGGCATACATAACCAGTCACTTTAGAAAAACAAGGGAAGTATTTAATAAAATTGATAGCAAACCAGAGCCTGATGGTACTTTGCTTTCAGATGTAGAAATCACCAGTCATGAAAGTCACTTTTTCTGGCTGCCGGGAGCTGACCGTGCAAGTGATGATATTGGCATAGGAAATGGATATTACTCAAGCTACTGTGCGGATGTTGTCTGGCGCCGGCTTAATATTGAAAAGACTACCGCACCACTTAACAGGGGTTCTGGCCACATGGTACCTCACACCCCGGCATATCCAAATGTAAATTTTGGTATGCTCCCAAATGAGGATATGTTTAATAAATTTAGAAATATTTTTGGCGAATTTTATGGGCACTTTTCCAGCTATGCAATGTGGCAAAAGCTATATGAAGGTTTACCGGTAATTGACGACCCCGGTCCCTCAATACTGCCCGCACCTAATCGAGTTATTAAAACACCAATATTTCATTTCCTGACACTGTTAAACAGCATGGGACCCTATGGAGGAGAAGTTGGTGATCATTACAATACCTCCTACTGGTTGCTTGATAATGAAACCATCAACGACCGGAATTTAGCTGGATTTGTAGCAAAAACTGAAGGGCCGGTTGACGGTTGCCAGCCTGAACAGCCCGAAACATGCACACCTGATGCAAACAAGCCTGAATACCGTATTGTGCTGTTTGCCCACGATCCATTTGACTCTCAATCCAACTCACCGGAAACTTTTTCAACCAGTTTCACATTAACCGGTTTAGATGGCACTTACTGGGCACCGGGAACAACAGTTTTAGTCAAACAGTACCAGTTTGACAAACAGCACAACAGATATTTCGACATAGTCAGAGACAAACGGTCGACGCTGCTTGACTGTGAATCTGAAAACTGTACATTTGGTTTTAACCCGTCTGAAATAGACCTTCTTGAAGCATGGTCATCTCTTAAACCGACAAATGTCAGCTGTACGGAGGTCTCTTTAAATGGTAATCTTGAGCTTACTGATATACCTCTTTCGTCAAACGGGGTGAATTTTATGGTTGTTTCACTGCCTGAGCAAATTGATTCCGATGGTGATGGTCTTTATGATTCATGTGACAACTGCCCCACCATTGATAATCCTTCTCAGGAAGATGTAGGAGACAGTGATGGGATTGGTGATGTCTGTGATGCCTGCCCCAACGACCCTGACAATGATGTAGATGCTGATGGATTTTGTGGGGACGCAGATAACTGCCCATACGTAAACAGCTCTGATCAGACAGATACTGATGCGGACACAGTCGGTGATGTGTGTGACAATTGTCCGAATATTCAGAACCAGGACCAGACTGATTCAAACCAGGATGGTGTTGGAAATGCATGTGAGAACCTTTACGGTATCTCAAAAAAGTCAGGTGCTCAGTTTTTTACTGCTGGAGCAAACGGGGCTATTTTGCAGGTCGATGGAGGACTGCAAAGAGATGTTATTGAAAGCAGTACAAGCAGTACATTATATGATATATGGCAGTCGGACTGGATGTCATATGCTGTAGGTGTTAACGGCAAGTTTCTGTGGAAATTTTCAGCAAACCCATGGACACCGCAAGAGGGGTTGTTACAGGAAGACCTGCATGCTGTATGGGTTTCTGGAGAGAGTCCTGCAGTTGCAGTGGGTGATAGCGGTACAGTGGTTGTCTGGAATGGTTTTGATGATTTTGATAATTATAAGATTCCTTACTGTGACGACCTTCGAGGTGTGTGGGGCTCTTCAATGTCAGATATATTTGCAGTAGGAAAAAATGGCCTAATTCTGCACCACAACGGCACTGCGTGGTCTGCCATGACAAGCGGCACAACCAATAATCTTAATAGCGTTTGGGGAACTTCCGATACCGATGTTTATGCTGTTGGTGATGGGAATACAGTACTGCATTATAATGGTAGCAACTGGGCGCTGGTACAGAATTTTCCGTCTAACTGGTACTGGCATTATGATATTTGGGGTTCTTCAGGAAATGATATTTACATCGTTGGTCTTGGCTGGGACACTGTTAATAATGGCGGTACCATCTTTCATTGCAGCGGAGGATGTACCGATGGAAATAACTGGGCGCCGGTTGCAAGCGGGACAGAAGATGCTCTTCGTGGAGTTTGGGCTGGTTCCGGAGAGGCATATGCTGTAGGTGAAAATGGTGTTATTATAGAAATACCATGAGTGTGTAGATTCGTATCTAACACTTCTTAACGAATTACGTAGGCAGGGTCATTTGGCCCTGCCTGTCTATTTAAAAAGATAAAAAGATAACAACGTCCCCCTTTGACCTTACGCGAATAGTTAGCTTATGAGCTTATCAGTTCACTAGGCGTTTTCCGGCCGCACGATCGGCAGGAAGATATCGAACACCACACCGTGGGGGATTTGCCTTTTGAGCTTAATGTGCCCACCGTGGATAGACACTATCTGGTTGCACACCGCAAGGCCCAGCCCGGAACCGGACTCCTTGCTGGTGAAAAAGGGGTGGAAAACTTTTTCAACTTCGTCATCTGCGATGCCGATGCCCGTATCCGCAATTGATATTTTAGCCCAGGTATCCTCCTGTTCCGTTGTTATTTTCAACACACCGCCCTCGGGCATTGCATCCATGGCATTGTTGAATAAATTATGCAGGATCCTTTTAACCTGATCGGTATCGATCTCAAGTTTCGGTAAGGTATCCAGAAAGTTTTTTTCAATTTGTATATTCCTTTTTTCAAGTTCAAAGAAGAAAACCTGCAGGGTGCTTTCAATTATTTTATCAATATGCACTTTTTTCAGTTTTAATTTCCGGGGACGTACGAAATCCAATAATTCCGACAGAATTGTTTCCAAACGATCAATTTCTTCCACAATAATCTGTAAATATTTTTTATTAATACTGTTTTCGTCTTCTTTTTTCAGCAGGCGGCGAGCAAACCCCCCAATTGAGACAAGCGGGTTTCTGATTCCGTGGGCTACGGTTGCAGACATTTCACCAACAGCTACAAGTTTTTCAGACCTTATAAGTCGGTCGCGGTTTTCTTTCAGTTCTGTATTTGCGTTGTCAAGTTCGGCAACCTTTTCCTGGATATTTTTATACAGATTGGATTTTTCGATAGCCAGACTTGCATTTAATGCAAAAGCTCTCAATCTTTCTATATCGCGCTCATCGATAGCAGCTTTGGTAATGGCATTATCAGCCCACAGCAAACCCAGCACATTATCCTTTGCTATAAGCGGAATCAGGGCAAAGGCATTACAGTTCATAATGGATATAAGATTTTTGGAGACCAGGGGATGGCTGAAAGCATCTCGAACATTAAAGGACTCTTTTTTTGTAACGGCATGAGTTAAAATGTTGCTTTCATCAGTCAGGGGAATTCTGATGCTTTTGATTATTTCGTTGACATGGGTATCAACCTGACCGGTTTTGTTGGTATAGGAACGCAGTATTTCTCCGAGAGTGAGTTTTTTCCCAATGATCTCACTCCAGATCCTCTGGGCCTCTTTGCTGTCAGACGGTCCTATAGCTACTTTTCCCTCAAGAAAAGAACGTTCATCATTAACTAAAAATAGAAAGGCCCGGTTAAATCCGAGGGCATGATGGGACGTAGCCCCTACAAGTATTATATTAAGCACGGCCTCCATATCCATCGTACTGGAAAGGGCCTCACTGATCTCTTTTAGTATTGAAAGCTCAGAAATTTTTTCTTTAAGTATTTGTTGGGAAGCGGTAAGCTCATAGGTTCTTTCCCGTACTTTTTCTTCCAGTTTGGCAGTATACTGCTGCAGCTCCTTTTCAAGATTTTTTCGTCTGGTTATGTTTCGAGCAATTAATGTCAGGTTGTATTCCCCATCTCTTTTAAACCCGGAAACGGTACATTCAACCGGGAAGATCGTGCCGTTTTTATGTATGCCCACAGATTCGATTACTTTGCCCGGTGTGCTTCCATCACTGCTTTGAAAAGCACGTTGGGCGGTCTCCCAGATTTCTGCAGGAGTTATGATAGCAATGCTTTTGCCCAGAATTTCTTCTTTTGAGTACCCATAAATCTGTTCCGCTTTTTTATTGAGATAAATGATGTTGCCTTTTTTGTCGGTAGAAATTATTGCATCATTTGCAGTACTTAAGAGGGTTTCGTACCGTTCTTCTGACTGGATAAGCTGTCGCGTCCTGACTTCGACCTGTTGCTCAAGTTCTTCAGCATAGGTTTGGAGCTTTTTTTCATGATCTTTCCTTTCAGAGATATCCCTGATGATCGCCGTTACAGTATCTCCTTTGGAGGTTTTTATAAAGGAATAGGTTATTTCAATTGGTAGTATAGTACTGTTTTTCCGCAGTCCTACACCCTCGTAGGTTACTCCTGAGCTTTTTTTGCATGTAAAAATTCTCTGGGCTGCTTTTTCCTGGTCCTCGCGTCTATCCTCAGGAATCAAACAATAGATCCGTTTGCCCCTGACTTCATCGGCTTGGTAGCCAAAGAGTTGCTGGGCTTTGTTGTTTATCTGCAGGATCTCTCCGGAGTTGTTAAACGTTACAATTGCATCACTTGCATTTTCTATCATGTGCATGTACTGGGCCTCCAGGTCAAGGAGGTCTTTTTCCACAGCGATTTTTTCAGTAATATTCTCTACCAGTTCAAGCACACCCCACGCCTTCCCGTCAGGGCCGATTAAAGGTGTCGTTGAAATTTTATAGCTGGAGTTTTTTTGAGGTACTTCAAGTATGATAGAATTTTTTTGGCCTTCTTTGATGCTGCGTACTGCCGGGCACTGGGGGCACGGTGTGTCGGATGCGGTAAAAAAACATTTGTAACATACCGGCGATGACTGAAAGTCAATACCGGGGAACCACTCAAGCATTTTGCTGTTTACGTCGACAATATGGAAGTCGGCGGTGATTAGTGCCATGCCGTAGCTGGTATTTTCAATGAGTGATTTAAGCAGGTTAGAGCATTGCTTCAGGTTTTCAAATTCCTGATGAATATACTCCCGTACATTTTGGGAAGTCTGTGATAACATGGATATATAATTATAAAATATATATTTCTCTATTTGTCACAATTGACATATGCATATACTGCAGGAAAGCATAAGGATAAAACAATAAAATTTTCTACCTGTCCGGCACCCGTATTACCTCACAACAGCAAAGAGTTTTACCGGCAATATGTATCTGCCAGTTTCCTGAAACCCTCAGCTGAGCCTTCAATTACCCGGTCATCCACGCAGTAAGAAATCCTGAAGTATCCCGGTCCCCCAAACCCGCTTCCGGGCACCACTAAAATCCGCTCTTCCTGAAGCTCCTGTACAAAAGCGATATCATCATCAAGCGGTGACCGTGGGAAAAGATAGAAAGCACCCCCGGGTGTGGTAAATTCATATCCCAGGTCTTTCAGCATAGTGCACAGGAGGTCTCGTTTTTTTTGATATACGTCAATAGTAACTGAACTGCCCTGCAAATGTTGTATAACCCTCTGCATAACGGCAGGAGCATTTACAAAGCCCAGGGTGCGATTAGAAAAAACCAGGCCGTTTACACATTCCTGCAGGGGGGTAAGCGCAGGGTTTACCGCAATAAAACCCAGGCGCTCTCCCGGAATTGACAAGTCCTTTGAGTATGAACTTATAAGTATGCTGTTGTGGTATGCCTGGAGAATGCTGGGTACCTTTGTGCCGTCATATACAATCTTACTGTAGGGCTCATCGGAAACAAGGTATATCTCTTTTCCAAACTGCTGAGACTTTTCAGCCAGGATATGCCCAAGGCCTTCAATTGTTTTTCGGCTGTACACCTTGCCGGTAGGGTTGTTGGGTGAATTGATCAGAACAGCTTTTGTCCTGTCCGATAGTGCTGATGTAATTGCCGTAAGGTCCAGGGAAAAATCATCGGTGGTTTTAACCAGCCTGCAGATGCCGCCGAAATTATCAACATAGAAATTATATTCCACAAAATAAGGCGTTGGTATGATTACTTCATCTCCAGGGTCCAGGATTGTTTTTAAAACAACATTGAGGGCCCCGCCGGCACCGCAGGTCATGATAATATGCTCGCCGAAGATCTCAAGGCCGTGTTCTTCGGAAAGATACTCGGCAATCGCTTCGCGTGTTTGGGGGTAGCCGGCATTTGACATATAGCCGTGTTTGCCGGGCATTTTTTCTGCAACGACGGTTTCGAGAACCTCAAAAAATTTTTCGGGGGGCTCAAGGTTTGGATTGCCGAGACTGAAGTCAAAAACATTTTCAGCACCATACTGCTTCTTGAGCAGAGCACCCTGCTCAAACATTTTTCTGATCCAGGATGCCCTTTCCATGAATCCGCTTACTTTTTTTGAAATGGTCATCTGACAGTCCCCGCAGTAATAAGCACAGTTTAATGAGGGTGACATTATAAAAAATTATAATAGCCTAAAAAAACATATAACGCAACAAAACAACATATGTTTTAAGCTTTTAAGAGGTTCTTTGCACAGATGGTGTGACTATGAAAAGTTTTTTAAATGTGTTAGGAATAAAAACGACATGTTGCCTTTTTCAGGAATATGCTGATGTCATTATAACTTTTTATACAGAGAAAAAGAGCTTTTCTTATGGATAACCCACGCATTGTCTTTATGGGCACCCCGCATTTTGCGGTTCCTGCCCTGCAGAAACTTATTGAGCGAAGAGCCGACCTTATAGGTGTTGTTACACAGCCTGACAGGCCGGTCGGCCGGGGACAGCACCTGAAACCGTCCCCCATAAAAGAGCTGTCACGCGCACACAACCTCCCGATTTTTCAACCCACCAAAGTTAAGGATCCTGATTTTATCGATGTTTTCTTAAAGCTGCATCCTGATCTTGTTGTTGTTGTTGCTTACGGACAAATAATCCCCCGCCAACTGCTTGATATACCGACCTGCGGGTTTATAAATGTGCACTCATCCCTGCTGCCGGCCTACCGGGGTGCCGCTCCCATTAACCGGGCACTGATTAATGGGGAAACGCAGACCGGCGTTACTATTATGCGGCTTGATGAAGGTATGGACACGGGCGATATCATTATTCAGGAGGCGGTCTCAATATTGCCTGAGGATGATGCTGCAACACTACACGACAGGCTGGCCCGGCACGGGGCACAGCTTCTTTCAAAAACACTTGATATGTTAAAGACCGGTGGCTGGCATCCGGTTCCGCAGGATCATCATAAGGCCACATATGCACCTATGCTGAAAAAAGAGGATGGTCTTATAAACTGGACAGAGGATGCCGCACGTATTGCCAATAAAATAAGGGGCATGACACCATGGCCGGGCTGTTTTACCTATTGCGGTGACAAACTTTTAAAAATCCACCGGGCCGAGGTTTTAGAAAAACAGGTACAGTGTTCCCCGGGAACCATCATAGAATCATCACGTCAGGGGATCGAGGTTGCAACCGGCAGAGGTGTGCTTGTGCTGAAAAATGTTCAGCTTGAAGGAAAGAAAAAAATGTCGGCAGAAGCTTTTTTGAAAGGGCACCAGCTGGCACCGGGAACAGGATTCCCATCAAGAAAGCAACCTGCTTAGTACGTTTATAAATTCTTGCCCCAGGGGGGTGTGCAATTTGAAGAAGTTCTGCCGGTCTCTAACCGCAGAATTCTAAACAATTTCTTATGCCGCTTAAGGTGAGCACAATTTTTCCATCCGACTACTCTAATACTATCTTTACTTAACAACATTGTTGTACAATCCGTGACGGCAGATTGGTGAGATAAGTAATTCTTTTACAACAATAAATTTACTTTATTGACAAAAGTTTACTAATTATGTATATCTCAAAATTAATCGTAAGAGTTGAACATGACAGAAAATTTTGATTTGCAGTTATTGCCTAAAAAACAACAGCAGCTTATAGAAACAGCTCAAGAGCTTTTCTGCGCGCACGGCATACGGCGGGTTACCGTTGAGGAGATTTGCGAGAAAGCCGGCGTGAGTAAAATGACATTTTATAAATATTTTACCAACAAATGGGATATTGCCAAGGCTGTTTTGGAAATGCTGTTTGCTGAAGGCATTAACATGTATTACCAGATGGTTGAAGAGGATATCCCCTTTAATCAAAAAGTTGAGATGCTGCTGACGCTTACCAAATCCAGAGTTCATGCTGTCGGAGTAACCTTTCTTAACGATTTGCTGCAGCATGACTCACCGCTGTATACCTATTTCATAGAGAAACAGAAGAAAACCAGGGAACTGTCCATACATTTTTTCAAAAAGGCCCAGGAAGCCGGCCATATTCACAGTGACATCAATATCTCGGTAGCACTCTTCATGCTTGACCGCCTTTCTGATTTAATAGATCACCCGGACTTCGTAAAACTCATGCCGGATGTAGAGGACCGTGCCGCTGAAATAGCGTCGATATTATTTCATGGGTTTGCACGAGCACCGGCAACTCAACAATGACTGTACTAGTACACATAGACATTTTATTTTGTGCGTATCCGTTTGCCACCTTTAGTTTGATTGCCGCGGGCTATATGCTCGCTGGAAAAAGCTTAAAGCTGTCATCACGGCCCGTGCTCACACCGCCCTAGCGTCTCAAACTAAAGGTGGCGAACGGATACGCACAATTTTAATTGTCCGTAAGTACTAGAGCATTTTGCAAAAAAGTGTAGCCGCACGGTTGAGGCTGCAAAGGCTGATGCGGTTCGGCCACTAGCGGCTATGTGCTCGCCGGAATATCCGCTATAGAAAAAAGGGAAATGCTCTAAGCCTTATAAACAGGGGACTAAAATCTAGTATTTGCCAACAGGCAGGATAAGGGAGGATAAATTATGGCACATAAGCCGACCCCACACAAACCAAATATTTCGGATATGTCCGTTGAGGAGAAATGGGACAGACTCCATGATTTCTTCACCATGGACCATGCCATAAGCTACTACACTCATAAGCGGCTTGGGACAGTAGATGAGTGGGTGGCAGACACCGTGGAAGCTTATGGAAACATGATGGGAAGATTTATCGGTCCTATGGCTGAGATGATGAGTAAAGCCGCATTTAAGGTTGCTCCCAACAAGGTGCTCAAGAAAGTCATGGATGCAGTTCTCAATAATGATCAAATGATGCACGGGCCGGGGGAGTATGAAATATCTGAGGCCAAGAACGGTGAAATGACCGTCAGGTTTAAAAACTGTCTGCGCCTCAAAAAACAGAATGAAATAGTGAAGAAATGTAAATTGCCTTTTGAAGGTCGTGAGATCTGTGAAGTTGAGAAGCTGCACCTCACCCATCCCAACCACCCGACAACCAAGATGGGAGTTGTTCCGACAGATATTACCTGGGAAGAGGGCGGATGTGTATGGACTTTTAAAGTGGTATGAACAGTACGTATATATAAAATCGGGCATGAAACAGAGCAGATGTAAAGGGGTTATCAAAGCCATTTTACATAGATATATGTGGGATTAACTTAGTTTACGGGGAGACGTATGAATAAAAAAATTATACCCACAATACTTATCCTTACCATCATTGTGCCCATCGGTATGTTCATCCACAATAATGCTCAGGCCTCTATTAAGTATATGGACGGCAAACTCATTATAAACGGATTTGTAAAAGAAACAGCTTTTATCAGGACTGATACTATCCAGTGTTAAGTGGTCCTAGAACGTGGAGGTACTGATGAGCAGGAACAAAGAGTATGCACAACAGTTTAAGGAAATGGGCTATGAACGCAAGATAATTGCTTTTAAAGATTTTGACGAGATCCCGGACTATGCCGAGCCCTACGGTGATGATATATCGTTTCACTGTGCCATCGCTGCAGAGGTCTGGGAACGGGATAAGCCCTTTTATATTACCAATAAAAATGTGCTGTGCGGGGGGGCACTCTATTCGGGAATCGGCAATAGAAAAGTGGTCAAGGAAGAGTTTGACGGCGGCATGTCACAGACAATCGGCGTAGGGTGCGGCTATAAGACCCGCAAACAGTTCCGCAGTGTAAACCAGCAGATACCGCATCATTTCGTGCACCATACCTACCAGGTTATTGGAGCACTTGAGGATGTAGAAGATCCTGATGTTGTCATGGTTATTGCAAGTGCTTATAAAATTATGCGGTTGTGTAAGGCCTATACCTGGGAAACCGGCAAGCTGGTTCACGGGCTGTCGGGCTCAGCCTGGTGCCTGTGCTCTTTTCCACATGTGTATAAAAATAAAACTATTTCATTTGCCACCGGAGATGAACAGTCCCGCATCCTTATGGGCCTTGATGAAGGTGAACTGTCCTGCTTGATACACTATGAAACCGTACCAATAGTGCTTGAAAACTATAAAAATATTCAGACGGGATTGGCAACGTAGGTGTAACTAAATTAATTTATCTGGAAAGCGCAGAGCACAGTATAAAAACTCTTCCAGTTACATTGAGATGCTGATTTCTGAATGCTTGATATAGTTTTTTAACGAGCAACCAGCAACTAGTAAAAGTATAAAACTGTTTTTTTTAAATTTTCCGGGGTGCGAAACAGGAGCTCCCCCAGGCTCTATTGCTTATGCAGGAATCAGGCTATAAAACAACCTGGTATGACGGCTGGTTTTTTGCGATGTTTGCCGACCGCAATGCTGAAAAAGCACTGCATCTTAATGAAGCGGTAAGAAAATTTATTGCTGATAATACACACCTGCTTGATATCGGCTGTGGGGTCGGTTCTCTGGTTTATAGTCTGTCGGATAAATGCAGCTCTATTACGGCAGTTGATGCTTCCCCCCGGATGATTCGCTACGCCCGAAAGTATAACCAGGCATCAAACGTTCAGTTTTGTCTTGTCAAAACAACTACAACATTGACTGAGCTGTTTTCTGAACAATTTGATTGTGCAATTTTAAAGCTGGTGTTTCATGAAATGCCTGAACCAGACAGGCAACGTCTGCTGGCCCAGGCGCAAAGTGTTGCTCGCGAGCTGGTTATTGTTGACTGGCTTGCACCTCTGCCTCAAAACATGCAGGGCAAAATGACCTGGTGTATCGAATGGATGGCCGGTCGGCAGCATTTTGCAAACTTCAAACAATGGTACAGCACCGGGGGTATTGACGGATTCCTGGAAAGGAACAATCTGCACAGCATCCAGGAAGAACGCTTTGTAAACAAGACAGGTAAAATTGTTAAGGTTCGCTGGAATTAATTTACACGGATAAGGATGTAAACTATGCAGGGTAAAACAGTTCTCATTACCGGAGCAGACGGAGACATCGGCAGGGAAACAACCAGGGGCTTAGCACAAAAAGGGGCGGCGGTTATTATGGCATGTATAGATAAAAACGCAGCCATGCCGCTGTGCGAGTCCGTAAAGCAGGAAAGCGGGAATCAGAATATTACCGTAATGCAGATAAACCTGGCAAAGCTTAGCTCTATCCGCAAATTTGCCGACTCCTTTCTAAAAGAGCACCAACAGCTGCATGTATTAATCAATAATGCAGGAGTCTATTGTCACAAACGCAGCGAAACCATGGACGGCTTTGAAAACACCATCGGGATTAACTATCTGGGTCCTTTTCTGCTTACCAATTTACTCTTACCGGTTATTCAGAATACACCGGATTCCCGTATCGTTAATGTTTCATCTGATGCTCATTTTCAGGACAAGCTTGATCTGCAGGACTTTAATACAGAAAAAAAATATAGCGGCAGAAAAGCGTATAACCGGTCCAAGGGGGCTCTGATACTTTTTACCCAGGAACTGGCAGAGCGTTTGCAGAATAGCACCGTCACGGTCAATGCCCTTCATCCGGGTCATGCTGCTACCGGTATCTGGAATATCTGGCCGGGCACATGGCGCCAGAGCCTGATCACAAAGATGATAAACCGTTTTATGATAACTCCTGAGGAAGCTGCGCTGACGAGCATTTTTTTGGCAACTTCTGCTGAGGCAAAAGGACTCAGTGGTAAATATTTTTCCAGGACAAAACGTAAGGACCAAGGCAGCGGCATGCAACCCCGGGAAGGTGTCTGGCCGCTGAGTGCGCATTCCGTAGTGAAACTGAAGGAACCGTCCTTGCAGTTCAGAGACAAAGCACTACAAAAGGCATTGTGGGAATTAAGCGAGAAGCTCACCGCGTTGGCCTGAGTAATGGAAAACCTTCGGAGATGGATTATGCCGTCATGAGACCGTCCGGTTTTTTCAGTGATATGCATGAAGTATGGAAAATGGCCAAGTCCGGCCGAGCCTACCTGTTGGGCAGCGGGCAGCATAAAGGCAATCACGGCATATCATTGCACAGCGGTGACCCTGAAAGATTGTACATGCTCCAGCTCAAAGGGCGTGTCTGCGATGATTGTGGTGCTGTCTATCGTGATATCCTGCAGGCCGGTATAATCTTTCCCCGTGGTTGGAATGGGATAGTTACCGCCTGCAATATAGACAACTACGGACAGCGTATAGTCGCCAAATTCCACACCGGTCATATCTGTTTCAACATTACTGTATTCTGAAATTTCACCGAGCCGGTAATCTCCAATAGGGACATCCGTATTTAAAATGAACGTGGGAGATGAATAAAGCGGCTGACGGGTACCGTGCGGGTACAGGGATACGGCCAGAGTTTCAGGAATACCTTCAAAATCAGATGGATAGTGTATTTTAAAACTGATACGGCCCGTTACGATAGCAGGTACCTCACCGGTGCCGGGCTTATCGGATGGTGCTGCCGGCGGCAGCCCCTTGAAGAACTCCCATATGGCTTCTCCGGCAAAATCAGGCCATGCGTGTCCCGGGCTTGAATGGGTGGGGTCTTCAAAGTCATGCAGGCAAAACTGAACCGGGAAATCCTGATCACACTCGCCATAGGCCTCACAGGACGGATCAATACCTACCGTGGTTACCGAGGCTTCGCGGCTGCAGCTGTTTATGCCGGCCCAGTAGTCTCGGCTTTTCATTGCTTCAAAGGGTGGTACCATGGTGTCTGTGCTGCCGTGTATCTGGATGACGGCCACCTGGCCGATGCAATCCTGGCTGTCTACCAGGGAGCCGGCCACCGGGCTGATAGCCCGCAGGATGTTGCCCCGTTTGCACCCCAGCGTATGCGAGATGCCGGCCCCGCTGCTGTGGCCCAGGGCAAATACTTCTCTTGTATCAAAGCAGGCGTTTGCTTCAAGCTCCTGAAAAAGATCATCGAAAAAGATCAGGTCCCGGTCATAATCCCACTGGGCCACATTATTAGCATTGGGCAGCGCATTCGGGTAGACCAGGATAGCCTCATCACCCACAGCACCCTGGATATTATAGTAGTCGTTTTCAGTATAGCGGGTATAATCCCCGCCGGTTCCGTGAAAGGCCAACACCAGCGGATAGGCAGTCTTGGCAGTATATCCTTCCGGCAGTTTGAGATAATATTCTCGCTGCGTGCTGTCAGAGGTAATAGTCTTGAGTCCGGTTGTGAGTTCGGTATGTGACCAGCAGCCCGAACTCTCAAAGCCGCTTTTTTTTGAACAGGCACATAGAGCAACTAAACCAATTGTCAGTAACCTCAATATACTATTTGTTTTCATAGGAAATGCCTTTGTGTTTTTTTACACGTACATGCAACAACCCTGTCTTCGTAATTTTAAAAAGGAAGGCGTAGAGGGTTAAGAACAGTAAAGCCACAAACCTGCTCCGACCTTTTGGGAAAG
Source organism: Thermodesulfobacteriota bacterium (assembly GCA_028278025.1). Classification (GTDB taxonomy): domain Bacteria; phylum Desulfobacterota; class WTBG01; order CAIYCZ01; family CAIRTM01; genus JANQFE01. The sequence goes on along the minus strand of JANQFE010000011.1, from coordinate 17 downwards.
GGCTCCTCTACGCCTTG